>QHYR01000023.1 GCA_003223315.1 Acidobacteriota bacterium | reverse complement strand
AAAGCGGATGATGGAAGCCATGGGGGGCTCGGTAAGTGTATCGAGCAAGCCATCCAAGGGATCGGTTTTCACCCTGCATTTCCCGGTATTCGACTCCACAGAGGCACACAACATGAGTGCCAAAGCCGAGGCAGCCAAAGCTTAGGACCAGCAGACGCCGAATCATCCCGAATGAATGCAAGAATACTCATCGTTGAAGACGAAACAGGATTAGCCACCACTCTGAAGGATCGTTTACGGAAGCAAGGGTATGCCGTCGGCGTGGCTCAGGATGGCAATTCGGGTATGGACATGGCCATGCGTGAACCATTTGACCTCTTGATCCTCGATCTCATGCTTCCGGGGCAGAATGGGTTAGCCATTTGCCAGAAGCTGCGGCAGCTGGGATCAAACACACCGATCCTGATGCTCACGGCGCGCCGGCAGACTATGGACAAAGTGATTGGCCTGCGAACCGGCGCCGATGATTACTTGACGAAACCCTTCAAAATGGTGGAACTACTGGCGCGCGTGGATGCTCTGCTGCGACGCGCGGGACCGGGAAAGAGCACGGGGCCAGTCCGCTATCAGTGCGGTGATCTGCAGATCGATATCCGCAGCACGGAAGTGACGCGCGAGGGCCGCCCGGTGGCCTTAGCGGCCAAGGAATTTCAGTTGCTGCGATATTTTGTGGAACACCGCGGAGCGACACTTTCGCGCGATGAATTGTTGCGGGAAGTATGGGGCTATGGGGGGCAGCCATCGACGCGTACGGTTGACGTGCACGTGGCCTGGCTGCGGCAGAAAATCGAACCCGATCCCAAGAATCCCCAACTGATCCTCACGGTTGTGGGCTTGGGCTATAAGTTCGCCGGCGAACCGAAAGGCTGATTTTTTGCTGAGGCGAGCTCTGCCGCGAACTTGGGTTGAAGGATTCGGACAACATCATGGATATCCCTGCTTTTTGTGCCTGGCTGGAGAATTCGGCGTGGGCGACGGCCATCCATCAGTCCTTATGGTTATTTCCCATGATCGAGACCGCTCATCTTTTTGGGATCATTCTATTGGTGGGAGCCACGTCGGCACTAGATCTGCGGCTTATAGGGCTGACCATGAAGGGGGAGCCGGTATCGAGGATAGCGGGGCGGCTGCTGCCCTGGGCCTGGGCGGGGTTGACGATACAGTTGATGACCGGATTTTGCCTCTTTGCTTCGGAAGCCACGCGCTGCTGGGAGAACAAGGCGTTTCGCATCAAGATGGCGATGCTCTTTCTGGCGGGGCTGAATGCCCTAATTTTTCACCAGACCGTCTATCGGCGCGTGTCCCGCTGGGACGAGGCGCGGGTAACGCCAGCGGGAGCGAAGTTCGCGGGCTGCTGCTCGATTCTGCTGTGGTTTGGCATCGTTGCCGCGGGGCGGTGGATCGCATTCCTTTAGGTGGCTGATGCTGTGCGATGGAGGTTCCAGGGCGGTAGGTGAAAGGGCTACCGAAACGCTCTCAACCTGGGCGGGGCTGTATGCCGAGGGGCGGTCCGCTAGGGCGAGACGTGAAGTATTCGGTCACGGATTCGCTGTTGAAGAGTAAATCGAACACCGTCAACTGGACACGGTAGATGCCCGGTATGAAGGGTATGAATAAGGGCCCGCCGAGGGTCAGCGACAGGCTGCTGCTCGGACAATCTTTTTCACTGCTCACCGGTCCAGCAAAGATCAATTCGGCAGGCCGATGCGCCGCAGCAGGTCTCCAAACCGGGGGTCGGAGCGGAGCGGCACGAATCGCTCATCGACCTTGATGAACTCCATGTTGGGTTTGCGCAATTCGATGGCCTTACCGAGCCACTCGAAGGCTTTATCCTTCAGCCCAAGCTCGGCATAGTCGGCGGCGGTCCAGATCGGTCCCGCTCTCGGTGCAATGTGCAGAGCATCTCCGTGGAGAAAAACTCTTTTCGCTTCTGGATAACCAGAGGAGGCATATTTTCGCTCGACTTGTGCAGCAAGTTGCTTTGCACCGCGATCTTCCACTTTCTCCGGAAGAGACTGTGTGCTCTCCAGCCAGTTTTTGGGCGTCCTGAGTGCGGCGAGCAGCTCTGCGAGAGCTTCTCGTTCCATGCCCTTGCGCTCATGAGCCAGAGCCATCCGGCGATGAGTTGGGTAACTCATCGCGCCACCCAGGGCGGCTACTTCACGGTACTGGGCGAGTGCCTCGTCATAACGACCCGTCGCAGATAACGCCCGTGCCAAATTGCGATGCATTAATGGAGAGAGTGGATCGAGCTCTTGCGCTCGTCTTGTCTCGGCAATGGCTTCTTCGAGACGACCCTGGGCCATCAGGTGGAGGCCATAGACTCCGTGAGCCATGGCGTTGTTCGGATCGAGCGCAATTGCTCGCTGATATTCCTTCTCTGCACCACTCCAGAGCCAGTCCCTACTTAGCACGAGTCCAAGCGACAGATGCCCTTCGGAGAGTGCTCCGTCAAGTTCCAAAGCTTTCAGAGCTGCCGCCTTGGCCTTTGCCAATACCTCCTGCGGGTGGGAATCCCAAGTCCCTTGGGGAACAGAAGGGAAAGAGAGAGCCTCCGACACACCAGCCCAAGCTCTAGCGTAAGTGGGATCTATGTCGAGAGCTTGTGCAAAATAGTCGATACTTTTCTTCGTGCCTTCTAAAGTCATCTTGTACAGCTCGTAACGCCCCTTGAGATAAGCTTCGAGCGCCTTGGGATCAACAGGGCGGGCGCTAACGAATCGAGTCTGCTCTTCCTGCGACAGCTTGATATTGACTTGCTTCGCGACATCTCGGGCTACTTCGCCCTGCAGTGTCAGCACGTCTCGCAGCTCGCGCTCATAGCTTTCTGCCCACAGGTGCCGGTCGCTGGCGGCTTCCACCAACTGGGTCGTGATGCGCACGTGGTCGCCTGACCGCAGCACCGCTCCCTCTATCACCGCGTCCACGTTCAACTCCCGAGCAATCTCGGGCAACGTCTTACGCGTGCCCTTGTAGTGCATCATCGAGGTGCGCGAAATCACCCGCAGACCGCCGATCTTGCCCAGGTCGGTGATGAGCGCCTCGGTCATGCCGTCGGCGAAATATTCTTGGTCGAGATCTCGGGAAAGATTCTCGAGCGGAAGGACCGCGATGGACCTAATCGGCGACTGGGCAGACTTGCCTACGAGGCGATGCCACACTCCGCCGACATTCGTGCCGATCAGGAGTCCCATCAGTGCGATAAATGCGAGCGCTCCAATCCAGAGCCTTCGTAAGCGCCTTTCCCGGAGAGCAAACCAAACGAGCTGAACTTTGGCCCTTCCATTGGAAGCTGGCATTGGCGAAGAAGATGTGGCTGGTGTTGGGCTCTCAGTCGAAGAAACATTCAGGGCCGCAGCGGAAGGGCGATCCACTGGCGCGATGAAGCGATAACCTTTGCGTGGCAAGGTTTCGATGAACCGCGGGGTTTCAGCCGAGTCGCCCAACGCGTCGCGCAATCTTTTGATCGCAGAATTAAGGCCGACATCGAAATCGACAAATGTGTCGGCAGGCCAAAGCTTCTGGTGAAGCTGTTCCCGTGCCACCAACTCGCCCGGATGTTCAAGCAGTATGGCCAGGAGTTGAAAGGGCTGATCATGAAGCTTGATTTTGATATCGTGCTTGTGCAGCTCACCAGAGCGCAAGTCAACTTCGAATACCCCAAAGCGGACCCGGCCGGACAGGATTGGCGTTGCCACAGTTGCCTGCGTTGGCCGGAAGTTTAGCACAACCGTCCGGCCGCGGGACTGGTCATTGTCTGAACCCCAAGCCTCATCTTTTCAGCTATCTGCACCGTCAGAATCATTCCAGCCACGTGCCAGCCCTCATGCATTGATAGAAAGCCTCGCCCGAGCCGATAGTGAGTGTGCCAAGCGCGATCTGCGAACGCAATCGCTGGCTTGGCCGAACTCACGAATATTGATTCAAAATTGGAACACGGGAACGGGAGGAACAAAATGAATTCCGGAAGACTTCTTGGAAAGGTAAGCGGCGCGCGTCTGTTCGGACTGGCCGCGATCCTGTTAGGACAAGTCTTGTCTCAAACAGGAAACAGCGTTGCCGCTGCACAGACGGGTGATCCTGAAGCTAAAAGGGGTCACGGCGCGCCAATAAGCATCGTCGAGCAAGGGAGCTTCTTCGTTGGCGGGACTGAGGTCACTGCGCCAGGGAAGTTTGACCCTACGGTTCGCAGCGCTTCCGACGCGGGGCAAAGCTTCCCGATCGACCACCTGTATGCACAATACCAGATTCCCGAGCACGCCCGAAGATTTCCCCTCGTCATGATTCACGGTGCGAACGCAACGGGGAGCGCCTGGGAGTCTACGCCGGACGGCCGGGAGGGATACCAAACGATCTTCCTGCGCCGAGGCTTCGCGGTGTACGTCGTCGATTTCCCTCGGCGGGGTAAGGCTGGCTTCCCGTCCTTCAATGGAACACTCGGGGCCCTGCTCGACAAACAAGTCATCCCCAATCACACTAACCGCAAAGGCGACCAAACGACATTTATCGGCTTGCGTTTGGGCCCAGAATTTCTGGAGTACTTCCCGAACACACAGTTTCCTAAGGCCGGGCTCGACCAATTTTTCAAGTATCTCATCCCGGGGGTAATGGATGACGAAAACGTGATTGTCGACGCCCTCGCGGCCCTCCTCGAGAGAATCGGCCCGGCCATCCTGGTCTCCAGCTCTGATTCCGGGCGATTCGCCTGCCTCGCGGCCATTAGAAGTCCTAACGTGAAGGGGATCGTGGACTATGAGGGTGCTAATCAACCGTTCCCAGTGGGACAAGCGCCTGCACCGCTCCCGGCCTACGATGGGTTTCTCGTCGGACCTGGCGCACCTGTGCCGCTGGAGGATTTTCTCAAATTGACCAAGATCCCCATTCAGATCGTCGTGGGAGATAACATTCCTTCCAGCCCACAGCCGATTCCACAGCTCGAGAATCCACGAATACGACTCATTTTCAAGAAGCAGTTTGTCGAGACCGTGAATCGTTATGGTGGCGACGCATCGCTATTGCTACTGCCGGACGTAGGAATCTACGGCAATACGCACGTCCCATTCTTAGATCTTAACAATCTCGAAGTGGCGGATCTGATGTCCGAGTTCCTTAATGAGAAGGGCCTCGATGAGCAAGATCATTGAGGCCCGGCCGAAACCGTCTCAATTTTACAGGATTTGCATCAGAACAAGACGACGAATCGGACGGTGAGTATGCCACCACTGCTAAGATTCTATCCTGTAAACTCGAAGTTAAGGCTGGCTATCTATGCCTAGCGGGCCACCTGGAGTAGGGAAGTACGGGGAGGGTCAAGATTGCGGGGCGGTGGATCGCATTCCTCTAGGGTTCCAAAAGTCAGCAAGCGGATTTTGGGACACCATAGCCGCACTCCAGCATGATTAATTGCATTGAGGGCCGGTCGGTTTGGAGCTATCATTTATAAGCTTGACCCTCCGGGGATAATAGCGTGAGTCGAATCCTTCCCATTCTATTTCTTCTCATGGGCTTGGCAGTTGCCACGCGAGAGATCCCGGAACTTCATAATCTTATGGATGATCCATCGAATGATGGACAGGTATCTAATGCGCAAGGCCAAGCGGCAGAGTGCGCGACGCCTCGCGTTGACAACCAGGGAAGCATTCTACCGCCACCCACCGCCACGTTCGCTCGCATGGAAAACCTTAACGACGCTTGGGTCGTTCCCGCCAGGACAGGCCAGGATATCCTGCGTCTTGTTCATTCACTGCGAACCTAAAATCGCTCCTAAGTTCCGCTTTTCTCGATAGCCCTTCGTCGAAAAATTCCGAGCGGTCATCGCTTTTCTCATCACCGCTCAAGCAAAGGCAATAGGGAGCGAAAGGAAAAGTCGTCGATCCATGCCAGCTGATGGAGTCGAACGTCAAAAGGAGGTAGTTACCCGTGACTGAACGCCAACTTCTTCGCGACGAATGCTTGAATGCTCTTTCGAATTACGTGCGCCAAGCTCAGAAAACTTGTGAACTCCTGGGTGATATCGAAGGCAACTCGTTTTCGCTTGATCGATTACTGGCCATCCTCGCGCACACGCAGGCTGAACAGGAGGTTCAGAAATCCTACCTGGCATTGCGACAACGTCTTTTTGACGGGTTGATCAGGACTGAACTGTCTGACAATGAGACATCAGGAGCTGGTGGAAGCCCCGCGATCACCAAGCGCCGAGGGAAAGCACGGTATTCCCGGCAAGCACGTTAAGCAGCTTTCGCACGTGATGTCGTGCGGCAGGAGAGCGGCATTGGGGATACCCGAGAGTGGATGCCGCCACAGTCTCAAGCTGGAGCGGCCGGCGGGCGTGTATAGAGCGTTGCAAAACTCCGGGAGAGAGATTTCATGAAGTTGAAGGATATCGTACCGGCGTGGTCCAGGATTTTGCAGGGGCGCAGGCCATTCTTGTCTCTTGAAATCACCCGGGAGTGCCCTCTTGGCTGTCCGGGTTGTTACGCCTATGAGCCAAACCATCTGGGGGCAGGCGGCCCGCTGCGTCAACTAGCCGATTTCAAGGATGAGGCTCTGATCGCGGGGGTCTTGGGTTTGGTTCGACGTTTACGGCCTCTGCACCTTTCTATTGTGGGTGGAGAGCCCCTAGTCCGTTACCGCGAACTGGGAATCTTGCTGCCAAAGCTTGCGCGACTGGGTGTCGAAGTACAGCTGGTTACCAGTGCGGTTCGATCGATCCCGGCGGAATGGAGCACCCTTGCGAATCTTCATTTGGTCGTTTCAGTGGATGGCTTGGCGGCAGAACACGACAAGCGGCGTTCCCCCGCCACTTACAGTCGCATCCTCCAGAACATCGCGGGTCACCAGATTATCGTGCACTGCACCATAACTAGGCCATTACTTTGCCGGCCGAATTATCTGAGGGATTTTGCGAGTTTTTGGTCAGACCGTTGCGAGGTGAGAAAGATATGGTTCAGTCTGTTTACGCCTCAAGGAGGAGACCATAGTGCGGAGCGTCTGCGTCCTCAGGACCGGCTGGCGGCGCTCGAGGAATTGGCTCAGCTGCGCCACGGCTTCCCGAAGGTTTACTTGCCCAATGCGGTTCTAGATGGCTATTACCACCCACCGCGCTGGCCTCAAGAATGCATATTTGCGCAGACCACCACCTGCATTTCCGCTGATCTAGCCACTCGCATTACTCCTTGCCAATTCGGCGGCCGGCCTGTGTGCTCAGAGTGCGGCTGCATAGCCTCGGCTGGGCTTGCGTCCATCGGCAATTACAGAGTGGCGGGATTGGTCCCGGTATCCCGCATTTTCTCGGCTTCGAAAAGAATCGGCGAACGGCTTCGTCGCTGTGTCGAACGTGAGGTGGTGAGTTCCGTTCCTCCAGTCGAAGAAAAACCAACCATGTTCAAGATAAATGAAACGATTTTGGTTGCCGACGTTACCTTCGCACTTGAGGGGGAAGAGGGTGCGTTCCTGGTGTCCGCCCCGACAGGTGAGACATTGGAAATACGTTTAGAGCAGGGATATGTACAAGTTCACCGCTCAGCTTACATGCCAGAAACCAGGAGGAATGACGAACTCTGGACGATTGTTAAAATTGGAGAACTTACTTGAAGCTTCCGAGGGAAAGGACTTTGGCGTTAGTATCGCGTAGCAACGCAGTGCTTCCGGGCACTCGGATGTGGTAGGCTCCGGTAGGGGTGTCGTGCAGGGAAGCGCCTTGGAGGTGTCGAAGTGAGAGCCAAGGTTCTGATTGTTGTCGCGGTAACCGTCGGCGCCTTCACGTGTTCCAGTTCGTTGTGGGCCCACCATGCGTCGCGGCAGGTGTACGAGGGCAAAAGCATCACGCTGATGGGGGTCGTGACGGACTACGAGTGGGCCAATCCCCATTCGGTCCTCTCGGTAGCCGTAAAGGACAAGAAGGGCAACGTCGAAGAGTGGCATGCCGAGATTCTTCCTCCGACCGAGATGCTCCGAGCCGGGTGGACCAAGGAAAGCCTCAAGGCAGGAGATGAGGTCACTTTAACGGGGCGTCCCGGGAAATATGCGCAGCGCATTTTGTGGCTCGAATATCTGGTGACGCCGGACGGCAAGAAGCTCGGCCGGAAGTAACAGGTTGCGCCGAGCGCGTTTGCTCTTAAGGATTTTCCGCATAGATTCCACCGCCCCGAGATCCGCGTTGAGGAAGTTTTACCCCGATTTAACGGCTCCATCGTGGCGCCATGCCCCATGATCGCGATGGTGCGTTCGCGGGGTGGAGTGACCTGCTGAGATGAGACGCGGCTTCGGAATTGGCGCGCAAATTCTAATTATCCCCATTCTTTTTTTCTCCGGTGCGCCGGCGCGAGCCCAAACGACGGGGAGCATCTCCGGGATCGTTATGGACCCCAGCGGCTCGGTGATTCCGGACATTGCCATCCTCTGCCGTAACGTGGACACCGGCGTGCAGCAGAATGCCACCACGAATATGGACGGCCGTTATGCCTTTACGACGCTGCCCGTGGGCCATTACGAACTGGAAACTTTTCGGCCCGGGTTCAAGCCCTACAAGCGCACTGGATTGACCATCGACGTGGGGACCAAGCTGCAGATGGATATAACGCTGGAGATGGGCGAACAGTCTCAGGAGGTTACGGTTACGGATACGGCGGTTCACGTGGAGACGGCGGACACGCAGGTCGGCGGGGTGATTACCAGCGCGGATATCACCGCGGTGGCGCTCAACGGGCGAAGTGTGACGGATCTTCTCTCGCTGGAGCCTGCGGTGGTGCCCATGAGTACGCAGCAGCCGGATTCCATAGTCATGGCCGGAGTGACGGTGGCGATTGCCCCTTCGGGTGCTCTGAATGCGGGCAACCAGTCCATCAGCGGCCAGCGCGAGGACGCCAATGGTTTCATGGTCAACGGAGGCGATGTCAAGGAGCTGATGAACGGCGGCACTTCCATCGTGCCCAACCTCGACTCGATTGCCGAGTTCCGCATCCTCACCAACAATTTCGACGCCCAGTATGGGAATTACAGCGGCGGCATCATCAACGTGGTAACGAAGTCCGGAACGAACCGATGGCACGGAAATGGCTTCGAATTCCTGCGCAACACCGCGCTCGATGCGCGAAATTTCTTTTCTCCGGACGTCGCTACCTATCGCCAAAGCCAGTTTGGCGGCACCATGGGCGGCCCGGTGAAGAAAGACAAGCTATTCATTTTTGGCGACTACCAGGGAACTCGGACGACACAGGGAATTGATACCGGAAACATCGAGGTTCCTTCGAGGGCGGACCGGACAGGCGATCTAAGCGATCGGCAGCTGACCGGCGCGGTCGGCGGGCCTTTTATGGCCGGCCTTCTGTCGCAGAAACTCGGCCGCACGGTTATGGCCGGGGATGCTTATGCGAGTGTTTTTCCGGGTAACGTAATTCCCAAGAGCGTATGGTCCGCGCCCGCGACATATTTGTTGCAGTGCAACCCGTGCATCCCCCTGCCTAACGCCGGGCCGAGCACGTTTTCCACCGGCTCGGAAAATAAGATCGTGCGCGATGACAGGGCGAGTTTTCGCACGGACAGCAACAACGCGCGGTGGGGTCAATTATCCGCGTACTATTTCTTTGACGACTATACCGTGAATAATCCTTATCCCGCCGCCGTGGGAGGCGCGAGCGTCCCCGGATTCAACGCCCTGACTTTTGGGCGCGCGCAACTGATCAACCTCGGGGATACCAAGGCGGTCGGTGCATCCAGCGTGAACGAGCTTCGATTAAGTTTCATGCGCAATGCCAATGACGTGGGACAGCCGCTAGGCGGCGTCGGTCCTAGCCTGGCTTCGCAAGGCTTTGTGACCGGCGTGGGGTCGACGGGCATCGTCCCGCTGGCGCCGAAGATCGAGGGCATCGAAAACGTGCGTTTTAACTCGTTTGTCATGGGAGTGCCGATTACGAATCTGACGCAGGCAAATAATACGTATTCAGCGATGGATCACTTTTCCAGAGTAATAGGCAACCACACATTGATCACGGGATTCCAGTTCAGCTTGGAGCAGGTGAACGTCAATCCCGATGCGACGTTCAATGGGTCGTTCCTTTTCACGGGCTCGGAAACGGGCTCGGATTTCGCAGATTTTCTCCTCGGGGTCCCCACGAACTACAATCAGGCATCGTCCAACACATACTATCCGCGCCACAAGTATGCGGCGGGCTTTGGCCAGGATAGCTGGCGGGTGAAGCCCAGCCTCACGCTGAATTTCGGCCTTCGCTGGGAGTTGATGCAGTATTGGTCCGAGAAATACAACCAGAATCCCACCTTCATTCTAGGAGAGCAATCCAAAGTCTACCCGACCGCCCCAACGAGCCTGGTCTACGTGGGTGATGCGGGAGTACCGAACACGCTCGTGCCGCAGGGCCAGCGCTTTTCGCCACGGCTCGGTTTGGCATACTCGCCGAGTGTATCGCACGGGATCTGGAGCAAAATTCTCGGCGGGCCCGGGAAGACGAGCATTCGGGCCGGCTACGGAATCTTTTATTCCGTGATCGAGGGGAATACCGCCGCGATTGACGAGCCCCAGCCGCCCTACGGATTGAGCTACACCAGCCCAGCGCCGCCATTGTTTGCGACACCCTTCGTCTCCGCGGGGGATGGTTCCGTTCACGTCAATCCCTTTCCGCTGCACGTCCCTCCCTATGGCGCTAGTCCGGCAAATCCCATCACGAATATTGATTTTTCTTCGTTTCTTCCGCAGGCGGGCATGACCGCGACACCCCCGAGCAACAGCTATCCTTATACCGAGAACTACTTCGCGTCGATTGAGCGGCAACTGAGCACCAATACGCTGCTCAGTTTGAGTTACGTGGGATCCCAGGCGCATCACTTGTTGGTGGTGTATTCCGCCAATCCGGGGAACTTTGCGCTGTGTCTGAAGCTAAGCCAGCAGGTCGCCCTAAAGCCTACAAATCCGCCGCAGACTCCTTGCGGGCCTTTTGGAGAAGACAGGACCTACACAACCGCTGCTGGTCAAATGGTGAGCGGGACGCGCGGCCCCCTGGGGCCAAGTTTCGCCAACGACGACTACGATGCGACCATCGGAAATTCGAACTACAACGCATTCGAGGCTACTTTGCGGCATTCGGGCAAGGAAGCTAGTTTCCTGATCTCCTATACTTTCAGCAAGTCGATCGACCAAGCGTCGAGCATTTCCGATCCTGTCAATCCATACAATTTCCAGGCCACACGCGCGCTATCGGCGTGGGATTTGCCCCACGACCTGGTGGCAAGCTACGTGCTCAAATTACCGCTGGATCGTCTGACCAAGCGCGCCACGCTTCTGACGGACGGCTGGAGCATTTCGGGGATCACGCGCATCAGCAGCGGTTTCCCGGTCACCCTTTCGGCGGACGGAGATAACTCGTTGCAAGGAAGCATTCCGAACGGCGTGAACAATAAGAGCCTGGATTTACCGGATATCATTCCAGGACTTCTCAACCTCAGCGGTCACCCACAGAACAACGGGCTGCTTTATTTCAAGAGTTCGCTATTTGCGGATAACGGCTGCAGACCCGGTTTCAAACTTTCTCCTTGCGTGCTGGGCACGCCCGGAAACGCCTCGCGCAGGTTTTTTCACGGACCAGGAACCTTCAACACCGATCTCGCTGTGGTAAAGGATCTGCGGATTACGGAGTCCAAGGCGCTGGAGCTGCGGCTGGAGACCTTCAACTTGTTCAATCGCACGCAATTCTTCGGGCCGGCCGCGGTGAATGGCGACGTGGACAACCCGCTTTTCGGTCACGTCGTGAGCGCGCTGCCGCCGCGGCTGATGCAGCTGGCGCTCAAATTCAAATTTTGATGACCTCAATTTTTGGCTCAGGAGCCGGGCTGGCGTTTGGGGACGAACTGCAGCGTGATGCGATGCTCAATGCAAAGTCATCATTGAAGCGCACGCGCAGCGTGCTCTTGCCAGAGCGCTGGAATGGCGTCTGGCGGCATCGCAATTACGCGCGAGTCCCATGGACGCCAAGTGAATCAGATAGTGGGGGAGGGAATGAAGGCGTGCTTGCTGCAAGGTCCGGCTCCCATTGAAACCAACCCTCTACGTTTCACGGACGTTGCGGTTCCGCAGCCGGGGCCGGGCGAAATTCTGGTTCGCGTACGCGCATGCGGCGTATGCCGCACGGATTTGCATGTTGTCGAAGGCGAACTGCCGCCCCGGAAGTCGCCGATCATACCGGGACACCAAATTGTGGGCGTGGTGGAAGAGTCAGGCGCAGGGGCGCACCGCTTCGGCAAGGGCGCGCGCGTGGGCATTGCGTGGCTGCATCGCACGGACGGCACTTGCGAATACTGCCGTGCGGGCACCGAAAATCTATGTGACCATCCTTCGTTTACCGGTTATACGGTGGATGGAGGCTATGCCGAGTTCGTTCTGGCCGCGGAGGATTTTGTCTATCCCATTCCGGAGGCGTTTGCGGACGACCAAGCGGCGCCATTGTTATGCGCGGGCATCATCGGGTTTCGATCGCTGCGCCTCTCGGGAATCAAGAAAGGCGGGAGGTTAGGTCTATATGGTTTCGGCGCGGCGGCTCATGTGGCCATACAGGTGGCGCGGCACTGGGGCGCCGAAGTTTACGCTTCCACGCGCGACGTACGGCACCAACAATTGGCGCTCGAGCTGGGCGCCAAGTGGGCCGGCGGCACGCTGGCCGAACCTCCGGTCAAGCTGGACGCGGCGATTATCTTTGCGCCGGCAGGAGAGATTGTTCCCGCGGCGCTCAAAGCCTTGAAAAAGGGCGGAACACTGGCGCTCGGCGGAATCCATATGAGTCCCATCCCGGCGTTGGATTACAACTTGCTCTATCACGAACGGGTGATTCGCAGCGTCGCCAACAACACGCGCCAGGACGGGGAGGATTTTCTGCGGATCGCTGCGGAAATCCCAATCCACACGCACGTGCAACGGTTTGCCTTGCGCGATGCCAATCAGGCATTGAACCAACTGAAGTATGACGCGATCCAAGGCGCGGCGGTGCTGGTGTGCGACGGCGCATGCTAAGAAGGCCGGGGCGCGACGAGATTGAGGCAGAGTCAACATCGTATGGTTAGCTCTAAAAATCGACGTTAGAAAGAGGCACGCCCGTGGGGCTCAAGGAATACCAAAAGAAAAGACGTTTTGAGACTACCCCTGAACCGCAAGGCGAGCCGGAGGAGCGGCCGTCACTGGGCAAACCTCTCGCCTACGTCATTCAAAAACATCAGGCCTCGCATCTGCATTACGATTTCCGCCTGGAGTGGAATGGCGTGTTGCTCTCGTGGGCGGTGCCAAAGGGGCCTTCGCTCGATCCGGCGGTTAAGCGCCTGGCCATGCAGGTGGAGGATCACCCTGTCGAATACGGCGGGTTCGAGGGCGTAATTCCGGAGGGCGAGTATGGCGGCGGCACGGTGATGGTTTGGGACCGCGGCGCGTGGACGCCGGAAGTGCCCGATGTGAACGCGGCACTGGAGAAGGGTGATCTGAAGTTCACGCTGCACGGCGCCAAATTGAAAGGCTCGTGGGTGCTCGTGCGCACGCGAGGGTTCGGCGGGAGCAAACGCGCTTCGTGGCTGCTGATTAAACATCGCGACCGATTTGCTTCTACAGAGGACATCACGGTCGAAGAGCCGCGCTCGGCATTGACGCGCCGCTCCCTTGCAGAGATTGCGCGGGCGGCCGGGGGAAACGTAGAGAAAGCGGCCGCGGGCGACCCTTCTGGGTTGAAGAGGGCTGATTTGAAGAAGGCTGATTTGATGAAGGCCGATTTGAAAAAGGCAAAGGATGGCACACGGCATAGTCGCGCGGCCCGAAGTTCATCGCTAAAGCACATGCGCTCAAAATGATCGCTGCCAGATTTTCCACCGCATGGACGGAGCACGATGGCTTCTGACAAGGATCGAATTCCATTTCGCGTCACGCCGATGCTGGCGACGCTGGTACGGGAGCCATTTCACAAGCCGGGCTGGATTTACGAAGAGAAATACGACGGCTACAGAATTCTGGCTTACAAAGAGGGCGAGCGCGTCACCCTTGTTTCGCGCAACGGAAACGACCGTACGGCGACGTATGCGCCGGTAGCCCGCGCGATTCAGCAGCTTCGCATGCGCACGCTTCTTCTCGACGGCGAAGTGGTCGCATTCGACAGCAAAGGGATTTCACGATTTCAGCTTCTGCAGGAGGGCAGCAGAGCGACGGCGTATGCCGTGTTCGATTGTTTGTACAGCTCCGGACGCGATCTGCGCCATGAGACGCTCCAGATACGCCGCCCTGCCGCGGAATCCGCGATTGACAAGGCCGAGGCGTTGATGATCTCGCGACGCCTGGCGGAGAACGGCCTGGAAGCGTTCAAAGTTGCGAAACAGAAAGGCTATGAAGGAGTGGTGGCCAAAGACTTGTCCGCGCCTTATATCGAGGGGCGTTCCTCGAAGTGGCTGAAAGTGAAAGGCGGGAAACTGCGATACGTGGGAAAGGTGGGGACCAGATTTAACGAAAATACGCTGGCTTCGCTTCATCAGAAATTCAAGCCGCTGGTGCAGTCGAAGCCGGCTTTCCTGGATCCGCCGCGGGAAAAAGGAATCACGTACCTCAAGCCCAAGTTGGTGGCGCAAATTTCGTTTCAGGAGTGGACCGCGGATCGGAAGTTGCGCCAGCCCGTCTACCTGGGATTGCGAGACGATAAACGGCCGGAGGAGGTTCAGTTGCCGGCGAAGGGCACGGTGTGAACGTGGCTTCCCGCGTCCGGGGCCGTGCGGGCAAGTTCAGCAACCGGAGCTCGGTCACTGCGATCACCCATGCGGATAAGGTTTTTTGGCCGGAGGAAGGCTATACCAAAGGTGATCTGGCGCAGTTTTATGAACTGGCATTCCCGAAACTTCGGCCTTACGTGCAGGACCACTTGCTCACGATGGAGCGGTGTCCGGATGGCATGCGGGGCGAATGCTTCTACCAAAAGGAAAAGCCCAAAGGCATGCCCGCGGGCACGCCGAGCAAGGCGATCAAGCATAAAAAGGGGCACAAAACGGGTATCACGCATTATGTGGCGGGCGGCTCGCTCGAAACGCAGCTTGCGGCGGTGAATTTGGGCTGCATCGCCGTGCACGCCATGGCCAGCAGCGCGGACGCACCGCGGCAGCCGCACTGGATTTGTTTCGACCTGGATCCGCAGTCGGGCGAATTCCGGGATGCGGCGCAGGCTGGATTGCGCGTCAAAGAAGCGCTCGACGGCTTGCGTCTGGTTTCTTTCGCGAAAACTTCGGGAAGCCGGGGAATGCACGTATTCGTTCCCATTCGCAGGGGGCCGGATGCCAATGATGTTCTGGCGTTCTCGCGGCAGTTCTGCGAGCGTTTGGCGGCGGCTCATCCGCGTGAGCTTACCGTGGAGCATTCCATCGAGGCGCGCGGCGGCCGCGTCTATCTTGATCCCTTTCGAAACGCATTCGGGCAGACCGTGGTCACACCGTTTTCGGTTCGCAGGCGGCCAAAGGCGCTGGTGTCCACGCCGCTGGAATGGTCCGAGGTCACGCCCAAACTCGATCCCGCCAATTTCAACCTGGGGAATTTTAGCGAGAGGCTGCGGAAGGCCGATCCCTGGGCGGATTTCTTCCGGGCACGGCAGTCGATCAACGCGGCCGCAAAGTCGCTCGGCAAGCTCTAGCGGTAAAGGCGAGGTCTTTTACTCTGTGGCGACCTTCTCGGCCGATGGCTCTTCGACGAAGTCCGTGAGGGCGAGCCTCAGGTTGCCGTGGTTCGTGGCATAACTCAAGCCGGTCTGCAGCTCCACAGTTCCGGCGCGAATGAGCTTCTCGAGTTCGCCATCGAAGCTCTGCATGCCTTCCTGGGCGCCATCGTTCATGGCATCGAGCAGGCTCTTGCCTTCGCTTTCACCCTTCTCCACGTATTCGCGGGTACGCATGGTGGACTTCAGGATTTCGAGGACGGCGACGCGGCCCTTGCCGTCGCGGCGAGGGAGCAGGCGCTGCGAGACGATAAAGCGGAACGCCTTGCAGAAGCGGTTGCGGATGGATTGCTGATCGGAGAGCGGAAACACGCCCACGATGCGCTCGACGGTTTTGGAAGCATGGCGGCAATGAGCTGCGCCGTGGGTATGGCGCCCGGCGCTGGCTTGCCATCTGTTGGGGTGGTCATCGGCTCCTCAGGGGACCCTCAACGAACAAAAAGGGCGAAGGATAGTTTACGGTTTTCTAACTAGGGCCGGTTGGCGGGAGTGAAGCTTTGTGCCGATCCGGTTCATAGCTGCTGAGGAAATTCATAGAGGCGGTGCGGCAGATCGGGGTACACGAAATCGTACCGGTGGTGAAATGCGAGCTTATCGAGAACCTTAAGTTCTGTTCCCTACTCCTTGCCATGCAACAACTTGTCCTCTCCAATCAATTTAACGAGAGCGTCAAAGCGTTCATGCATCTCGAGGGCGCCAAGTCCAATGCCGGCGATCGCTAGAATGAAAATCATAACGATTGCGCTGGCAAGGAAGGTGAAATTTCCCTTCCCTCGATGGACATCCCATACGACGCCGAACATCTCGGCAGCCGCCACCAGCATCACAAAAAGCCTCGTCCACTGCGTAGCGCCCATCTTTCCACGTTTGACCTGCTGTAACAGTTTGCTTCTTCTAACGGAATCGGTGTCCATTATGCGCTCTCCTTTCCTGCTAGCGTCCACATTTGTGTCTTAAATGCGCGATCTCGCCTCCGCTACATTCTCCCTCATCTAATCGACTGTTGTCCTCAACCGCAAACAAATTGAATGCGAATGAGGCATAGGCCGCGAGTGGTCCGCTCGGAAGGGCTGCATAGCTGCCATCTGGTTGAACCTGATTGTATGCATTCAGATATTGCATGCCATTCACTCGCCATTGAAAGAGCGGGTGCCGTTCGTTTTCTGGCCTCGCCAGTTCAGCCTCAAACCACTCTTTCCCAAAGACAGTTGGAATGTAATTTAATGAGTAATCAGTGGATCGAAAGCGGAGCGTCTCAGGACACTCTGTGCAAAACATTGCAGTGGCTCCCCAGGAAGTGGTGATTTTTCAACGGATAAAGTTTGGTAGCTGGATTGCTAAATACACTAAAGTACAATCGACGGTGGCCAGCGATGGCACGGAAATCGTGGTCTGGAGGTGTGGTAATGTCACAGTGGAAAATGATAGTCGTAGCGATATTGTGTCTTCTAACCGCTGGGGTCGCTAAGGCCGACGACATTCTGCTCATCGGCAATGACACCAGTACTGCGGCGGCTGAATATACGAAGACGGGGACGTTTTTAGGGTTTTTGGGGCCGAGCGGTGCGACCGGAACAGCATTTGATGGCGCCGGTCATGCCTATGTGGCTTATGGGTTTGGGAATGTCGTCCGGGAGCTGGATAGCCTCGGCAACGTGCTTGCGACTATCCCAATCAACGGGCCAGAGGATATTACCTTCATTAATAATACCTTGTGGGTTTCACGAGCTTTTGGTTCAAGTGGGGTGACTCACATCGACCTCTTAGGGAATGTTCTCGGCAGTTTTGCCGCGCCGTTTGCCACCGGGATCACAACCGATGGAACCTTCCTGTATTCCAGCGATGGTATTGGCGGTTCCGGGGTGATCACGCAGCGACTCCTGGATGGCACGACGACGGGCCTGACCATCAGCACCGGCTTCGGAAGCAACCTAAGTCTAGGTTATGATGCGGTGACCGACAGTTTTTGGATGGGCGGATCTAGCCGAATCGCGGACTTCAGTCGCGGCGGTATCTCACTGTTTGCCACCAGCAGCATTCCGAACTTCCACGACGGCATTGCGGCTGGCAATTTCAATAGTCCTGTGCCCGAGCCATCAAGCCTGCTCCTGCTGGGCACCGGTCTAGTTGGAGTTGCTTTCAAGAAGCGCAAGGTCTGTCGGGTTTCCTAAAGCGGCGCTCTCTCGCGTGCCCGCAGAAGCCGCTCTTCCGAGCGGCCTCTGTGGTGCCACTCATGGCTGCTTCGCCAGTTACTACCACCAAATTCTCACCAAAGGATTCGAGTCTCGTCTTCCGCGAGAGGCAGCTAGACTCTTTCAATTACGGGAGAACTGCGTAGCCGTGCCTGGGGCGCGTCAGGCGATAGAACGGTGTCGAGGAAATTCATAGAGGCGGTGTGGCAGATCGGCGTGCATAAAATCGCGCAGATATTGGAACCCGAGCTGATCGAGAATCCTGACTGACGCCTTGTTTTGCGGAAGCACGAACGCCATGATCCTGGCCAGCCTCAAATCGCCGAAACCGTAACCCAGGATGGCCGCGGCGGCTTCCTGGGCATATCCTCGGCCCCAGAAGTTGAGGCAAAGACGATAACCCAACTCGACTTCGGATCGCCCCTCGAGATCGAAAGGTTCCATGCCGCAGGTGCCGATGAATTCGCCGGTGGCTCTCAAAAAGATCGGAAATTTTCCGAGTTTGCGATCGTGGAAGAGAAGCATTCTTTCGCGGACTTTGGCATGCGCTTCCTCTGTGGTGTGAACCAGAAACCGCCCGGGCCGAGAGAAGCAGTTGTAGCCCACGTCGCCGGCCAAGACGAGGTAATGGTTCACGTCGGATTCCAGCCAGTTCCTCAATACGAGGCGTTCAGTCTCCAGCATCATTTCAGAAATCCCGCATGCAGTCGTATTCGCGCCAGACCCCTTGGCAGGATTCTTTACCATAAAACCGCCGGTAATGATTAGCCTCGAACACCCACCATGATGATGTAGTGGATCAGTTGCCGAAAAGCAACTGACTAGGCTTCGCCTGGACAGGGATGGAAGAAAGCTGCGGTGACGGCCGCTTGAAGCATGAATAACTAAGCGGCCGCTTTCTGAGGAGCCGGCTTCTCGGGACCTACTATTGACTGAGGCGTGTGGGTGCCGGGAGCGGCTTGCTTACACCAGCACGGGTTCTTTGGCCATTCTCACGTGGCCGCTGGTGTAGTTCTTGCCACACGAATCGCAGAACAGCGCCCGGTACGTGGTGCCATCTTTCGCGCTGGCGTTCGGTAATGGGTTCCAACCCTTTACCTTGGTGAGCTTGCCCGTCTGCGCCAGCGCCTGAAACAGGTGCTCGCAGATGTACTCCATTCCATCCGCCTGGGCCTTTTGCGCGTCGCTGAGCTTGTGGATCCAGATCGTTTGCGCCATGTGGCTCCTCCGGGTTCAGGTTCACTTTGGCACACGCGCAGACCTGCAAACACCTGCCCGGAGGGACAGATGTGCTCCGCTGGCAACCAGGGCTCGAGATTGAGGCCCAGCGTGGCTCCAGCAGCACGCTTGTTAGCCGCTCAACGGTAGGGGACCGACCACGCTTGAACTGCGTGGTGCGAAAAGCAGCATTTCCGCCCAAGTGAGAGGGTCCTCGGATCAGATATCCCGCGCGAGAGAGAGAGCCTCGGACTCCGTAAGGACTCCCCTGCGAGTCAGGATGTCGAGAAGCCTTGCGAAACGCGGCTGATCTTCGGACCGGTCTGTGGTTGCTTTGGTCGGAGGTGATACAGGGGAGTCAGACTCAAAGCCGGCCGACTGTTTGCATAGCCATTTGGCCAGCGCGGAGCGTTGTGCAGGTGTGATTCCCTCAAAAACTAGGCCCATTCCTGACCCGGGATGGCACGAAGTAACCTTTGCGCGGAACTCGACGGTCGCGCTCTCCTTCTGAATCTGCAACCAAACAGTCGTATGTAGTGGAAACGGATTCAAAGTGTCGATGTAGCAGCCACCGGTACTCAGATCGGCGGTGCGTACCGAGAGCCGCGCTCCTGTGCGCACATCGATGACTTCCGTCGTAGCAATGAATGGCCGCCGCTGGGCGCAGCGTCTTTCGTTCTTGGCTGGTTTCCCGGACTGAACGTGACCGCTAGACACCGTCGAGTGCTTGGAAAATACGGCAGCCACACCAAAACCGGCAGCTTGACGATGCACGCGGACGACCTCGCTCTCCTCCTCGCAGGCAGCAGCCAGCGATGCGGAAGCAGGACTAATGAGCAGCCGCATCCCTTTGTAGTAGCGGTCATGAGGCGTGAAGAAGTAAAAGCTATCGCGCGAGGCGTTCAGCGTGCTTCGAACTTCTTCGAAGCTCCCATCATTGGAATCCGCTGGGCGTATGCGCAATTCCCGGGAAACCTTGACTCTTCCTCTTTGCCTTCGCTCCTGGGCTGCAACTGGTGCAGCCAGTGAGGATGCTTGCATCTGATGTTCTCCCTCTACCAACCGGCATGGGAAAAACCTTTTGGTGCTTGGCCTAATCTTTGGCAGTCTTCAACGCAAGCTTAGCTGTGACCAGAACGGCGTGAATATAGAGCGACCGTACCGGTGGCGGCCGGTACTGAGGTTTCCGAGCCCCGTTGTCTAGCCTGTAGGTAACCTGAGCAGCAGCAGCGGCTTGCGGAACGTCGACAGCGCCATGCAGTTCGCGTCCCAGGCCGGTTAGTGATGTTCTTTGTTGACGGCGTGAGCCAAAATCTCTCTCGCCGCAAGGCAGCGACTCCCACCATTTGCAAATTTTGGCGTCCTGAAATGAACACTTGTATGCTCGATGGTGACCTTTAGAATCAGCATAGTACGAACGGTTCATCGAAATTGTATGTGCGTTTGTTACTGTGGTGACCACAAGGCGATGACTCTAAGGTGAGTCATCAACTTAAACCCGACGAGGCCGCCGCCGATGGTACCAGCAGACACTTTGATCCCAACGTATACAGTATTTTCAAGACATTCTGCCGATTGCCCAAACAAATCCGAGGGCAGCTACCTGCGCTGCAATTGCAAGAAGTGGATACGAGTTTATGACCCTCGAATGGACCCAGCGAAACGCCAGACTCACTTCCTTGATCAGAACGGTCAGATGCAACGCTCGCCATTCCCGGCCAAAACCCGCTCTGCTTCCGACGCCGAGAAGATTC
>QHYR01000022.1 GCA_003223315.1 Acidobacteriota bacterium | reverse complement strand
CCTTCCACCCCATTGTTCGAGCTTTGGCGCGACTGCTGCGCCGATTGCTCGAGCGTGCGCCCAGGCGAACTCATCTGCGGAAGAATGAGGCGATTTTGGGTCTGGGTTTGAGGCTGGGGCTTCGGCATATCGACGCGAGAATCAGGCGGCGTCTGCGCTTGCGGCTTAGGCGCTGCAGGCAGCTCTGGCGCCGGCTCCGTGGGCGTATCGCGCAGCACGCGTTCCGGTTCCTTGGATCCCGGCAAAGGTTGCGGAACAACCGGCGGGGCCATCTGGCGCAAGATGCGCGGGTCGATGCGCATTTGCGGACTGCGCGGCGCCGGCGGCGTCGGCGGCAAGCCGCGAACATCCGGCGGCATATAGATGAAGTTGAGTTGCTGCCGGGCCAGATCGATTTGCGATTGCGTGGGCGGATGATAGGGAAAGAGCTTGCTCTGCAGCAAAAGAAAACTAACGAACAGGATGTGAAGCGCGATCGAGCCGGAGCGGGCGATCCAGTTCCAATCTCGCGGTGGCGTTTCCACACGCGCCACCATGAGATTGACGTCACCCGTGGTGAGAACGTCGGGTTTGAGAACGTCGGGCAGTTCGTAGGGTGAGACGGGCCCTTTTGGTTGGAGTTCGACGACCGGCAACGCCGGGGGCACGGTGATTCTGTGGTCGAGCACGGTAACCGGCGCGTAATCGGGATGGAGCATCGCGGGATCGAACGGCATCGCCGGAATATCGCGGGGAACGACGACACGCGAGGCGAGCACGTCCAGCGGCAGATGCGCAGGAATGGAGCTGTGAGTTTGCAGTTCCGCGCGCGGCAGATTCGCGGCTACGACGGTGCGTTCATCGAGCAGAGTCGTGAGACGGCGCGGGGGCCCGCCATAACCCTGTCAGCCAGTTCCAAAGCGCGGCGGCCAGCGCGCGCATCGACGAGAGGCGCGGTGCGATGGCGCACCGCGTCCACGAACGCACGCAGCTCGGCTGCCAGGGGCTCCTCCGGGCGTGTCGGAATCGGCTCGAAATCGAATTGCGGCTGAGGAGCAGGGTGCCGGACGCGAATGCGCAGCGCATCCTGCCGGGCATAATCCAGCGAAATATATTCGTGCTCCTGAAAGAAACGGAGCTTGCGCACGCGCTCGGTGGAAACGCGGCTGGCCGTTAAATTGGCCACGGCGCCGGAAGCGAACTCGAGGCGAGCATGGGCGATATCAACCTTGTCCGTGATGACCGGAATCCCCAGCGCATGAATCGAGGTCACCGGCGAATCGGCGAGTGACAGCAGGATATCCAGATCGTGGATCATGACGTCATACACCACATCAATATCGAGGCTGCGCGGGCTAAACACCCCCAGACGATGTACCTCAAAGTATAACGGCTCTTTCATTATCGGCAAAACGGCTATAAGAGCGGGATTAAACCGCTCCAGGTGCCCCACCTGCAGGATGCGGGCGTATTGCCGGGCCGCATCACTGAGCAAATCGGCTTCGGAAAGCGAAGCCGCGATGGGCTTCTCCACCAACACATCAATTCCGCGCGCCAGCAGGAGGCAACCGATGCGCGCGTGCTCGCTTGTCGGCACCGCGACGCTTGCGGCGTCCACACGGCCGCTCAAGTAGTCAAGATCGGGGAGCACCCTTGTGCCAAATTCATCGGCGACGCGCCGGGCTCGCTCGGAATCTGAATCCATCACGCCAACGAGCTCCACCCCTTCGAGCTGACGATAGACGCGCGCGTGGTTACGTCCGAAATCGCCAACCCCTACCACCGCCACGCGAACGAGTCGGTCGTTCATCCGGCCTTTGCTCTGGAAGCGTCATTTGGATCACTGGACGGGTGGTTCGCTGGGCCACCGGGTTGCGCATCCGGCGCAAAAGCTTCCATGGCGATTCCCGCCTCGTCGGCCGCCTCGATTAGACGGGCGCGATCGAAAAGCAAGGTGCGGCAGGCATCGATGGCGAGGGCTGTGGCCTGGGAACGCCTCATTGTCTCGACGGTCCGCAATCCGACGACGGGTACATCGAAACGC
The DNA here is from genome assembly GCA_003223315.1 of Acidobacteriota bacterium. Taxonomy (GTDB): domain Bacteria; phylum Acidobacteriota; class Terriglobia; order Acidiferrales; family UBA7541; genus Palsa-189. The sequence goes on along the minus strand of QHYR01000022.1, from coordinate 19,151 downwards.
ATATCCTGGCGCGGCTTGGCGACCTTTACGACGACCAGGGGCTTGCCCGCCGCGAGCCGCGCCGCCCGCTCGATGGTTTCGTCGGTTCCTTCCATGGCTTCGAGGGCCACGCAAGCGCGGTCGCTGATAACGACGGTCTGGCCCAAATCGAGCCCGGCAACATGCCGGGCGATTTCGCGGCCGTAGGCAATATCGGCCGATTCACGCGCATCCGGAGCGCGCCGAGTGAGAACGCCGGGTTCGGGCAACAGCGGTTTCAGAAAGGTGGTCGAATCGACGAGTTGAATGCCTTCCTCTTCGAGCACGCGTGCCACGGCGCCAATCAGGGAATCGGTATTCTTCCTCGGCAAAGAAAATATCAGTTTCGCCAACTTCCAGTCCGGCCGAATCGAACTAAAAATCTTGGTGTGCTTCACCTGGCCGGCCATTACCGCCCGGGTAACACCCTCCTGATGGAGCAACTCGAGAGCGCGACTCAATTCACCCAAGCTCACCCAATGCAGCCGCTCGGCGATCGCCTCCAATTCGGGAGCGGCCTCCTCCCGAAGTGCAATCACGGACATTTCGATGCCCTGGCTGCGCGCGGCTTCCAGAACGAGAAAGGGGAACCGGCCATTTCCCGCGATCAGACCCCATTTCCCCGGAGGTGTTGCGTTTGGCGGGAACATATTTCCTTCGGAAAGCGTCAGCCCTACTTGATCACACCACGCTCGCTGGATTCCATGAAGCGCAGCAGTTCGGCGACGTCCGCGGAGCCGTTGAGCGTGAGCCGGATCTGTTCGAGGGCCTGGCTCGTATTGAGCTTCGAATTCACAAGCAGGCGATAAGCGCTCTCAATGGCGCGAATACGCTCCGTGGCAAAGCCGCGGCGTTCCAGTCCAACGCTGTTAACGCCGAAAGACCGGGTGTGGCGCTCGGTGACCACGAGCGAGAACGGCGGAACGTCTTGCGTAATCACGGTCGAGGCGCCCACATAAGCATGGCGGCCGATGCGGCAGAACTGATGCACAGGAGAAAATGCGCCGATCGTGGAGTAGTCCTCGACGGTCACGTGGCCGGCCAGAGTGGCGCTATTGGCGAAAATCGTGTGATTGCCGACCACGCAATCGTGAGCCACATGAGCCGAGGCCATGAACAGATTATCGCTTCCGATGCGAGTCACGCCACCGCCTTGGATGGTTCCGCGGCTCACCGTAACGCACTCACGGAAGACGTTGCGATCACCCACCTCCAGGCGCGTGCGCTCGCCAGCATACTTCAGATCTTGCGGATCGCCGCCGATTCTGCAAAAGGGATGCAGCACGTTGGAGCGGCCCAGGCGAGCCGGGCCGTTCACGACAGCGTGAGCGTGAAGAACGCACTCCTCGCCCAGTTCCACTTCATCGCCGACCACGGCATAAGCTCCGATCCGGGTTCCGGCGCCTAATCGGGCGCCCGGCGCAATTACCGCGCGGGGATCAATTTCGACCGGGACTCGACCTAGCCCTTCGCTCATTCTCGGTGTCCTGCCACGCCAGCCGGCTGGGGGGCCGCGGGCACTTCCACCGGATCGCGGTCCACCATTTTGCACATCAATGTCGCCTCTGCCGCGAGCTCCCCATTGACGCTGGCCATCCCGCGCAGCTTGCAAAAATTCCCCCGCCAGGAAACCACGGCGACTTCGAGCCGCAACTGCTCCCCCGGAACCACGGGCCGGCGAAAACGCGCGCCGTCGACGGCGACGAAGTAGAGCAACTTATTCTCGCGCTCCGGAACTTCCTGCAAGAGCAGCAACCCCCCGGTCTGGGCCATGGCTTCGATGATCAAGACGCCCGGCAGGATGGGTTTGCCCGGAAAGTGGCCCTGAAAAAAACTCTCGTTGATGCTGACATTTTTCACGCCGACAATGCGCTTGAATCGCTCCATTTCCAGGATGGCGTCGACCATCAGGAATGGGTAGCGATGGGGAAGGATCTTCTGGATGCCGTTGGTGTCCAGAATCATCGAGGCTCCTCAATTGCGGCGAGAGGTCCGCACCATACGCACGAAAACAATCCAGCCATTATAAGCGAAAGCGCGAAGGCTCGGGAACCGCGTTGCCGCGGAAGAGGGTGGCTGCTAGCATACGCGCTCGGTGAGCTCACCCGAAAAACTGCCGGAAATCCTGGAGTTTTTGCGAAGGCGCGAGAAGGCCATGGTGCGTTTACTCAAACGCTTCGCGCGCTGCGAATCGCCCACGGACTCGAAGCCTGCGGTGGACCATTTCGGGCGCATGGTTGCGGAGGAATGGCGGACGCGCGGAGCAAAAATCGAGTACCTCCCCCAAAAAAGAGAAGGCAATCACCTGCGGATCACCTGGCCCGCAGATCGTGCGCGCTGGGTGGGGATTTCTGCTCGCGCGGGTCAAATTCTCGTCCTCGGACATTTGGACACGGTCTACAGTCTCGGCACGATCAAGAAGATGCCCTTTCGCGTGAGGCAGGGACGCGCGTTCGGTCCGGGCGTTTTCGATATGAAGGGCGGACTCGTCATCGCTCTGTTTGCGGTCGATGCGCTGGCACATGCGGGCTGGCGGCCGCGCCGCCAAATTGTTTTTCTTTGGACTTCGGACGAAGAGACCGCGAGCAAAAGCTCGCGTGAGGTGATCGAACAGGAAGCCCGGCGCAGCGCAGCGGTGCTGGTGCTCGAACCTGCAGGAGGACCACGCGGGCAGCTCAAAACGCGCCGCAAAGGTACAGGCACTGCTGAACTCCTCATCACCGGCCGCGCCGCACATGCCGGACTCGATCCAGGAGCCGGGGTGAACGCGGTGCATGAGCTGGCATTGCAAGCGGCGCGGCTCATGCGCCTGAATAACCCTCGCCGCGGAATCACCGTGAACCCGACGATCGCGCAGGGAGGCACGCGCAGCAACGTCATCCCCGCGGAAGCGCGCCTCACGATCGACCTGCGCGCCGAAACTGTCGCGGACATGCGCCGGATCGAGCGCAAATTGAAGATGCTGCGGCCCATCCTTCCGGGCGCGCGTGTCGCGCTCGAAGGCGGATTCTCGCGTCCGCCGCTCGAGCGCCGCGCCAGCGCGGCGCTTTTCTCTCAGGCGAGCAAGCTGGCGGAGCAATTGGGATTTTCCGTCGGCGAAAGCCTCGCCGGAGGCGGCTCCGACGGCAACTTCACCGCGGCACTCGGCGTGCCTACGCTCGATGGATTAGGGGCCGTCGGCGAGGGCGCCCACAGCCCCGACGAGCAGGTGATCCTTTCGGCTCTGCCCCAGCGCGCGGCCCTTCTCGCCGCGCTGCTAGTCACTTTATAAATTCAATATCGTGATCGGTGCTCTGGCGTAAAGCCTAGTGAATCTTGCGGAGGTAGTCGGCGGTGGCGGCGTTCAGGTCGGCGTAGGTCAAGTGCAGCGTGGCGCGGACGGCATCCTCGGCCGAAGCGCCTTCGTCGAGCCGGTCGAGGATTCGTTCCAAATCGCCGGGGCTGGTGGTTTCGATCGTTTCGATGACGGCAAGCGACCACTCATAAGCAATGCGGGCAAAGCCTGCTTGCAGATTGGTCCACAAGGGCTCGAGAGCGGAAAGCGAAGGCTCCTCATGCCGGTCATACATGCCCAGAAGCTCCGCGGTTGCATTGCCGCCGGTGCGGGTTCCCTCCATCCACTGTGCTGTGCCTTCCTGGACCCAGGTGGGACAGCGGTCGTGCGTTTTCTCGTTGATGAAGCTGTGCGTCAACTCGTGTTTGAGGACGCGCGCAAGCCCCGGCGTTACGTGATCGAGTCCCTGCACCGGCACGCGAATGCGGCCATCGTTCAGCGCCCCGGCCCAGCTCGGCGCCCGGGTAATATCCTGAAAGAGCTGATTGGTATAAAGCGTGACGGAAATGGGCTCCTTCGGCGTGTAATTGAGCGCCGCGGAAATGTCCTCAAAATCGCTTTCCAAGACGCGAAGGACGTCACGAGCCAACTCCGGCGCGGCCTGGCCGTAATAGTGCAAATCAAAATGAGCGCTGCGGCCTTCGCGAAAGTTATTCTCGACTTCGAGATCGCGCTGGGCCTTCTCCAATGCGCGCGCCACTTCGGGATCGGGACGTAGTTGCTGGGAGCGCCTCCACTCTGAGACAGCATCCTGCAGGCGATTCAACCCGTAATCAGCCCAGCCCGCCAGCTTGGCAATATCGGCAGAATTCGGCTCGCTGCGCCGCGCTTTGTCGAGCAAGTCCAGGGCGGGCTGGTATTCCTCTCGCCTCAAGTGCAGAAAGGCGGCAATGATGAGCAGCGGAACCCGGTCTGGCGCAAAAACGAGCGCGCGCTCGGCATGCTGCAGCGCCGCGTCGAGGTTATTTCGGTCAAACTCGAAATGGCCGGCGGCGGATTCCGCTTCTGCCGCACGAGCAAGGGCTTCGGGGGTGCGCGTCGCTGCTCTTGCGTCAATCTGGGCCAGAGCTTGCTGGTCCAAAGCGCCATTTCGGAGAATCGACTGCAACACCGAAGCTGAATCGGCGCCGCTCGAAGAGGGCGGGGCCATCGACAATTCTGCGGCGGCGGAATTCGAGCTAGTTTGCGGGGCAATCGGGGGATCACCGCTCACGATGCGGTCGACGAGCGATTCGGGCACACTCATCGTGCCCGCCGGCGTCTCGAAAGTTACTTTGCCATTTTGCTTGACCGTGTTCGTGCCCTCGAGTTTGCGGCCATTCTTGAGGTAAATCGTGTCGGCCCGAGCGAAAAGGGGGCTCAAGAGAGCCACAAGGAGCGCCGTCCAAATTGGCTTAAGTGCGGTATTCACAGAGCCTCACAGGACGCGAGGGTCGCTAATCTACGGTAAGAACAAGATTTGTATGTGTCAATTGTACGAATGGGGTTTTGTTTCCAGCACGTACAATCAGCACCGCAGGCCCTGGAGGCGCCGGTCTAGACGGGTTGCGGGTAGTTGCCGGTCAGTTTCCCGTTTGGGATGATCGCAGCATGGCATCGCGTTTCGCCTTGAACTCCGTCCCCGGCTTCCACTCGGGCATGACGTCGCTGTTTGCCACGCGATATCCTACGAGAAAGTAAAGCTGAGCGTCCTGCACGGCGCCGCTCATGTCCCAATCGCTTTGAATCTTGTCGGAAGGCTTGTGGTAGTTCTCGGCCGTATATTTCCGCTTCATCTCCAGGCCCCAGCCTTCGGCCCTGCCTATGAAATCGATGCCGGAGTCTGGATCAAACGCCGGTACGCCCTCCTTGGAGAAGCTGAAATGGTCGGAGCGATAGAAGCTTCCCTTTTCTGGTTCGGGGTCCGGCTTTACGGTACGGCCCTGCTGGCGAGCGACGTCGGCGACAGTTTCATCGAGCGTCGAATTTCCCATGCCAATCATGACGATATCGCGCGTACGCCCGTGCACATTCATGGTATCCATGTTGATGTCCATGGCCGTACGCGCGAGAGGATACAAGGGGTGCTCGGCGTAATAACGTGAGCCCAGCAAACCCTGCTCCTCTGCGGTGACGGAGAGGAACAGAATGCTGCGCCGCGGCGGCGTTTTGAGCTGCTGGTAAGACCGCGCGATTTCCAGCAGCGCTGCCGTGCCGGAGGCATTGTCTACTGCCCCGTGGTAAATGCGATCGCCGTTCACTTCCGGGCCGACGCCGAAGTGATCCCAATGCGCGGTATAGATTACGTAGCTGTTTATGAGCTTCGGATCGCTGCCGGTCAGGCGCGCGATGACGTTGTGCGAATCGATGGTTCGCAGGCGATTGCGAATGACAATTTTGGCTCGCAGGCCCAGCGGAACGGGCTGGAAGTCGCGCGTCGCGGCCGCAGCGCTGAGTTTGCCGAGATCGAGCCCAGCCATGCGGAAGAGTTTCTCGGCTGTTTCGTGTGAAATCCAGCCTTCGAGCGCGAGGCGGTTCATGTTTTTATCCGGGCTCTCGAGATCAAACTGCTCGGCGCTCCAGCTATTGCGCACGACTTCCCACGGGTACCCGGCCTGGTCGGTCTGGTGCACGATGAGGCAGCCGGCCGCACCCAATTCAGCGGCCTTTTCGAATTTGTAGGTCCAGCGCCCGTAATAGGTCATCGCCTTTCCGCCAAAGGTTTTCGGATCGAGCTGGCTGGGATTCTGCGGATCAGGCACTGGCGGATCATTGATCAGCACAACGAGGACTTTGCCGCGCACGTCCACGCCTCTGAAATCATCCCACTGAAATTCGGGCGCCTGAACGCCGTACCCGGCAAAGATCATATCGGCATCGACTGCGCTCGTATCCACCATGCGCTTGGTCCAAGCCACAAAATCGTTCTGAAATTTCGGTGCCAGGGAACGGCCGTGGCCGGTAACGCTGAGCTTCATTTGCGGGTCCGCCGTGATTCCGACCAGGCGCACATTTTGCAGGTAGCTGCCATCGGGATTGCCGGGTTCGAGACCTGCGCTGCGGAACTGCTCCTGCAAATACTGAATGGTGAGCTCTTCGCCTTTGGATCCCGGACCGCGTCCTTCGAATTCGTCGGAGGAAAGCGCGCGAATGTCTGCCAGCATGCGATCGCCGGAAATAGATTTCAGGGCGGCATCGGGCGAACTCGTCCGGCGCGCGCATCCGCAGGCCAACGAGGCAAGTGCAATGACGCAAAATGCGTTCACAAGGGTATGCGAAAGGAAAGGATGTAGGCACCTCGACACTCGTCACCTCCGAGTTTGATCTGCGCGAAAAGCATCTGCCACCGGTGGCGAACATGTTCGCGGCGGTGCTGGGAGAACGCCGCGCCAGCGCTGGTGCAGCACAGAAATGTTAGCTTTCAGGTCCGCGCATTGGCAATGGCCGCGCTGCGCTGGGGTACAATAAGTGCTTGGGATTTTGTACCGCGCCGTAGCCCAGGGACTATCGTGATTCATCGCTACATATTCCACAACGGGCACATCGTGCCCGTCGAGCAGGCACGCCTTTCGCCCGGCCAGACCGGTCTGCTCAACGGCTGGGGGCTTTTCACCACCTTGCGTGTTTTTCGCGGAGAACCCTTCGCGTTTGAGCGGCATTGGAAGAGGCTGCAAAAAGATGCGGCGCGCACGCGCCTGCCATTTTCCTTCGATCCCGCCGAGGTGCGTTCCAGTTTACGCGAACTGATTCAGCAAAACGACGTGCGAGAAGGCACGGCGAGAATCTATGCCATCTACAATAAAGTGGGATTCTGGCAAAGCGGCGAGGATTTGCCCGCTGTTGACCTGCTGCTCTGTACGGCAGGGCTTCCGTCATATCGCGAACCCGTTCGCCTGAGTCTCTGCGAAAATAGCCGTCACGCCGCATCGCCTCTCGCCGGAGCGAAAGTGACCTCGTGGATCTTCAACGTCTGGACTCTGCAAGGCGCACAGCAACGCGGCTTCGACGAAGCCCTGCTCCTCAACGAGCGCGGCGAAATAGCCGAATGCACGGCTGCCAATATCTTCTGCGCACGCGGAGGACGGGTATACACGCCTCCACTCTCTTCTGGATGCCTGGAAGGCGTCACGCGGGGCGTCCTGCTGGACATTGCTCCGGCAACAGGTATTCCGGTGGAAGAGAAAACGCTGCGGCCCGAAGACCTGTACAGCGCCGACGAAGTATTCATAACCTCCACCAATCGCAGCCTGCTCGGCGTCTCCGAAGTCGAAGGCCATAAATTTGCCGGCGCACCTGGCCTCATCACCCAGAGGCTCGAGGGAGCCTTCGGCAATCACATGATCGATTATGTAACCCGCCTGGCGCATCCCGCAGCCGCAAAGCTCTAGCGCGCCCCGAGCCTAGGCAAGCGGACCGCGAGCCGCCGCAGGCGGAGCCGAGGACCCACAGGCGAGGATTGGCGCGCGGGATGCGAGCGCTCTAACCCGTACGGCAACTTTGCGCCGAAAGCCGGTTTTCACCTGATAAGGGCAGGTTTATAGTCCAGGTGAACCATATTCTTTCGGGCTGCAAATTCGTGAATAGGCATCGCTACTCCTTTTTTGCCCGAACGCGCGCGACATTCTCGGCCATCGTTTTGCTGTCTGCGGGCTTGCCGCAGGCGTTTATAGGCGAGCCGCTCGTGCACGCTGATTCCCAGGCTCTTGGAGTCACCGGCGATTCCCTAAATCAGCCTAAGGCTGCGGCGCCCCAAGCGCTCGATCCTGCCTTCAAAGGTAAGCTGCCGATTTCTGAGTTAACCGAAAACGAAGCCATCCTGCATGCACTGAATCGGCTGGGCTACGGCCCGCGTCCGGGAGATTTGGAGCGCGTCAAACGCCTGGGGCTTGAAAATTGGATCGAGCGCCAGCTTCATCCTGAAAAAATTGACGAGTCCGGATCGCAAGCCCGCCTGGCGGCACTGCCTGGAGCCAACCTGAATTCGCAGGCGCTGCTCGCTGCATATCCACAACCTGACGTGGCCGCCAAGCGCCTGGGAATCAGCGTTGAGGAATATCGAAAGCAGATGGATGCGCAGGCGCATCCTCCCCAGGGAGTGCGTCCCAAACCAAGCAAACTGCCGCAGGAGGCGCTCAGTCAGCTCCAGCAGGCCAAGACGTTGCGCGCTATTTATAGCGACCGCCAGTTGCAAGAGCAGTTGACAGATTTCTGGTTCAATCACTTTAACGTCTTCGCCAATAAGGATCTGGATCTCTGGCTGCTCGCCTCTTATGAACACGATGTCATCCGGCCTCGCGTCCTGAGCCGATTTCGTGATCTGCTGGGGGCTACCGCCAAAAGCCCGGCCATGCTCTTTTATCTGGATAATTACCTCAGCGCTGATGCGCAAGCCGCCAAACGGCTCAAATCGCATCCCGAAAAACTGCGAGGCCGCCGATATGCGAGTCTGCCTGGGGTGGGTAACCGCGGGCTCAACGAGAACTACGGGCGCGAATTGATGGAGCTGCACACTCTGGGAGTGGATGGCGGCTATACGCAGCAGGATGTGATCGAAGTGGCCCGCTGTTTTACCGGCTGGACCATCCGCAATGCCCGAACCAAGCCGGAATTTTCCTTTGACGACCGCGTACATGATCCGCAGCCCAAGCGCGTGCTGGGCAAGAAGATTCATGCTGGGGGAATCAGAGATGGCGAACAGGTGCTTGACCTGCTCGCGCGCGACCCGCACACCGCGCATCACATCGCGCTCGAATTGGCCCAACATTTTGTCGCGGATAATCCGCCCGGCCCTGTGGTCGATCATATGGCCGCGGCGTTTCGCAAATCAGGAGGCGATCTGCGCGAGGTGATGCGCGCGATGATCTATTCGCCGGAATTTTGGTCCAGGGCTGCTTACCGGGCGAAGATCAAGACGCCGTTCGAATTGGTGGTTTCGGCGGCGCGCGCTCTGGGCGCTGACGTCGATAGCGCCCTGCCCCTGGTCAATTGGGTGACGCGCATTGGGGAGCCGCTTTATCAATGCTTGCCGCCCACGGGTTATTCCGATAAAGCTTCGGCGTGGGTGAATGCCGGAGCCCTGCTGAATCGCCTGAACTTTGCCCTCGCCCTGGCAGGAAACCGCGTCGCAGGCAGCCAGGTGCAGATCGCATCTCGGCTCGGCAGTGAAGCGGAAGCAGATCCCTACCAGGCGCTCGAGCGCGCCATCAATGTGTTCCTGGCGGGCCAAATCTCTGTTAACACGCGTTCGACTCTGGAGAGGCAATCTGCCGACCCGCAGATTGTGCAAATCAAATCTGGCGCGACAACCCAGGTCAATCTTGGCACGATCACCGGCCTTGTGCTGGGAGCTCCCGAATTTCAGCAACGATGAAAAAGGGGCACATCGAACCCTGAAGCCGAGAAAAGGGATCCGATTGCCTTTTCTCATAGCTGTCCGCGACAGGTCCTCTGCCGCGCCTCAAAGCAAGCTCTGATAGAATGCTCCTGCCATGCTGTCCAAATGGTCCCGGAACCTATTCGCTAAATCGCCATCCGGCGGAAAGGAAGGTTACACGTGGCACAGGTAAAAGTGCAGAACTTTGAGAATCACACCCGTGTCGTTCCCCCCTACCACATGTTTGCGTTGCCGGTTTTCGCTATCAATTTCGTATGGCGCCTCGTTCAGTTGAAGGACGGAATTAACTTTGCCTCCATCATGAACGTGCTGCTCGGCGCGGCGTTCGTGGTTGCCTTTCTGTATGCGCGGCTTTTCTCGCTTACCGTTCAGGATCGTGTGATTCGTCTGGAAATGCGTCTGCGGCTCGAGCGCTTGCTGACGCCGGATTTGCGCTCGAGAATCCCGGAGTTCACCGCTCCGCAACTGATCTCTCTGCGTTTTGCGGGAGACGACGAACTGCCCGGCCTGGCGCGGCAAGTGCTGGACGAAAGGCTGAGCGATCGCAAGACAATCAAGCGGCGCGTCAAGAATTGGCAAGCTGACTTTTTGCGAGCCTAGCGCGGATCGCAAGAAACCGCCCAAAACTGTCACAAGGAACCGGCTAAAAGAAGAGCGCCGCCAGGCCCACGAGCGCCAGTGCCGCGAGTAAGCCCAGCGCCTGCAAACCGGTTCGCCGATCGCCGAAACCGAAGGCATAAAATCCCTTCATCAAATTGTTGCTGGATGCAGCGATGGCGATTGCGTGAGCTGCCAACATCGAAGGCTGGCCCGATTGCGACATTCCCAGAACGAAAGGATCCACGTCTACCGTGCCCGTGATCGCGGCAAGGCCATAAATCCCCCCTCGGCCGAAGCGAGCGAGCGCATAATGCGAAGCTGCCAAAAGGGCCACAAACAGGAGCGCAAATAGAAACGCGGCCGATAGCTCCAGCGGGTTCTTGATCTCCAAGTTCTCCCGATTGCGCTTGCCACCGGAAGCGGGTAGGCGCGCCCAAGACCACCCAAAAACCAAGCCCGCTGCTCCCGCACCGAGAAACGGCCATAAGAGCTCCGCTGCCAACCCGCGATTGAATAGCACCAGTAAGATCAGCAAGCGCAGGTACATTGTTCCCGAGGACATGAGCATGCTGCCCGCGAAAAGCCGCGGCGAATGCACTTCCCGGGCGCGCTTGGCCAAAATCACGGTGGTCACCGTAGAAGAATAGGCGCCGCCCAACACCCCGGATAAAAATACGCTCTCGCGTCCTTGACTCGCCTTCTGCAGCAGATAACTCCCATAAGAAATGCCGCTCGCAGCCACGACGATCAACCCAGCCTTGAACGGATTAAAGCCAAACGAGCCAAACGTGCGGTCGGGAACTATGGGCAGAATGACAGCCGTCAGAAGGAGAAACTTCGTAAACGCCAGGATCTCTTCCGCGGGCAAACGACTCGACAAGTTTTCGAGAGCCGTCTTCAACTCGAGCAAAAGGACGCAGGTGACGGCGATGGTGGTGGCAATCCAGAATTGGCCGTGAGAAATGAGCACACCGACCAGATAGGTCGCCAGCCCGGACATCTCCGTCGTGACTCCGGCATGTTCGTAGGTCGCGAGCTTGTGCTGGTAGGAAAGCCACAAAAACGCACCAATTACCGCGAACCCCACGGTGGGCGGGATCAAATTGTCGCCGGAAAGCAAGCCCAAGGCGTAGCCGACGAGGCCGAGCAGAGGAAAAGTCCGGACGCCGCCGAAAGCATATCTCTCCGGGCCCTTGGCTTCGGCATGATGTTCTTCGCGTTCGAGACCAACCAGGAAGGAAAGAAATAGCACCAGGATGATCTTGAGGCCCTCGGTTGGCAGCAAGCCCGTCAGCCAAGCCGGCAAGCCAAGCCTCCATCCCGCAGCGCTAGCATGAACATGAATTCTGGAACGGCTTCCGGCCGTCCAGCGCCTTTGGCAGCAGCACGAATGGAATGGGTTCGACCTTCACGAAGCAAGGCCGCGCCGGATCAATGCGTCCGGCACGCCGCAATGCCGTGTTTCTCAAAATAGCGCTGGTGGTATTCCTCGGCGCGCCAGAAGCCGGCCGCCGGAACGATCTGCGTCACGATCTTACGAGGGAAGCGCCCCGCCCGCTCGAGTTCGTCTTTCATATTTCGCGCCGCCCGTTCCTGCTCGGCATCATGAAAGAAGATCACCGAGCGATATTGCTTGCCATAATCGGGCCCCTGGCGGTTCAGAGTGGTGGGGTCATGTATGTCGAAGAAAACCCGCAGCAGTTCCTGGTAGGAAATCTTCGCGGGATCATAGTCGATTTGCACGACCTCGGCATGCCCGGTGCGGTCGGTGCAGACGTCTTCGTAGCTGGGATTGGCAAGCGTGCCGCCCATATAACCGACGGCCGCATCGGTCACGCCCTCTACTTGCCGGAAAGCGCTCTCCACACCCCAAAAACACCCCGCGCCGAATGTCGCTTTGGCCATGGTCCCTCCCCTGTTGCAACTGACTCATGTTGCCACAGGCGCTTGAGCCGCACAATTCCCGGCGTGCCGCGCGGTCTGCTCGCTGGAACGGTTTGACCGAGCTGCCTACCGCGTACACGGTCGCATCACCATTATGAATACTTACGCCATCGCAGCAGAGGGTGTATAAGTCTAATCAGCCACTGAAGCAATGATGCGAAAACGGGCCGGAGTTCTAGCCGCTATTTTCATCCTCGGTTCGGGATTCTTTCTCCCCATCCAAGCGCAGAAACATCTTCATTTGCCGCCGCGGCTTTTGACGGCCAAATTAGTGTATTTCGAGAATCAGACCGGCTTCGCAGCAGTCGGTGGCGATGCGCTCCGCGAACTGGAAAAGTGGGGCCGATTCCGGGTAGTCCGCAGCCGCGATCAGGCGGAGTTGGTGTTCGTGCTTTCTTCACAAGACGAGTCCAGGAGCCTTGCCAATCCCGCGGATAGACGTTTTGGACCCGATTTGTCGTTTCATTTCCGCTACAGGCCAGCCAATGCCTATCTCACTGTGGACGATGCAATCACGGGAGAAAGACTTTGGACGGGCTCTCACGTCTGGGGCGGCCTGCTGACCGGCTTCAATAGCGCGGGGCGGCGGCTGGTGAATAGACTGCGCAAGCAAATCGAGCGCTAAGGCCGGAGTTTCGAGCAGGTTCCGGACTCCCACCGCCGGGAGGCGGACTGGCGTGACTGTGCCGATGAGGCACAGTGCCAAAAGGCCGCATTTCGGACCGAAGTACCAATCCAGCTGGTTATTAATCGTTCGTGAACGTCACCTGGAGCGGCGATTGACCACACGCACCGGCATAGGAAAATTGATCTTAGCCAAAACGGAACAGTCGCTAAGTCTCAACCCTTAAACAAGTTTGCGGCATTTTCCCACGTTCCTATGACCGCGAGGCCGAGGCAGACGAGAGAATGAACCGGGTTTCCATCGGTATCAGATTAGCCATCGCCTTCAGTTTCGTGGTCTCGACCCTCATTGTGGTCGGTTGGTTAGGGCTCAACCGCATGGCCCGAATCAACGCCGACCTCAACGACATCAATTACCGGCGCTGGTCCAAGCTTCAACTGGCCGAAGAGGCAGTCACCTACTCAAACCTGAACAATCGGCTGCTCGAGGGAGCGATTCTCTCGGGTCGCCAGGAGCAGGTCACGTCGCTTCTGGACCAGCGGGAGGGCAATATCAAGCGCATCACGGATATCGCCCAGACACTGAATAACGGAATCGAATCCGCGAAGGAAAGAGAGCTGTTGCGGCAGCTCGACGAGGCGCGGGCTGCCACGCTGGACGGAGCTGGGCGCATCACCGACCTGTTGAAGCGAGGTAAATTCGATCAAGCAAGAATCGTGATGGCGAACGACGTGATTCCTCGCATCGATGCGGTGCATGACGCCTGGAATTATTTCACTCAGTTCGAGGCGCTGCAGATGCAGCAGGCTCGCGATCACAGCCAGGCAAACTACGCCAGCGCCCGGCGCGTCACCACCTGGTTCATCCTGTTTGCGTTCCTGGCCGCTACGGCGACGGGCATATTTATGACCCGCGCGATGGTGCGAGAGGTGGAACAACGCGAGCGCACCAAGCGGGAAGCGCGCAAGCTCAACGACGACCTGGAAAAGAAAGTGGCCGAGCGCACCGAGGAACTGGCGCGCGCCATTCGCCACCTGGAAAGCGAAGCGACCGAGCGCAGGCGCAAAGAGGAGGATCTTCTGCGCTTGGCGGCAATTGTGGAGTGCTCCGAAGACGCCATCATCGCCGCCGATCTTGACGGCAAGATCACCGACTGGAATGCGGGAGCCGAGAAAATGTTCGGCTATTCCCGCGCGGACGCCGCTGGAATGCCGGTGAGCATCATCGCCCCGCCGGAACGAAGGCACGAGCCTCTGGAAATCCTGGCGAGGATCCGGAAAGGAGCCGGGGTCATGAACCAGGAGACCGTGCGCATGAAGCAGGATGGCAAGCCGGTGCACATTTCGCTCACGGTTTCGCCGATTCGCAGTCGGGCGGGGCGGCTTACCGGTTCTGCCGCCATTGCGCGCGATATTACTGAGCGGATCGAGATGGAAGCGGCACTGCGTCGCTCCGAAGCGAATTTCCGCTCGGTCATCGAGAACTCTCCTTATGGTGCTCTGCGAACCTTGCCGGACGGGCGGATCCTGCTCGCCAATCCCGCCGTGGTCAGAATGCTCGGTTATAGCTCCGAGAGCGACCTTCTCCGGTTGAATATGGCCACGGATATCTATCGCAATCAGGCCGATCGCGCGCGCGTCATCGAACAATCTCGAACTGCGCAGTATCTGAAAGATATCGAGGTGGAGTGGAAACACAAGAGCGGATCATCAATCATGGTGCGCTTCAGCAGCCATGTGGTGAAGAATCATGCCGGCGAAATCGACCATTTTGATCTGATGGTGCAGGACATCAGCAAGCAACGCAACCTCGAGGAACAGTTGCGGCAAGCGCAAAAAATGGAAGCGATTGGCCGCTTGGCCGGCGGCGTGGCGCATGATTTCAACAATCTGCTGGGAGTCATCATTGGCTATAGCGAGCTGGTTTTAGACCAAATGGACCCGGCGAGTCCGGTACGCGGGCAAGTGGAGCAAATTCGCAAAGCAGGCGAGCGGGCCACCGCACTGACCCGTCAGCTCCTGGCCTTCAGCCGGCAGCAGGTGTTGGATACCAAGACGCTCAATCTGAACGCCATCATCTCCGACATGGCTCAGATGCTGCATCGGCTGATCGGTGAGGATATTGAGCTGCAAACCAAGCTGGAGTCCGAGCTATACGCGATCCGGGGCGATCAGGGGCAGATCGAGCAGGTAATCATGAATCTCGCCGTGAACGCCCGAGACGCCATGCCCCAGGGCGGCAAGCTGATGATCGAGACGCGCAACGTCACGGTCGACGAAGATGATCTGCAGCGGCGTACGCCCATGGTGCCCGGCGATTACATCCTGCTGACCATCTCGGACACCGGCGTGGGAATGGATGCCGAAACGCAGGCGCACATCTTCGAGCCCTTTTTCACCACCAAAGCCCATGGGAAGGGCACGGGCCTGGGGCTAGCTACGGTTTATGGCGTGGTGAAGCAAAGTGGAGGCTATATATGGGTCTACAGCGAGCCTGGTGTCGGCGCGACATTCAAGCTTTACCTGCCGCGAGTGCTCGAAGGAACTCAAACGAACCACACTCCCGATTTTGGTGATTCTCACCAGGGGTCAGAGACCGTTCTGGTTGTCGAGGACGAGGTTTCCCTTAGGACTTTCACCTGCACGTTGCTGCAGAACAGCGGCTACACAGCTCTGCAGGCCGGGGATGGCGACGAAGCCCTGGCATTAGCGGGGCAATACAAACGGCCGATCCATCTCCTGCTGACGGATATGATTATGCCAGGAATGAATGGACCCACCGTGGCGGAAAAGCTCGCCTCTTCGCATCCGGAAGCCAAGGTGCTTTATATGTCCGGCTATACGGGTTTCGTGAGCCGAGGACTGGTCGACCCTCATGCCGTCCTTGTGTCCAAGCCATTTACGCGCGAGGAATTGCTTCACAAGATCAAGCAGGTACTGGGTCCACGGACGTTGACTCCTGCGAATCGAGACGCCTTCGGCACTTGAAGCGCTTTCCGCTCGAAGCTGCCCATGAGGCTTGAGTTGTTTGTAGCGGCGGTTTTCAGGCCGGCTTTCGGAGGGAACTCGATGCTCACACGGCAGGCCGGCGGAGCACCTGCCGGATCGCCATATTCAGAAGGCTCAAAATAATCGCACCCCAGAACGCCGGCGCGAATCCCTGCACGTAAAACCCGGGCACAAAAAAGGACGCGAACTTCAGCATCAGCGCATTAATGATGATCCAGAAAATTCCGAACGTGAGCACAATGAGCGGAAAAGTCAGGATTTTCAGGAGCAAACCGATCGTGCCGTTCACGAAACCAATAACCACTGCTGCCAGGAGCGCGGCGCCAAATCCCCGCACCACGATTCCGGGCACAAATCGAGCGACCAACAGGATGCACAGCGCGCTCAACACCCAGTGTGCGACGAGCCTTGCCATTCACCACTCCGGCCGAGCGTAAGGAATCTCCGGCCATTTCCGCCGCGCCAACGCATCATTCATAGTGCCGGCGAATCATCTCCCAGCATGGCGCGCCGGATCAGCTTGACGGGCGGGAAGCCCTGCTGCAAAAACTTGTTGTGAAAATCCTCCAGAGAAAACTTCGAGCCCATTTTTCTTTTGTAGTCTTCGCGTAGCTTCAGGATCTCGAGTTTTCCGAGCGTGTAATACAAATAGGTCGGGTCGGAGGTCCCTCGCTTGGTCTCACGCAGCGAGTTTTCATGCGTCTGATACCCTTCCTTTTGAAAGAACTCCACTCCTTGATCGAACGCTATCTTGCCGGTGTGCATCTGCATGCCCACGACGTAGCGAGCGTTCCGCAGCAGCGCATCCTGTAACTGGCCGAGTCGCAATTTCAGAAACGCGGTGTCGTGCGCCAGGTCGGTGCCGGGAGTGCGTCCGAACCCTTCATCCAGCATCATTTGTTCGGAATAATGCGCCCAGCCCTCCGCATTAGAATTGCAGCCGAGCAGCTTGCGCACCTTCGTCGGTGCCGAGAACAACCACAGAAACTGCACGTAGTGGCCGGGGTAGACCTCGTGCACGGCCGTGGAGACCAAAGTGCCGCGATTAAAGCCTTCCATGTGTTCTTCTATTCGCTGCGGTGTCCAGGAATTCTCCGGCAGCGTAACGTTGAAGTACGCCTCCTTGGCCACCATCTCATAAGGGCCCGGCGTATCCATCGAAGCAAAAGTCAGAGCGCGCATGAAGGGCGGAGTCTCCTCGACAATCGGCAAGACCTGCGAAGGAACCCCGACGATATGGTGTTCTTCGACGTAGCCGCGCAGGCCGCCGAGCATGTCCCGAAACGTTTGCAAGAGAGTTGCTGGCGCGGGGTGATCCTTTCCTGTCTCTTCCAGGATTTGCTGCGGCGTCTTGCCCGCATCGATTTGTTTCGCCACGTCCCGGAAGGATTGCTGATTTTGCCGAAGATTGGCCATGCCGGTCTCCAGCAGGCGATCGAGCGAGATGTCGATGTCCTCATCGTAGAGCAGCTTTTTGCGATAATTGTCGGCGCCGATGCGGAAATCGCCGTGCGCCTTGGGCTTTAATTCTTTCTCGACAAAATTCTGATATTGGCCGAGCGAATCGATCACTTTCTGATTGGCCGCACGAAAATCGCTCAGCACGCCGGCGTCTTTTGCGTCCTTGAAAGCCGCCGGAACATCATTCTGAAAAAACCGAATCATCCCGGGAAGCTGTTCGAGGGCCACATCAACGTAAACCGGCGGCGGATTTTTCAGATTCTTTCGTGCGGCGTCAAACACCGCGGGAACAAGCTTCTCTCTCGCCGTTACGGATTTCAGGCGCTGATCGGCGGGGGCAAAATTGCGCTCCATGATGGCGAAAATGGATTGTGTAATTCCCGAGGAGTAGTAGTCCGGATTTTTCTCCCACGGCCGAATCTCCTCGAGCGTAAGCAGCCGGCTGCGAATATCCCCCAGCACAAGCTGCCAGTCTGTACCTTGCTCGCGAGAAAGTTTGGCAGGATCGATCCGGTCAACCTGCTGCTCAAACTCCTTCAGCATGGCAACCTGCCGATTTACGCCAGAGCGCGAATAATCCTCCAACTGGCTATCGTATTGATGAAATCCGTCGAGTGTTCCCAAAGTGGGATTAAAGGGAAAGTAATATTGGTCGAAATACCGGTCTGCCAGTTTCGCAAAATCCGAACCGGCGCCGGCCGGCGATGGCGATTGGGCCAGGCTCCCCAAAAAGGCCATGGCCGTGAGAATACCCACGCAGCCCAGCATCGGCAGCTTCACAGACACCTCCACCGTACAGCGCCCCACCTCAGGCCTTTCCCACCGGTTGATCGTTGACCTGACCCAGCCCGCCGAGAAATTTCAGAGCACCATGGGCATGTCGCTGGAGGTGCCTCCAGCCGCGGGGACATAACACTTCAGCGTGTAATCCATGACCATGCGGTCGGCGTTGAACCTCCACCCCAGCGTGCGAATCGCTCTCTTCATGCGCTTGATCCAGCCCCGAGGCAAACCGTCGCGGTCGCGTTGGTAATAGAGCGGGATCACCTCCTCGCGCAGCACACGATAGAGATCTTCCCCGTCGCGCGTGTCGTGCAGGCTTATGTTGGAGTGAGTTCTGCCGGTTCCGATGGCGAATCCATTTAACCCGTCGTACGCCTCCGCCCACCAGCCGTCCAACACCGAGAGATTGAGTCCGCCGTTCAAAACCATCTTCTGACCACTCGTGCCGGACGCCTCGAAGGGCCGCCGCGGGTTATTCAGCCACACATCGACGCCCTGGACGAAATGGCGCCCTACATTGATGTCGTAGTCCTCCACGAATACAAACTTGTCAGCGAACTGCGAGTCGCGCATCATTTCGGCGATCTGCTGCAGCAGGCGCTTGCCGGGATCATCATGCGGATGCGCTTTGCCGGCGAATACGAACTGCACGGGCCGCTTGGGATCATTGACCATGGACGCGAGTCGTTCGATATCCGCGAGAACCAGGTTGGCCCGCTTGTAGGTAGCAAACCGGCGTGCGAACCCGATAGTCAGCGCATCGGGACTCAGTACGCGGCCTAGTCTCTGCAGTGCTTCGGCCGGCTCGGCCCGCCGCTCCGCTTGCTCCACCACGCGCAGCCGAACGAATTCGAGCAGCCGTGACTTCAGGCTGAGATGCGTCTCCCAGAGTTCGGCATCGTCGATATTCTCGATGGCATCCCAAAGGCTGGCTTTGCCTCCACGCTCCTGCCAGCCGCTGCCCAAATGGCGGTCGTAGAGGCGAAACATCTGCGGCGCAAGCCA
>QHYR01000255.1 GCA_003223315.1 Acidobacteriota bacterium | reverse complement strand
GGCATAGGCGGCTCAGCATGGATTCGAGTCCCCGCCGGTCATTCGTGTCGGAACCAAAAGTGTGGCTGTGAGAAACCGATTTCGGCTCGGCATCGATGACGAACTCGTAGGAATCTTCTCCGCGCGCTTTGCGGTAGAGCGCCGTGCCCCATCGGCCAAAGAATTCTTGCAGTCGTTCCTCTGGAATAGCCGCGAGTTGGCCGACTGTTTCGATCTCCATCGTTCGCAGGGCCGCTTCGGTGACGCGTCCGATTCCCGGAATGCGGCGCACCGAAAGCGGCTCGAGGAATTTGGCCTCGGCGCCCGCTGGAACCCACACCAGGCCGCGCGGCTTGGCTTGGTCGGACGCTACCTTGGCAACCAGACGGGTGCGCGCCAGCCCGGCAGAGCACGGCAATCCTGTTTTCGTGCCGATTTCGGTCAACAGCGCGTGAGCCGCCGCCAGAGGAGGTCCGTGGAGACGGCTCGTTCCCGAAAGGTCGAGATAGGCCTCATCGATGGAGGCCATCTCCACCACCGGCGAAAATGTCGAGAGGATGGTAGCGATGCGATCGCTCCACTCCGCATAGAGATCGTGGCGGCCTTCCAGGAAAACGGCATGCGGGCAGAGCTTTCCCGCGGTGCGCAGGGGCATGGCCGAATGGATGCCATAGCGGCGAGCCTCGTAACTCGCCGCCGCCACGACTCCCCGGCGATCCGGCTGTCCGCCCACAACCACGGGCTTGCCGCGCAGCTCGGGATGTTCGAGCAACTCGACCGAAACAAAGAATGCATCCATGTCCACATGCAGAACGGGTGTTGTGTCCAGCCGAAATGGGGAGGCCTCGCGCTTGGCGCGGAAATGGGCAAGTCTGGGCATGAGCGTCGTCGCTCATTGTCTCACCGCATCAGTTCCAGAGGAAACTGCCGCCGGGAGGTCAGGGTGCGAACTTGGCTGAAATCACGCGCTCGATTCCAGCCAAATCGCGCGTAACCATCAGGTCCGACCAGCGCGGCGCAGCGAGCAGCGAACGGGCATGCTCTGCCAGGTTGTAGCCAATTTCGACGACAAGAATCCCATTCGGGCAAAGGGCTTGTGCCGCTTCGTCGACAAGAGCCGGGTAAATATCTAAGCCCTGATCGCCGGCAAAGAGGGCTTCGGCAGGTTCGTGCTCGCGAATCTCGCGCGGCAAATCCACAGCATCCTTCCGGCCCACGTAAGGCGGGTTGCTGACGATCAAATCGAACGGCCTCCGCGGCCGGCCGGAAAGCTCCAGGCAAGAGTCTAGAAGATGGGTCTCGAAAAACTGAATGCGACCCGATACTTCGTGGCGCGCTGCGTTTCTGCGGGCGTACTCGAGTGCCACTGCCGAAGTATCGGTGGCGACGATGTCGGCATGCGGCAATTCGCGGGCCAGCGCAATCGCGATACAGCCCGAACCCGTTCCCACATCGGCAATTCGCAACGACTGTGCACGCCGCCGGCCGAGACGCTCGAGCGCAACTTCGATCACGTGCTCGGTCTCCGGCCTGGGGATCAGCACCCCCGGCCCGACCTCGATTTCGAGTCCCCAAAACTCTTGCCGGCCTGTGAGGTACTGGGTGGGAACGCCCTTCCTGCGGCGCTCCACGAAGTGTGAGTAGGCCCCTGCCTCTTCCGAGCTCAATTCGTATTCAGGATGGGCGTAGAGCCAGGCGCGGTCGCGTCGCAAAACATGCATCAGCAACAATTCCGCCGCGAGCGGCGCAGAAGGAATATTGCATTGCTCCAGACGTGCGATGCCCGTCCGCAGCGCCACGCGGAGTTCTCCGGAAGCCCGATCCGCGCCCGAATTCATAACCAATTTCACGCTTCCACCAACTCCTGTTTCAGCCGTTCGGCCTCATAGTGGGTGACGAGAGCATCTACCATGGGCGCCAGCTTTCCATCCATGACGTCGCCCAATTGGTGCAGCGTAAGCCCGATGCGGTGGTCGGTGACTCGGCTCTGCGGGAAATTGTAGGTGCGAATTTTTTCCGAGCGATCGCCGCTCTTGATCTGCCCGCGACGTTCCGCGGCGATCTGCTCATGCTGTTTCTGTTGCTCCAATTCGTAGAGCCGCGCGCGGAGCACGCGCATGGCCTTGGCGCGGTTCTTGATCTGCGATTTCTCGTCCTGCTGGGAGACCACCAGACCCGTGGGCAGGTGCGTGATGCGCACAGCCGAATAAGTCGTGTTCACCGATTGACCTCCGGGACCGGAAGAGCAAAACGTGTCGATACGCAGGTCCTTGGGCTCGATTTTTATGTCGATCTCATCGGCTTCCGGCAGCACGGCCACCGTAGCGGCGGAAGTATGGATGCGTCCTTGCTGCTCGGTTGCCGGCACGCGCTGCACGCGGTGCACGCCGCTCTCATACTTCAACTTGGAATAGACCTTGTCGCCTTGGATCGCCGCGACGATGTCCTTTACACCTCCGAGCGAGGACGGCGAGCTTTCCAGCACCTCCACGCGCCATCGTTGGGATTCCGCGTAGCGCGAGTACATGCGAAAAAGCTCTGCGGCAAACAGGGCGGCTTCGTCACCGCCGGTGCCGGCGCGAATTTCCAGGATGACGTTTTTCTCGTCGTTCGGATCTCTCGGCAGGAGCAGCCGCTTCAGTTCATTCTCCACAATTTCCTTGCGCTCCAAAAGCTGGCGTTCTTCTTCGTGCGCCAGCTGTTTCATTTCCGCGTCTTCGCTTTCCACCAGCATCTGCTTGGCCTCGCGCAGACCTTTTTCCAATTCCTTCAATTGGCGATATTTTTCGACCACCTCGGAAAGATCGGCATGCGTGCGAGCGAGCTTCTGGTAACGCGACGAATCACTGAGAACTTCGGGCGAGGACAATTGGGCCGTCAGCTCCTGGTAGCGCGATTCGATCTGGTCTAGTTTTTCAAATAGCGTGAGTGTGGCCATAGCGCACCTGCGAAAGAAGAGTCCAAAGGATCAAACCAGAATAATGTTGCAGACCTGCAGCAAATGCCGCCAGCGCGACGGCGAGTAAACGGGCGAGCTAATAAAAAGAGGTAAACATCTGCAGCCTGCTCCCAGCATAGACGCTCGTTCGAGCGAAAGCAACCTTCCCGTCAACGAGCTTGCGATCCTATGCCGGTGACTGCTTTGGCTCAGCGGCCTCATTCGGGCGAGCAAACGCCCGGTCCACCAGACATAGAACGACCGCGGTGATCGCTCCATCCACGGGTGCTTGCCAAAAATTGTGTCCCGCCAGGACATCGGCTGCATCCAGCACCGCAGCAAAAAAGATCTCGCCAAACTCGCCCGAACGAATCGACAGGAGAGCGCTTTGCGCACGAATCAGAGCAAAAATCTCGAGTAAGGACAAAATGGCTCCCGATAAAAACCACATCCACAGGGCATGTGTCCCCAGCAACCGCATCGATCTGCGCAGCAAGAGGGCAAAGAGCAGAATCGCTACTGCGCCGAAGGCCAGAGAGAAAAAGTACGTTGTCAGCAGAATCGAAGCTGTATGAATCTCGCCGGCGAGCGCCTCTCCGATCCATTGCAGAAGCGAAACAACAAAACAGCCAATCACCCACGCCGCGAGATAGTAGGCCAGGGTTCCCCGGCGGGTCATATGCGGCGCTCAATGTTTGGGAACTCCTGCCAGACTTTGACGCCGCAGAAGTGAGAGCCCTCGGTACAGATGGGAGTGGCGATGCCGGCGCGCACATAACAGGGCGGGCCGATGTAGCGGGCTAGGTCGGGCACGGCCGCGCGCACTTGCGCCACTTCTTCCATGGATGCCTGATAGATCTCTTCTTGCGCATTGAAACAGGTGCGCATGGTCCATTTGTGCAGCAGGTGCAGCAGCGAACCGCTCTCGACCAGCCGGATCGCTTTTGCGTTCGGCAAAAGGTACAAAGCGAATTCGCGCGGAACGCCGCGATCGAGCAGCTCGTTTTTTGCCGCCCAGGCATCCCGCATGGCGCGTTCGTAGACTTCCCGCGCGCGGCCATTTTCGCGGATGAGCATCGGCGTGATGAAATCAGCATCGGCCGTATCGGTCAGGATAAGCAGCGGCCTGGATCCGGGAACCATGCGATGGCGTTGATCCTGGCTATCGGCGCTATGGCTCAATTTCTTGGCAAAAGTGAAATTGGCATGCTGTAAAGGCCGCATCAAAGGAGCGTGCACGCCCACGTTTAGCGTCTCCAGGCGGTAGGGATTCCGCGCGGGATTGAGCATGCGATCCAGCGCTTCGCTGTCCGGGCATTCCGCTTCGCTCAGACCAACCACCGCGCGATAGGACTCCGCCAGAACGCGCGGAGCGGCCGGGGAATAATCGACTAGCAAAGAAGTGTGGCCGGCGAGTTTGGCATCGAATTCCTGCGCCTGCGTCCCGCCATTGCCAGAAGGCGATGTTTGCCATTCCGGAAGTTCCTCCAGAGCACCGCTATCGAAACGATCGAAAAATTGCGCATCCACTTCCCGCACGCGCGCAACCATTGCGCCGATCACCGCCCTCGCCTCGGTTGGAGTATCTGAGGCCGCCTGCATGCGCCACAACCGGTGCAAAACCACTCCGGAAAGCGTGTGCACCATAGTCGTCGCCGCGGCCACAGGCAAGACATAACGGGCCACTTCGATGGCGCGCTTTTCCGCCTGGCGCTCCACTTTCTCGATCCGCCTCGGATGCGACATCGTGCCGATATTCCAGATATCCGCGAGAATGCGCCGCGCGTCGTCTTTCAGCAGAGCGGTCAGTTCACGATAAGCGCTCCAGGCGCGAGCAATAGCCCGCTCGAATATCTCTCTTTCCGCGTCTCCGAATCCGCCGCCGAACGGAGGAATATAGGCCAGCGCCCGGTCCAGCCGAACATAGCGCTGGCTTTGCTGCTCCGAGTTATAAAACGGATGCGCGTGCAGAAACGACCACACGAATTGGCGGCTGACGTTCTCCAGCCCAAACTCAAAATGCGCGTGTTGATAAACGGTGTGGTGGCCGGCGTAATACGTCGCCGCGCCGATGGTCGTCCGCTGTTTTTCGGTGATCTCTTCCGCTGAAATCAGCCGCGGAGCGTAGCAGGTGCGGGCCGCGGCGATAGCGGAATCATAGGGGTGCGCGAACGAATTGCGCAGCGTGACGCGTGCCACCGCCTGCTCGACCGGCGTCGCCGCCTGAACTTCACTCTGACTGTATGGAGAACGGGAGGCCATGCTGCGCAAATTCTACACCGCGCCTGCTCGGCCGAACAGCAAGGCTACTTCTTGCCTTTGGCTGCCTGCGCGGCTTGGGCGGCTTTCTCGTACTTGCGCTGGAAGCGCTCCACGCGTCCCGCTGTGTCGACGAGCTTCTGTTTGCCCGTAAAAAACGGATGGCAGTTCGAGCAGATCTCCACTCGCATGAGATTCGCTTTATAGGTCGAGCGTGTTTTGAACGCACTGCCGCAGGCGCAGTGAACGGTAATTTCGTGATAATCGGGGTGGATACCGGGTTTCATGCTGGCTCCCTTCCGCAAGCCGTTCTGCACGGCTCCCGACGAACGGGAATACAGCCGCGTCGCTAGGCTCACGGTAAACCCTAATAGTAAGTGATCATAACCTCGTTTCCAAGGAGTAGATGCTCGCTCCCCCGTGAAGGTCGCAACCGGCAATTTTCGCTTGTTCCGTCCAGCGAGCGAGTATACCGTCCCAACGGGGGCCCTCAGCACACGCCCGTTGAGCGCGAGTGCTCTCACGCGGTAAAAAAAGACGCGTGTGTTGGGGTGGGAATCGTGCGCGTGGTCGTTACAAAGGATAATCGAGAGATCTGCAGCGTTGCTCACCCTGAACGGCTCGACCTTCGCGAAGACCCAGGGGCAATCGCGCGCATCGCTGTGGCTCGCCAGTACCCAAACCTCGGCGGCCTTCTGTTGAACCTGAACGCCGACGAATCTCCGTTCTCGACTTTCGGCTGCAAGGTATGGGCCGCCACGGAAAGTGCGGGCGCCGAGCCGATCGAGTTTGCGTCGCGCATTGATCTCATTGTCTCCGGCGGCGCGGACGAACCCGACGAGGCTCACTATGCCGATTTGGCACGCCGATTGGCTGCGTTGCTCGAACGCGAGCCAGGCGAGGCACTGCGTGTGGAACTGCATATATCGCCCGCGCAACTGGCCGAAGGGCGACAAGGATTTTGCTTGAGGCTCCTTCTGTTTGCTCGCGGGGAGGGGCAGAAACAAGCGTGCTTGCGTTGGAGCCTGGGTCTTGCGCGCGTGCAGCAGGCCCTGCTATTCCTGGCCCGTGCGATTCGCCAAAACCGCGTATCGATCGAATGAACCGAACGACACCAATGCCAAACCGATCAGGAGATAAAGGCGCAACCCACCCTTAGCTGGCCACTGCTCGCTCGCACCTGATACAACTTTTTTAGAAGAACGCGCACCGGTGGGAGAATCGGAACGTGCAGCACGGCTGAAAAGCGAGATCCTATTTCGGCGGAGCCTTCCATTTCCAGCGCGAGCCCTCCGTAACCCAGGTCGATCACTCGCGCCGTTTGTTGCGGATCATCTGTCAATTGCGCGTAGGCGCGAGTTCCGGCCAGCGAAACCCGTTCCCATTTGCGCTTCTCGCTTCTCTCCGGGGCCATAGCCGGCCTGGCAGATGGCTCTGGAGACGCACCGGAAATACCCACGGCTTGAGAGGGTGTTTTCGTTGCAGCAGGAGGCGCTTGCCGTGGCGCCTCCTTCTCTGCCTGCTGCTGCGCCTGCTGCTGTACTTTGCCTCCGCGCTCTAGATGCTTCATCTCGTACAAACGTTGATCCGCGATGCGGATCAAAACGTCTTTCTGATCACCGTCCGCCGGGAATACTGCAATTCCATAATCCATTCCCAATCCAACACTGGCCTGCATGGATTGCACCGCGGACCCGAAATTAGCGCGAATGCGGCGCGCCAGCGTGTTCGCCTGTTCGCTATCGGAGTGCACCAGCAGAAGCGCGAATTCATCGCCGCCGATGCGAAAAGCGTAGTCCGATGTTCGCAGCGATTTGCGCAGTGTGGCGGCGGCAGTCTGCAAAAATAAATCGCCTTGAGGATGCCCGTAGCGGTCGTTGACCTCTTTGAACTGATGCAGGTCAAGAACGATCAGGGCTAGGTGTTGGTTGTATCGAAGGGCCCGGTTCAATTCTTTTTCGAAATGTTCCTCGAAGAGCCGCCGATTGTAGAGGCCGGTTAGTGGGTCGGTGGCGGCATTGATCTGCAATTTTTTCAGGTCCTCATACTCCATCAGGATGGGCACACGCAGATAAGTGGAGGAGGCCAGCACGTCCACCATAGCGGCCTTGAGTGAAATCGGCTTGCCGAGCGTATCGGCAAGTTGCCGCCGGCGTTCCAGGATTTGTTCCCAATAATCCGAACTGGCGTTTTCGCTCAGGTCCAGCTGAGCGATGGTTTTGAAAAAGCGCTGCAGGAATTGGCCGCGCGGTAGGCGGTCGAGGTTCTCGAGGGTCTCCGCCAGCAATTCGAGAAAAGATTCCTCGGCTGGCGTGACACCCTGTGTGGGGTCACTGGGGCTAGGCATCGGTCCAGGTCCGATCAAAAACCCAGCTTACCCCAACGGGGATTTGGGATAACAGACTGGTTCCCCTTAAAAGTAGCACGCCAGGGGCCATTTTTGGATCATCACGTTGCGGCAGGATGTCCGGCAAAACCAAAGCGGCTGAGTCTTCGATTATCTTGGCCACCTCCGTTTCGAGAAAAGAAGGTGTGACAGAGGGAAATAGTTTTCACAATAAGGGTAGATTCGGCATCTTTCAGAGACGACTCTTCTGGGCTAAACCCAACATCGGCTTGCCTGAGTGGAAAAAATCTTCCCTTTAGTACTTTTGTCCTAGTACTTATCTTAACTCTTCCTCGCCAGGGCGTGGGCCTATCTACGCTCTCTTTTCCATATAACCAAGCAAGATAAAGGGTTACAAACAAGATCCCGAGAAGAAAAACTTTTCCCTCCAAAGTGTTTCCATGGATTTTCCCTTATGTGCAAGATGAAACTCCCTGACCATTGACACTCTGCTGCATGGTTTGCGAGTATGTGCACGTTTCGACGGCAAGCGACTTGCTCGAGTCCCCTTAAAGCAAGACACAAAACATTTCAGGAGAGGAATTTGCGGCAAGCTATTGTTGTCGAAACTCAAATCACCGAATCCCTTCCAGCGAACCTTACCGTAAGCCTGCTGGACCTCTTGGAAGTCCCGTCCTTAGTTGCCAATCTCAGCGGCGCGCTGCTGCTGGTCAATGATCGCGCGCGTCAGGCTTTAGACTTGCCCGAGAGTGTCGGCTGGAAACGCTTAAACCTGTTCGGCGACATCCTCCGGATGGACCCCCAGGTATTACTCGGTCAGATTGAAAGCGGCGAGAGTGAGGTGGATCTGCACTTAGAGACCGCCTCAGGAAGACTCCGCGCGCGGCTGGAGCGGCTGTCGAATTCAGAGTGGCTCGTGCTCAGGCTCGAACCCGCACGAAATGGGCAGTCGGCAACCGTGGATAAAACGATCGAGCCGACTGTTCAGTCGTTACTGCAGGAGCGAGAGATCACTTACCGGAACCTCCTCGCCGCCTACCTTCGACTTCAAGAGGTGAATCGGCAGAAGACCCTCTTTCTCGCCTCGGCAGCTCACGAACTGAAGACGCCACTCGCTGTCATCAAAGGCTATTACGATCTCCTACTTTCGGGCTCGCTGGGCAAACTCAATGAGAAGCAGTGCGACATCTTGCAGGAATCAAAGGATAGTTGTGAGCGGCTGGTTCGTCTTGTTTCCATGTTCTTGAACTACTCAACGCTCGAAAGCGGCAAGCTCGTGCTGTACTTGCGGGACAATGATCTGGCCGATTGCTTGACCGAATTGGCCACGCGTTGGCACGAGGCTTTTCAGCGCAATCACGTGCGGCTCGAATCACTGCTCGATGAAAAACTGCCGATATTCAAATTCGATTATCAAAAGGTGCAGCAGAGCATTGCCAATCTGCTCGACAATGCCTTGAAGCACACCCCTGCTGGCGGTTGCGTAACGCTGCGGGCCGATCTGCATTTCTGGGAGCGCCGCATCGCCAAAGAACCGCCTTCCACCGACCGCCGGCGCGAACGTAATCATGAGCCCAATTGCGTGCGTGTGGCCGTAAGCGATACCGGTTCGGGTATTGCCGCTGAGCATCATCAGGAAATTTTCGAAGATTTCGTACGCGTGGACCGATCTTCTTCCGGCATGGGTCTGGGGCTAGCCATTGCCAAGCGGCTGATTCAAGCCCATCGAGGAAAAATCTGGGTGGATAGTGAGTTGCGCCGGGGCTGCACATTCACTTTCCTGCTGCCGATTGATAGCCAATGAGCCGCGCACACCGGCCTGAGAGAAAGAGGGATGGCTGGAATGAGTGAAAAAGAACGCGTTCTAGTGGTGGACGACGAACCGAGTATCCGCAAGTACCTGCAGACACTGCTCGAGGTCGATAGCTATCAGGTGACTGCGGTGGCTTCTGGTCCGGAAGCCTTGGAGTCTGTGCAACAAGGAGAGCGTCCCCATTTCATCATTCTTGACGTCCTGATGCAGGAAATGAACGGGCTGGAGACTTTGCGCCGGCTGATGCAAGTGGATCGAACCCTGAACGTAATCATGCTTTCGTGTTCGAACGAGGTTACGACGGTGGTTGAGGCCATCCGCCTTGGAGCTCAAGATTACCTCACCAAGCCGTTCGAAAAAGCAGAGCTCGACGCGGCCATGCTGAAATGCAGGCAGAAAATGGACCTGCGCAAGGAAAACCAGGCCCTGCGGGAATATTGCGATCATTTGACCGAGGACCTTTCGTTTTTGGTCGCCAGCCCGCAGATGGTTCGCATACGCCAGCAAATCCTGCAGATCGCTCCGGTTGATGTGCCCGTATTCATTTGTGGCGAGAGCGGAGTGGGTAAAGAAGTGGTTGCGCGCATGATTCATATGCGCTCCACTCGCCGCAATCAGCCTTTTATTAAGGTCAATTGCGCCGCGCTGCCCGGCGAATTGCTCGAGTCTGAATTATTCGGCTATGAACAGGGGGCCTTCACCGGGGCGGTGCGTTCGAAGCCGGGCAAGTTTGAGCTGGCCAATAAGGGCACCATTTTCCTCGACGAAATCGCTGAAATGAGTCCCCATTTGCAGGCCAAGCTGCTGCATGTGCTTCAGGACCATCAGTACTCGCGGCTCGGAGGGCGTCACATGATCGGCGTCGACGTGCGTGTGCTCGCCGCAACCAATGTGGAGGTCCAGGAGGCCATGAAGTCGGGCCGTCTGCGCGAGGATCTTTACTACAGACTAAATGTACTTTCCATCAACGTTCCGCCCTTGCGAGAGAGGACCACAGAAATTCCTCTCCTGTTCAGGCATTTCCTCAATAAGTACAGCGAAAAATTCCAGAAAGAGCTCCCCACTCCGTCTCAACACCTCATCGAAGCCGCCATTCGCTACGCTTGGCCGGGTAACCTGCGGGAATTGGAGAATTTTGTAAAGCGCTACGTCATCCTGGAAGACGACGAGGGTAGTTTCCGCGAACTGGTAGAAATGGCGGCGGCTCGGCAGCGCACTTCCCCGCGGGAGGAACCTTCGCCGGTAAGAGAGCAGGGCCTCAAGGCGTTGGTGCGGGGCCTGAAGGACGAGGCTGAGATGGAGGCCATTGCCGACGCCCTCGAGAAGACACACTGGTGCCGCAAAGATGCGGCGAAGATGCTCGGAATCAGTTATAAGGCGCTGCTCTATAAAATTCGGCAGTTCAACCTTGATGCTGGAAGAGGCTCTCGTTCGCAGACCACGCCGCCGGCCACCACCCCGCCGTTGGCTCCTGTCGGGAAAGAGAGCTGAGGATAGAGGTGCAATCTGTTGCGTATTCGAGGCATTAGATTCGCGAAAGTCGCTCAGAATGCGAGAGTTCTGGTACGCCCCGTTGCAAAGTTTTTGTCTCTCTTTTTTCGGTAGAGGATTATGGCCGCCCTGTCGGAACGCTCGGATAAACTCATGCTCCTCCGCTTTCCCCTTTGTTCTTGTGAAGTTACTGAAATGTTAATCGTTTCGATTCGATTGGGCTGGAATTGATCGCCGCTCACTCAACTCGAGGTGGAGTTACGGCCTCAACTACCGAGCCTCTGGAAGGCGAATTGCACGTTC
This sequence comes from Acidobacteriota bacterium, assembly GCA_003223315.1. GTDB lineage: Bacteria > Acidobacteriota > Terriglobia > Acidiferrales > UBA7541 > Palsa-189. Next base: position 25,599 of record QHYR01000255.1, on the reverse strand, counting down.
TACAGAGGGGCCCAAGTCTATAATAAGTGTGGTTCAGCTGGAGACTGGGGGATATGACCGACCGTCGCACCGCACGACGCTATGATCTTTCCCTGCCGGTCCTCATTCGTGTACCGGTAGAGCGAGACGCTTGTAGCGGAAAGACTCGCGACATTTCCACTCGTGGGGTTTACTTCCTCATCGAAAACCGTCTTACTGCCGGCGCTGAGCTGGACTTAACCATGACCCTGCCGGCCGAAGTGACCGGCGGGACAGAAGTGTTTATACGCGCCATAGGGAAGGTCGTTCGGGTTGAAAAAGGCCCAGAAGACGGTGACCGGCGAATGGGCGTCGCTGCGCTTATTCAGCGCTATGAGATCGTGCGTAATGAATCCATGAAGATGTAGGTCGTTATTGTGGATGGAGACCCCGTACACCTGAAGCAAGTCCCTTGCTTCTTTAGAATCTGCCGCTAATACACTCCCAGCGTTCAGCTTACCGCAAGCCACTCTGATAACATCGGTTTTTGCCGAATGGCTTGCATCCGGCCTGAAATCGACTCGGCAATCTGTGATAAAGTCGGAGTCGCCTATGAAGCCCTGGAATCTATCAAACTACATTTTGATGTGTGCATTGGTGCTTTTAGGCGCGGCCACTCTCGCCGAGGCCCAGAACAAGGACATGACGAATTCGGGATCGTGGTCCGGGGTCATCATAAACAGCAATTGCAGCGTAGACGAAGCGTTCGCCGAGGCTGCCAAATGCACCGCCAAAGATGTTCCCGGCGCCAAGCTAGCTTTGTACGGCGATACCCTCCGGCTCGTGCTCAAGCTCGATCCGCAAGACCCGGCCGCCGGTCACCTGGGAGATAGCGTAACCGTCGAGGGCGCGCTCGACGGCGATACCATTCGCGTTGCATCAATTAAGCTGCTCACCGGCATCGGACTCGCCGCGGGCCAGAAGGCGCCGGCTTTTTCCGCCCCCGACCAATTTGGCGCGCCACAAACACTCGAAACGCTAAAAGGACCGAACGGCACGGTGCTTCTGTTCTTCCGTTCCGCCGACTGGTGACCCTACTGCAAAGGGCAGCTGGTCGAGCTGCAGAACGCCAAAGCCAAATTTGCGAAGCAGGGGATCGGGCTGGCCGCCATCAGTTACGACAGCCCCGAAATCCTGAAATATTTCGCGGACCGGCGGAAGATTGACTTTCCCTTGTTAGCCGATCCCAATTCCGAAACCATTCGAGCCTACCAAGTCCTGAATACCGAAGCGACCGGCCAGTTCAAGGGCATGGCGCGCCCCGGATATTTCTTCCTCGATACGAAAGGCGTCATTCGGGAGAAATTCTTCGAGGCCAAATATCGAGAGCGGCTTTCCGGTAATAACGTGATTGCCAAACTTTTTCCTGAATTAGGCGAGGAAGTAGCCAGCACGGCCGAAGCTCCGCACCTGCACCTCACGCTCCAGCAGTCCGACCGCACGGCCTTCCCGGGAGGACTCGTCACCTTGACGGCCGAAGTGCAGCTTCCGCCCGACGTTCATGTGTACGCCCCGGGGACTCGGGACTATAAGCCCATCAAATTGCTGATCGGTCCCCCGTCAGAGACCGAGCCCCAATTTGAATTAAGACCCGCGATTTACCCGCCCTCAAAAATCCTCTATTTGCCGGCCATCAAAGAGAGCGTACCTGTCTTCGCGGGTACATTCCGCATCCGGCAGGATGTCAGGGTCAGCTCCGCGGCGGACTTCAGCAACGCGCTGGGCACCGACGGCAAAACCCTGGCGATTATGGGAAAAATCGAGTACCAGGCATGCGACAGCAAGATTTGCTTCTTGCCGGAGTCCATCCCCGTGCAATGGCATCTGCAGGTGCTGCCGCTCGACCGCCAACGCGCTCCGGAAGACATTCGCCACAAATAACTTCGCACTGAGGCTCCGTGTCATTCTGAGCGAAGCGAAGAATCTCTCTGGGAAGTTGGCAACACCGGCTGCCCCGGCGTGTATTGCTTCAGTATTCGCCCGCGGCATTTTGGACCGCAAATTGCTCCTACCTGAACGTCTCCACGCAACGGCCTGTACGCAAAGCCAGTTACCTATCTCGGCAATCCGAAGTGGGTAACTCTGGACGTTTGGCATGGCGCTTCCATAAAATGGAAACATACAGGCGACCGCCGCGAACGTCATGGGCATCAGGAGCTTCGCGGCGTTAACAAAGTTCCTTGAACGAGGTGCCATATGAGTGAAACTTCCTTCGCGGTCAGGCGCGCCAATCCGCGTTTCGCCTTTTTCGCAGAGGCTGAAGCGACCCTGCGCGACGGCACGTCGGTTCCCGCACAGGTCTCCGAATTGAGCTCGCGTGGATGCTATATCGATACGCTCGAGCCCATTCCCATCGGCACCGAACTGCGTCTGCGCATCTCCAATGGCATCAACACCTGCGAACTGCCCGGCAAAGTGATCTACATGCATTCCGGCTACGGCATGGGAATTTTCGGGATGGGCGTGGTCTTTGAAACTATGGCCGCCGAGCAGGCCACCGCAATCAGCGCCTGGCTGCGCGACCTCGCCAGCAAAAAAACCAAAGTGCCCCCCTGCTAACCTTTGCCTGCTAAGCAGGAATCACAAGTCCACTTTTTAAACGCTCCTTCTGCCGGCTTCGATTGCAGGTGTTAGGCGCGCGACACTCAAAGAGAAGGACTCGTACCTTACTACTGTTTTCCGCAAGGGACTCATCATTCCGCCCGTTTGCAACCTACACACGGTTTCCTTGGCTCCGCTCATTTTGAAGGCTTTTCAAATGACCTAAAAATGGGCAGAATCCAGCGTATGACTTCTGCCCACAAATTGCAGACTGACTAATTAAGCATGAAGATTAACCCGCAAAGCTTCTTCAATTTCTGCGCAAGCCATACATACCTCCTGCGTAAATTGGCGGAGCACGATGGAGAAATCTCTGAGTTCGAAACTATCCGCCTGGTTCGTAGTAATCCAGCCATCGAGGAATTGCCCGAAACTACGTGGCGACGCTTACGCGAGTTGCAGATTCTTGTTCCTACGGAGCCGGGCAGCGAGTTCTATCTCATGGCTGAACCTGTAGCAAGGCTGCTCGCCTATCTGGCGAACGAGGCCAATGCTGCAACACCTGAGATGATTCGTGGTTACGTTTCATCGCTCGAAATAACCACCAAGCGTCTTGACCGCTCACTTGATGACCAAGACACTCAACAGGTAGCCCTCGCCTTTGATGAAATCAGCCAGACCCTCCGCCGCATCTATGCCGACCTCAATGAGACGCAACACGCAATTCTTACAGAAGTGGCACGTTATAAGACGGAACGTTCCCGTGTTTCGGTACGCCAAAAGTATCAGCGCATAGTCCATTGGATGGAGCGTTACGTCGAGCCGATGATTGAAATAGTTCGCGCCGACGGGCCGTTGCGTGCCGCATTTGAAGAAACCGAACGTCTGCTCCATCGCGCGCGTGAGGAAGCCCTGTTCAACGACCATCCGGCACTCGCTCGCAATCTGCGTTTCCTACGACTTGTGGGGGTGCACGCACTTCGCGTTTTCACGCAATGCCGCAAGGAAATTCAACCTCTCTATGAATCGCTACGACGTTCAAGCTTTATTGCCGAGGGCGCAGCCCGAGCGCTGGAGAAGTTGCAGGCGGAAGGTTTGGCAAAATGGGGCAGTCAATACCTCATCGGCATAGCCATGGAACGCTACCAAAATGTACCCAGTGATGCGGCGATTACGTTAGCGTTGCGGCGCATCATCGAATATTCGCCAGAAGCTCCACCTTTTTTAGAATTTACAACGGAGAAGGAGAATCCCCTCGCATTGCTACGTTTGAGGTGGTTGGATTCGCTGCCGGACGCAGTGAGGAGTATCGTGCCGCTCGCGGATTTGCTGGGATGGCTGGTAAACACATATCCAGAGCGCGACACGTCGGAAATAGTCGCCGCCTTCGGATTGTTGGTATTTCATCGCGACTTTCAAGCTACCTTCATTGACGAGTCGCAGCATACATACGCGACCCATGATGGCGAAATCACGGCATCCCCTCTTATTCTGGCTTCCACATGAGCGAGCTTCCTCATCTCGCGAGTATCTTTGACCGTCTAAGGCGCGGCTACCATCTCGGTCCAGACGACGAACAATTCTCCGCATTGTGTGAACGATACGACGATTACGCCCGTTACTTCGATGCGCTTGGTCTCAAGCTCGTTCGGCACCCGCGCGAGTTCTTCTATTTCGAGCCGGACAACCCTGAGACTGTGCCAGACACATTGCCGCGCATCGCCGCGTTTTCCTATATCATCGTTGACCATGCCGCTAATCAGGGGCGACCCATCGAGGAATTCATCTTCGACCAATCCTTCTTGATAACTGCGCTGCCGCATTTGAGCATGGATCGCTATGCTGCATTGCTGCGGGATGTGGAAGTGTTCGACATGGGTCACATAAACACCTTGCTTAATCAAATGGAGCGCATCGGCTGGATCAGGCGTATTGGTGAGGATGAATTCCGATTTCTCCGCCCATTCCACAGAGTGTTATCGAAGTGCCTCGAAATTACGCAGTCCGCACAGACAGCTCAGGCGACAGCCAATCCACCGGTGGAGACCTGATCTCAATTCCCCATGCCAACGGGACCTCAACGACTAATTCTCATCCGATCAGGTCGCTACGATTACGCCGAGGTCGAACTCAAAGGTGCGTTGCAAATTGTTGGGCCAAACAACACGGGCAAAACCACGCTGATCAATACGCTGCAATTTCTTTATCTTGACGACCGACGGCACATGTACTTCGGTTCTTACGATGCAGAGCAAACCCGCGAGTTTTATTTTCCAAGTCAATATAGTTACATCCTCTTCGAATGCCTTGGTGCGACCGGACAATGTGTAATCGCTTGGCGGGGCCAGAGCAAGGCCAGCGGCAGTGATCCAGAGCGATTTTTCTACGCTGGGCCGTTTGTGGCCGCGGACTTCCTAAACACGAAGAATCAAGTCCGCGAACCGCGCGATGTGAACACGCGTCTTGCCGCGAAACAATTCCGCGTTATCAAAAATGCTCAGGAGCAAAGAGAATTGCTGCTGCCCGCCGTCGGCGGCGGTGGGTGCGGGCTTGGTATTGTCGCGTTGCGTGACGCGGATAAGTATCACCATTTCCGCGAGACCCTGAAAAATCTGCTTACGTTAAGTGCTATCACACAGGAGGAGATGCGAGACCGCTTATTGATGCACGCCGATATTCCGCCTGAGCGGATCGCATTCGATGCCCGCGCACTGTTCGGTGATGACTACGACCGCATCCTCGCGCGGCGCGAGAAATTGATAAAGTTCAAAAAGAACAGGCCGCTCGTGGAGCGGCTTGTGGACAAATTTGCCGAACGCGAAGCCTTACGCGGCGAACTGGTGTGGCGCTGGACAGATTTGCGCGCCAAACGACAGAAGTTTGAAGCGGAACACAAGCGAAAGCGTACAGAGCTTGAAGAGGAGAAATCTGCACAAGAGAAAAAGCTAGCGCTGATTGAGGCGGAATTGACCGACCGGCGAAACGACGTGACGACATTCTCAGAGCAGAAAGGTCAACTGGGCTTACAGATCAAGAACATCGAAGACCGAGACAAGGAATTTGGCCCATTTCTGGTCGCTTTGGAACAGGCGGCGCTGTCCAACTTGACGCAGGACCTTCGCGCACTCGAAACGCAACTTGCCAATGCTGAGGGGGAGTCGCGCGAAAGAGCCAAGCGCAACGTCGATGTATTCACCGGTTTGGTCAAGCAGAAGGATCAAGTCGTTACGCGTTTTGACCGCCTTGTCGTAAGCGCGCTTCGCAAGTACTTCAAAGATGACGCCATAAACACACTTTTCTCCATTCTCAGTCGCGATCTTCTTGAAATGCCTATGGGTGCAGGTGGGGTCGCTGTTTCACGGCAGCAAGACTTACTCGCCAAGTTAAATGGCCTGCTAGCTCGAACGACGGATGGGGCTTATAAAGATGCCAGCGTGTCGTTCCCTCTCCCCAAAGGTACAGAATCGTTATCGGGCCTGGAAAATGTGGAAACCGCTCGCGAGAAATTGGCCGACTACCGATCCACGCTGAACCGCTGGAATGCCATACTTGCCGCGATTGAACAGCGCGAGATGCTGGAAGGGCAACGCCGAGTGAAACAAGCAGAAGTTGAGATGAAAAGGAATGAACTGTTCCACTTCGACGAATACCAAAAAGCTAAAGAAAACGAACCCCACCTCCGCTCCGAACTAGAAAAGATTGAAACTTGCATCGCCGCTGCAAATGAACGAATCGCGAGACTCATCGCACAATCTAAACTCGCCGAAAACGCAAGGGCGCTGGCAGAACGTTCCATCCGCGAGCAGGAGAGTGCGTTCGATAGAGTGATCGGAAATCTAAATAGTTGCACTTTTCCTGATTTTTCAACCAAGGCACGAGTAGCCGAAGGCATTTCGGACGATTTCGATCACGCTATAACGCTCTACCTTCGGCAGCAAGAAAAGCAAAACAAAATGTGCGACGAGATAACCAATCTCTTGATTCACACTGAAGCACTGTTCGGTGACGAATTTCGTGGCGCCGATGACTTCCAAACTATCAGCGCGCTCCAGGACGAACTTGAGGCGCTTGGCGAGGAGGAAGAAGCGCTCGCTCGTGACTGGAACGCCCATATCCACGTATTGAGGGGAACATTCGATCTCGTCCTGAAAAATCTCGATCACGTCCGCAGCGCGGCAGATACAATCAACCGGGCATTTTCAAAAGTGCAAATTTCGCACCTAAAAAATTTAAAGTTGGAGGTCGTTGAATACAGCGATTTGGTGGGTTGGATCAAGCGTCTGGCAGCTTTCGAGCCCGGCGGTCTCTTCGATTCCGATCCCCAACAACAGTCCGATATATCAAATTTTCGCCGAAGACTTCAGGACAACCCGGTAATTCGTTTTGCGAGCCTTTTCACTCTGGCCTTCACCGTCACCGGTACAGATGACCAGCGCCATACCTACCACGACTTTCGGCAGATCGAGTCACACGGTACTACCATTGCCATCAAAGTCCTTTTCAACTTGCTGTTATTGAAAAATCAACTGCGGCGAGACGACTGTGCTGTGCCCTTTTTCCTAGATGAAATTCAGACACTTGACCCGGTGAACCGTCAAGCGATTGTCCACACGGCCAGGCAACTAGGATTCATAGCTATCACGGCCGCTCCCGAAGCTGTCAGCGAAGTGGATGCCCTTTACTTTCTTCAGCCCCAAAAGGGCAGAATTGTCTTGCGTCACCGACATCGTATCGAGATCAAAGTTCGCAATGCTGCCGTATGAACGCGAAGGAACGCATCCTTGCGCGTATGATGAGCCTCCTCGTAGAAGGGGGCCTCCCCAAAACAACGTGCAGCGACTCGCTAGTTCGAACCCTCCAGCCATTGATAGATGCTGGCGTGGTGGTCGAACAGCGCTCCGGCAGCGGTCGGCGCTTGGTCCTTCTCGACAACACAGCACTTCGCCAGTTTATCGGACACTTTTTCCCCGACACACCGATTAACGACGACGAGATGAGCCGAACAGCGGGCGTTGCCCGCTTCCGCGACTCGAAAACGTTTACAAGTAACACTCCAGAAATCCTTTCTGTTCGGGCATGGTCCGAACAGGCACTACTGAAAGATGGGAAGCCAGTCGGCGCAGCGCTGGCGTCATCTGAGCACGGCGTTTTCTCATTTCTACTTAGTGGTCGTTACGCGATGCGCGGAAGTTGTGCCGTGGTCGAAAATCCGGCGGTGTTCACTCAATTCGAACGACTACACCTGCCCGCCGATCTAGTTATTTGGTCCCATCGCGGGCGCATCTCGCGCCGCCTGATTGAGTGGCTTGAGTCGAATGCCACCCCGGATTTTTCGTTGATTCACCTGCCTGACTATGATCCTGTTGGAATGGATGAATTCACGCGTTTGCGCACGCGCCTCGGTGCTCGTGTACGCCTCTATTTTCCTGATGACCTCCCGGAACGGTTTAGTCGTCTTTCCAACCACAGCATTCTCAAAAAGCCTAACAATCGAACGTTGCTAGCCAATCTCAGACGCACCAAGCTCGTTGAAGTCCGCCGCGTGATCGCGCTTATTGACAGCAACAATGCTTGTTTGGAACAGGAAGCGCTGTTACTTCCGGCTGAGCTTTTCTCGAATGTGTGCCCGCCAATCGGCTAAGGACCGTCAAGGCTTATCTCCGGCTATCTAATTATTTTTTAGGTGCAAGGTAGAGAACGCTTTCGGCGAAACCGAGGCGTAACCGAACCGCTCCTTTGGTCAAAAGCCTTTCGCGGCGAACTCTAACCGGCATTTATTCGAACGATATGTCACGGGAAAACAGATTCGAACGTTCAGATCGTTCGAACAGTCGCTCCTTCATCAGAATACTGACCAGATAATGAAGTCCTCTTGCTAACCAGATGATAATATGTTATCCTCCCGCATGCTTTTCGGCAGATCCCGATATTTCTCCCGGCTAAAGTGGCCGTTCCCTGCGCCAAGCGCCCTCGCGCCTTCATTCTCTCTACGCGTAACCCCGAACTTACGCTCTTCCGCAGGTCATCGAAACGACCATCCGGCCAGGTCCGGTTTTCGGACTCCGGCGGAGTCCGCCGAGTTTTTCGCCGTGGAATGCAACCCATCTAGAATGAGCACGTACACAATGGTTGCGCGTAACTCTCGTAGAATGAACACTTCCATAAAAGTAACCCGGGGGGCCAGCGCCGCGAACGTCTACCAACAGGATGAGCTTCGCGGCGTTAACAAAGTCGGAGGCAGGGGGGGCGCATCATGGGCGGCGGTAGCCAGGACCCCAGAGAATCAGGTGATATTAAGTCTTTTGGATTGATATTCTTGCACCATATTACGAAACAACTCCCATGGAATGATATCCTTGCAAAAAAACAGGGGGGGTGGGGGGGGGTTGAGCTCAACTGAAACTTTAACTTTTGGGGCCCCGCTTCGGGGCGCGCAAAAGTCTAGCCTCTTCCGCGAAAAGGCTACCCACAGGATGCGCTTTTCGCGGGTAACAAAGTCGAGCTTTTGCGCGTCAACAAAGTCGCGGTTGGGCTCTCGTTCGCCGGCTATTTCTTCCCCTTGTCATCCACGCCGCTGGCGGGATCGCCGTAGTCTTTGTAGTACTGTTCCATCTCCGAGGGGATGCACATCATTTCCACCACGTCGTAATCGGGCGATTGCAGCCTCATGGGAAATTTGTTCAGGGCCAGCCACGGCTTGGTGTACATCTTCGGGTCATCAATGGTTACGGTGAGCTCCAGGTGGTCGTGGTCCACGCGGTGGAAGCGTTCCTCGACGTGCATGGCATCGCTCGCCGGGCGGCCGGCTTCATCGAGCCAGACTTTTTCGCTCCCCTCGGTACCGATGGTCTCGACCACGAGGGTTGTGTCGTCCACCCATTTGCCCACCGAATATCCATAGTAGCGCGGCTGGGGAATTTCCTTGGGAAGCTCACGCCCATCGGTCCAGATGACGCGCCACCTCTTTTCAAATTCGTACAAGATGACCACTTTGCGATCGTCTTGCATGATCTGCGTGTGCCGGATTTGGTAAAAATCCGCGCGCGGAAACCCCAAGGGATCGCACCTGTTTCTCGGATCATTACTGAGCGATTCGAGAACCCTTTCCTCTCCCTCGAGAGGCTTGTGGGCATGCTGTGCGTCCAGGCCCAGAGAACTGTAAGGCGGATTATGCTCCGGGGCGCCGTCATAGGGCATGTCGCGCGGGCCGAACGCCTGAATTCCATCGCCCGGGCTGCGAGCCGGTTCCCAAATGCCGGAAATATCGTGGCGCGGGGCGGGGCCGGGTTTCTCGCCGGGTTTCAGCGCGTCGGTTACCGGGCGGCCCCAGCCATCCAGAAGCACGGGGCCGGGAGGGACCTGCGGATCGTTCTTGGATGCGGGTGTATCGCCGGGCTTCGATCCTGCTTTTTCAGCGGACGCGCTTTGCGCTCGCGCAAGAGATGATGACCCCAGCACCATGAGCACGACGATCGCCGAGGCCGCATAGCCCTTCCGCATATTCAACCCCCTTCCGATGTCGCTGCGGCTCAGGCCGACGCGACGGCCTGGGGCAGCAAGGCACTTATGTGCGAGCGCCGACTTTGTTGACGCGCAAAAGCTTCATCCTGTTGGTAGACTTTTGCGCGCCCCGGAGGGGCCCCTATTTCCAGGAGTCCTCGGCTTTCTTGTGGAGCGAATCGGGGGTGAGTTCGATCAGCTCCATGCGGATGTGGTCGGGGTCGTAGATATTTGACAGAAGGGCCTTGGTCGGGCCGCTCACACGCATATCCTCGACGTGGGCGCCGGTGTCGCGCAGCTGCGCGATGGTGCTCTTTATGTCCGAAGTTTCGATGCCCATGTGCGTGACTCCCGCCGGCACCTGTGCGCTGGCCGGGGCCATTTCCAAAAACGTGTCTTTGCTGATCTGGAAGTAAGTGGTGGTTGGCTTGCCATCGGGGCTGGGTGGGAACCTGAATGCGATCTTGTAGCCCATCACTTTGGTGTAGAAATCGAACGATTTGTCATAGTCCGTAACGGCGATTCCGACGTGGTTGAGCCGGAGCGGGGTCCGTTTCTCCTGGGCCGAACGATTCTCCTGGGCCCCACTGGGCCTGGGCTGCATCAAGACGGTGCCGACAACGATTCCCGCAACAAACAGGGTCACTCCGCGCAAATAAACCGCAACTCCTCGCATGGACGGCCTCCTGGACCACGTGATTTTGCTCAAACCATACGCCTAACACCCTAACGCACGCAACTTCTTCTACCGCGCGATCTCTCGCGCTCGAGAGGCGTGCGTTGGAGACCCCCGTGATTGCGGCGCGCCCTGGACTGCAAGAGCGGCGGGCAAAAAGCCGCGAGCCAGGGACGAGAGTGGGCGCGTTACATAGAACCGCCACCGGGCGGGAACTCGGTTATAATGCCGCGAGTCTAGGGAACCCTCGGTACGGTCTGCGGGCATGTACAATACCCCAGCATGCGCAAGAACGCCGCATGCCGGGCGCCTCGGCGCAGTTAAGTTTTAGGAGGAGAAACCAGCCATGAAGAAATCCGATAAGAGCTTGGTCGATCGGCGCAGGTTTCTAAAGGGCGCGGCTGTGGGCGGTGTGGCGACGCTGGTCGCCAGCACCGGAGTGGCGGGTGCGCAGCAGTCGTTGGTGGCGCGCTCCGCAACCGTACCGCCAATTCCGCCGAAGGAAGGCGATCCTACAACGGAGGTCAACGTTCTGACCGCCGACCGGACCGGCTCCGACTTCATGGTCGATGTGATCAAATCTCTCGGATTCGAATATGTGGCCGCGAACCCGGGCTCGAGTTTTCGCGGCTTGCACGAATCGCTCGTCAACTACGGCGGGAACAAAAATCCGGAGTTCATCACCTGCTGCCACGAAGAGTCGTCCGTGGCGCTCGCGCAGGGCTACTCGGCGGTGGAAGGAAAGCCGATGCTCGTGCTGGCGCACAGCACCGTGGGATTGCAGCACGCGTCCATGGGCATCTACAACGCCTGGGCGGGCAAAGCACCGATATTTATCGTGCTCGGCAACACCATTGATGCGGTGGAAAGACGCCCGGGCGTGGAGTGGAACCACAGCGCGCAGGATGCCGCGGCTATGGTCCGCGATTACACCAAGTGGGACGACGTGCCCGTCTCGCTGCCGCATTTCGCCGAATCCGCCGTGCGCGCTTACCGGATCGCCATGACTCCGCCGAGGGAGCCCGTGGTATTGGTAGCCGATAGTACTTTGCAGGAATCGCCCATTCCGCAGAACGTTTCCTTGCGCATACCCAAGCTTACGCTCGATGCCGCGCCGCAGGGGGATTCGGGCTCGGTCGCGGAAGCTGCCAAGCTTTTGGTCGCGGCGGACAATCCCGTGGTAATCGCCGGGCACGTAGTGCGCTCGCAAGGCGGCATGCAGCAGTTCATCGAATTTGCGGAAGCGCTGCAGGTTCCGATCATAGATCAGGGTGGCAACTTGCCGTCGCGTCACCCGCTCAATCAATCCATGGGCGGGCGCGGATTGATATCGAATGCGGATGTAATCTTGGCGCTCGACGTCGAAGATTTCTGGGGCGCGCTTCACAATTATCGCGATCAGTTGCACCGCAGCTCTCAATCGATCACGCGAAGCAACGTCAAACTGATCAGCATCACCACCCGGGACCTCTATCTCAAGAGCAATTACCAGGATTTCGAGCGCTTCCAGGATGTCGATCTGGCCATGGCCGCGGACCCGGAGGTAACCCTTCCGTCGCTGACCGAAGCGATCAAGCGCTTGACGACCGACGATCGCAAGCGAACTTTCCAGGAGCGCGGCGCGAAGCTTGCCGCTGCCAGCCATAAGGCCGCGGAACAAGCGCGCGTCGATGCCACCTACGCTTGGGATGCCAGCCCCATCAGCCTGGCGCGCCTCTCGGCCGAAGTTTGGGCGGCGGTCAAGAGCGAGGACTGGGCCGGCGGCATCGGCGGCGTGGAATGGAACTATGAAAAGTATTACCAGCGCACGCGCCTGTCGAGTGCCGCAGGGGTTGGCTTCCAGGCGCCATCCGCGGTGGGCGCCGCGCTCGCTCAGCGGAAGTATGGCCGGCTCTACGTCCACCAGCAGAATGATGGCGATCTGATGTATGCGCCGGGAGTGCTCTGGACGGCCGCGCATCATCGCATCCCCATGCTCTGGGTCATGCACAATAACCGCGCTTATCATCAGGAGGTGATGCACCTTCAGCGCATGGCCAACCGGCACCAGCGCGGCATCGCCAATGCCGGGATCGGCACGACCATTCTCGATCCCAACATCGATTACGCCAAACTGGCGCAGAGCATGGGCTGGAATGCCGAGGGACCGATTAGCGATCCCAAGGATCTGGCTCCGGCAATTCGGAGGGCGGTGGCTGCAGTGAAGCGAGGCGAGCCGGCCCTTCTGGACACGGTCACGCAGCCCCGCTAAAGAGGCAGCCATGAAGAATTTTCGACAACACTCCGAGGCAAGAGCGGGCTCGTTTGCTGCCCTGATGATGCTGGCAGCGCTGGCGGCATTGCTGGTCGACTCGGCGCGGTCCGTTGCAGTTGCGCAAGGTCGTCCCGAGGCAGGAACCCAGTCAACGAGCGCGCCGCCGAAAGCCGATAACACCCCAACCGGAAACGCTAAAAATGGCAGGGCGGTTTACACAGCCGATGGCTGTTACGAATGCCACGGCCGTGAAGCGCAAGGCGGGGCGGGAACGGGGCCGAAGCTTGGGCCCGCCCCGATTCCCTTCCCGGCTTTTGTCTTTCAGGTCCGCTCTCCGCGAGACCAGATGCCGCCGTATACGAGCAAGGTGCTCTCGGACGCGGAATTGGCCGATATCTACGCCTTTGTGCAATCTGTGCCGCAGCCGCCAAAGGTCGATTCCATTCCGCAACTGAAATAATTGCGCGAAGCATCGGAATATTGAGCGCATCCAGTGGGAATCCCGCTACGCGATATCTCCCGGCGTCCCGCACATCGTCCTGTTGTAACGGTCTCTATCATCGTGATTAACGCGTTCGTTTTTGTTCTCGAATTGGTGGGCGGCGAGCCATTCATACAGCGGTGGTCTGTGATCCCCGCCAATGTCGCGGCGGGCCAACACTTGATAACCATCTTTACGGCCATGTTTATGCATGGCGGCTGGATGCACATCATTGGAAACATGGTGTTCTTATGGGCGTTTGGTCCGGAGATCGAGGATGCCATGGGACCGTTGCGCTACCTGGCGTTTTATTTGCTGGGCGGCGTGGTAGCGTTCCTGGCTCAGGTCGCGGCAATGAGCAGTTCCACTGTTCCGAACTTGGGCGCCAGCGGAGCGATTGCGGCGGTGATGGGCGGTTTTCTGATCACTTATCCGCGAGACCGGATTAAGACGCTGCTTTTCCTGGGCTGGTTCGTCACGATTACGGTGATCCCGGCGGCTTTGCTGATCGGAATCTGGTTTGCGCTGCAGCTATTCAGCGAGGTCGGCGCCGTAGCACAGGCGCAGCCCGGCGGGGTCGCCTACATGGCGCATGTGGGCGGCTTTGCCTTCGGAGCGATCACGGCGAAATTCTTCGAGGACTCGCGCCGCATCGCCGCCCAAACCTTGGATTAAGGCCGATTTTGGGGGCTCAGCGGGACCTTCCGAGCACCGGACCCGTTGTCGCGAAACCTATCCGAAGAACTTTAGAGAGGGCCAGGCGTCCGAGAGGGGTACGCGCGGATTGCGGCAGATGTATACGGGAAGATTATCTTCATCGGGAACCGCATAAGGATCGAGGATCGTCGTCGCCTTTTGGACATCTGCAAAGAGCAGTTGTAGTTTGCCGAGGTCCATGCCCACGGCGATTACGACATTGCCCGAGGGGTCTCCGGGGCCCCACAAGTAATAGTTATTGTGAGGACTGATGGCGCGCGGCAGACCATACGACGGGCCGAAGTAATCGATGGCGCCGGCTTCACCATAATTAGCGGCGAGAATCGCGCATTGAGCCCGATCCTCCGCGGGCAGGCTTCGATAAACCGAAGCTACGAACTTCACCTGATTGGGCCACCCAAACATGTCGGCGAAAAATTGCGGCAACCGGCCTGAGTCGTAATTTTCCACGCGCACTTTGTGGATATCCCAGAAATTGCAATACGCAGCGGCGGCCCCTACAGGCAGGATTGGCAGAGCAAGCGGCGCGGCAACGATTCCGCCGACGGCCAGCGGGATCAAAATGGCTTGCCGCGCCCATTCCCAGCCGCGCTCCTCGATGCGGCTCTCGATCCACACTGCGCCTCCGGCAAACAGCATCGGGTATATCGGCGCAAGGTAATAGATGCGGCCCTTCAAAGCCAGCATCTGCACAAGAACAAAAACATAAGTCCATCCCAGAAAGCGGTAAGCGCGACCTTCCTGGCTCACAAAAAAGAACCACAGACCCGCCAGAACCACCGGAAAGGCTAAAGGATGGACGAGGAGCGCCTGTTCCCCGAGGAAGCCGTACCAGGAAACGGGCGCGTTCTTAAATCTAGCCGCATTCCGCAGAACTTCGATCGTGGGAAACTGGTTGGCGATTTCCCACCAGAGGTTCGGGAGAAAAATCAGAAACGCAATCAGCGCCCCGAACCAGATCCAGAAATTGCGCAGGTAGCGTCTGCCGGAGGTGAACAGCAAAGCGAGAAAGAAAGCCAGGCCAAAGAATAGTGTCGAATGCTTATTCAGAATTCCCACGCCAGCAATAGCGCCAAAGAGCAGCCAGAGGCGAAGCGAGCCGCCCTTGACTATGCGGATGGCTACGGCCAGACAGCCCATCCAAAAAAGCGGCTCAAAGGAATTCATGGAAAGAAAGCTGTCCATGGTCAGGTAAATCGGACAGAAGAAGACAACCACGGCGGCGAGCAGCTGGGCGAAGCGCCGCCCGCCAAATTCGCGTACCATCCACGCAGTCAGCAACACCTTGGCTGCAGCCGACAGGGCCGGGGCAAGACGCAGGGCGTACAGCGAATCGCCCAGGAGCCGCCGCGCGAACCAGCAGATCACCGCGATCAGCGGAGCGTGATCCACATAGCCCCAAGCGAGATGCTGTCCGCACGCGGCATAGTACAACTCGTCACGAAAATAGCCGTAGCGATTTGCGGTTAGCAGGTGGAGGGCGAATGCGGCCGTGGCGAAGGCGCCGACGAGCGCTGCATTGCTGGCGAGGCGCGTCGTATCAGCGATGCCCTCGAGAATCGAAGGCTCCAGGGGCGAAGGCTCCAGAGGGAGTTCGTTCGGAGCAAGTTGCGGCTCAGACGACGCAAACAATCCCGTTTTTTCTCGCCAATTCCCCATGCTGATATGCGCTCCCTTGCTCTCATCGATGCGGTCCTGGCGCAACGATACCGCTGGATTACGAACCGCCTTCGTTAACGGCACTGTAAAGTATCAGAATCGGGCAGCTTTGGCGCGGGCTTTTGTGTTCGCAGAAGGAGCACATGCTGAGACGATCACCCTCTGGACGGCCCGAACGAGGCGCCATACGTCAGGTTGGCTCACTTCCCTGTCTGAAATAAATATTGCTGTTGACTAGAGATGGGCAGTTGAATATTCTGCCGCGCTATGCGGCGGGGTCCCAGGACCGTTTTAATTGCTGTTTTTGTTCTTGCCTTCAGCGCGAACCTGCGGTCGGGAGCTAACGATTTCGAGCTGACACCGCGCCATGGTGTGCCCGCCAGAGTGATGTTGAAAGGCTGCCATAGGCTGGACAGCATGGCCGTAGATTTCGACGGCAATGGCGATCCTTATCAGGCGCAGTGGTGGCGCTGCGGTTCCAAGAACCCGAACTGGAAAAAAGGGCGCTTTCCCATCAATTATGTACTCGTACAGCCGCCCCGAAGCAAAACCGGCCATTCGGGAATCACGCTCACAAACTCGGGAAGTTCCGACCAGTATTTCATCGAGCAACCGCAGAAAATCAACATTGAACCCGGTACCCGCCAGCTATTGCTTGTGTCGGGCCGTTACTATGAGGCTGATCAGGGCAAAACATCCTGCCTGCTCGGGCCGGTTGGCGAACAGTTCGAGTGCTGGCCTTCTCGCGAGAATCAGAGAATTGTGGAACAGAGCTCCCGTAGGCACGAAAGGAGCCTCTTCCTCAGAGCCGGGAACTTTCTGACGGGCCAGTAATTCCTTCCTCGCAGCGATGAACAGCGCCTTTATTTTCTTGACATTTTGGGCGCAGAGGCGGAATTTTAGTCACATTCTTCGACTTCCGTTGCCATGACTCGAGAGGCCCTCACAGGAGGCAGAGATGAGTTCCAAGCGATCTCTTCGCAGACAATTTCTGAAGAACGGCGCCGCGCTTGCGGGGTTCGCGGCAGGTGCTATTTCTTCCCCGGCCGGTAAGCTCTTCGCGGCCGACGCACCCTCGGCCGATTTACACGCCTACGGCCAACGTTCGCATTTCGAGAACGACGTGCGTATCGGCAGCCTGGCGATGTGGCCCATCGTGCCCGGCGCGCGGCGAGACTACGGATTCCGCTCGCCGCTTCAGGATTCCATGGGAATCATTACCCCGGCGCCATTGCACTTCATCATCTCCCACGGTCACGAACCGCCGGACATCGATCCGCGCGAGCATCGCCTCATGATTCATGGAATGGTGGACCGGCCATTGATCTTTACCCTGGACGAGATCAAGCGCCTGCCTGCGGTGTCGCGGCTGCATTTCCTGGAATGCCACGGCAATAGCGCCGCGGCAGGTCCCACCGGCGAGCCGCGCAAGGCGCTCGCGGCTACCGTTCAGGACACGCACGGACTGACCAGTTGCAGCGTCTGGACTGGGGTGCCTCTCGCGCTTCTGCTGGGGCAAGTGGGTGTGCAAAAAGGCGCGAACTGGATTGTTGCCGAAGGTTCAGAAACCGGCAAGCACAGCAAGAGCATTCCGCTCGAGAAAGCGCTGGACGATTGCCTGGTGGTCTACGGTCAAAATGGCGAGGCGCTGCGTCCCGAGCAGGGTTATCCGTTGCGATTGCTGGTGCCCGGCTGGCAGGGTATCAACAACGTGAAGTGGCTGCGGCGGATCTACGTCGTGGACCAGCCGTACATGGCCATGATGGAAAGCACGAAGTATCCCAGCGCGCGCCTCGACGGCAAATCGCGCTGGTTTGAATCGGAGATGGGACCGAAATCGGTGATCACGCGGCCCTCGGGCGGGCAACAGTTAGGAGCGCGCGGATTCTACGAAATCACCGGCTTGGCGTGGTCCGGAGGCGGTGCCGTTCGCCGCGTCGAGGTCTCCGCCGATGGCGGGCGGACCTGGAAAGACGCGCAGCTTCAGCAACCCATCGCACCCAAGGCGCATACGCGATTCGGCTTGGCCTGGACGTGGAATGGAGAAGAAGCCGTGCTCGAGTCGCGCTGCACCGACGACCAGGGGCATGTGCAACCGACCCTAGCTGGACTCAACAAATTCTGGGGCATCGATGCGGATTATTACCGCCTGCCCCCAGCTACCGCGGATATGGGTAACTTCAACGCCATTCAGCCCTGGAGGGTGAGCCGCGACGGGAGCGTGAGCAATGCGCTGCTTTAGATTTTGGCCCGCGCTCGCGGTCATCAGCCTGGCGGCGTGCACTACTGCGTTTCCGCAAGCGCCCAATTATGGCAACTTGGGGCGGACGCCGAGTAAGGAAGAAATCCAGGCCTGGAACCAAGCGATCGGCCCGCAAGGGAAGGAACTTCCGCCAGGAAGCGGCACCGCCAAACAAGGCCAGGAGATTTTTGCGAACAAGTGTGCGGCCTGCCACGGACCCGCCGGCGAAGGCAGCCAGCTTGCCCCGCGCCTAGTGGGAGGCCGAGGCGCCCTCAATATTCCTACGCCCTCGCGGACGCTTGCCAATTACTGGCCGTTTGCCACCACGATTTGGGACTACATCAATCGTGCCATGCCGCCAAAGCAAGAAGGTTCGCTCAGCGCCAGCGACATTTACGCCTTGACGGCCTTCATCCTCTATCGCAACGACATCATTCCCGAAGGCCAGGTCATCGACGCCACGAGCCTGCCCAAGGTCAAAATGCCCAACCGCGATGGATTCATTCCGCAACGCCTCGAGGACATTCACGATCTGCGAGCGCGCGGCTGCGGTGCGGGCCATTGCCCTTGAAGCTTCGGCGAGCGGCGTAACCGGCACGGCCCGGTGCGAGTGAGGCGAATGAATGACCGGCGCCTAGGGCGTCGCATCCCAGATCGGATAACTCCCGAGAAAGTCGGCTTATCGGAAACTAGTCTCCAAAAACAAGCAGTTTTCCGGGGGGTTTTTGACGGAGTGATCCCTCAATTAGGTTTCCGCAAGACGTTTTTTAAAATGGACCCCACGCAGGCTCTATAATCCGAAACAGTCATTGGTTCTCATTTTGTCCCGTATACAAGGATCTCAGCGGTCTGCTCGCCTTGGTGACGTGCGGAGACAAAGAGTTTTCCCCATTCCGGCACGAAAAAGCCAGTCCAAGCGCCGGGCCCCGTCGGGTAGCTGGCAATCTTGCTGTAGTGGTCGGCATCTTTCTGCTGAAAAACATCAATAAAGCCGCGGCCAGCAGCCCTGCGGTCACCGCCCTCGGTCGCCTGGCCAAGAACATAGACTCGGCCTTTGCTGGCGTCGTAGAAGATGTCGTCCGAACTGGGCCCTTCGAGGGACGCCACCGTCTTGCCGCTCTCCGTATTGAACACAACCAAGCTCGCAGGCATGCGGCATTCAACGAACAGCCGATGATGGGCTTCGTCCAGCGTCATCGGGAAATTGTCCTCACAGGTGACCGGCCAATGGGCCAGCACACTGCCCTTCACCAAGTCGGCGACTTGAATCTCATGCCGATCGGGAACATTGACGAAAACACGAGTTCCGGATTTCTCAAGTTGAAAGGATTCAGGATGGGCATCTACGGCGATCTCTCCGGTTTTCTTCCCTGTGGAATCCAGAAAGGTCAGCGCCCCGTCTCCCTGCCCGCGCACGACCTTGCCGAACAAGAATTTTTCCCCGCCGTAGCCGACGAGCACACGCTTGCTGCGGGCGTCGTAGCGGATGTTGTCCGCATCGGAGGAAAGCTTCACGGTTTGCAGAAGCTGCAATGTGGTTCCGTCAAAAATCTTCACTGCTCCATCACCCCCGCAGGGCACGAACAGGCGATTGCTGGACGCATCATAAAATGCTGACTGCGGCTGATTCAGATCCGCAATGGTGTGCACTCGCCGGCCAGCCTTCAGATCGATCACCTCGAGGGTGTGGTTGTCAAACGCGGCCGCAAAGAGGCGCTGGCCTTTCACATCGACGCCGAGATGATCCATGCGCCCGTTGACATTCGCCATGGCGATGCGGGTTTGCAGCACCAAGACCGGGGGCGCTTGGCTCATGGCGCAGAGAGACAAAAGGAACACCTGTAAGAGAAGCAATGTTGCGACACGGTTGGTCATTTGATCCCTCCTTAGCGTATGAAGTTAACTTAAAGTTGCGCAGGGAATGCCCCAATATGCCTCCGAGTCGTCCCTGCGAAGTCACTCGAGTATGTGCACTCTATTCCGGCACAGCATAATTCCAGATTTGTGCTGGTTCCGATCCCGCGGCCGGCACGCCGACATACAAGCTCGTCCCAAAGAAAATGCCCGTGCGCACGCCCACCGCTGAGGCGATATTCGCGGAGAGCGAATAGTGATCCGGGTCATTCTGTTGGACCACGCTGATAAATCCTTCGCCGCCGAGCGCATAGATACGCTTTCGCTCCACGTCGAAATAGACATCGTCGCACGATCCGCCTACTGGAACTCTGGCAACTTCCCTACCATTGTCGGTATTCAGGATCATTACGAACGGAGGTCTGCGAGTGACGACGAAGAGCCGATGATTGTCTTGGTCGAGTGCCATGGGGTAGTTCGCTTTGGCGCCGTTGAGCCCCCATTTGGTCAATTCGCCGGTTTTCCGGTCGATGACATTGACCACGCTGTCATCGTCCGGAACGTTTACGAAAACGCGAGATCCCTTCTTTTCCAACTGGAACGACTCGGAGTGACCACCACTGCCCTTTAGGTCCCCCACATGGGTTTCCGTTACGGCGTCGATCATGGCTAGGCCGCCCACGATGCCGACAAACACGCGCTTGGAATCTTCATCCCAGCGAAGGTTGTCCGTGTCGGACTCCTCGCCTAAGGCTATACTCTTGCGCAGAGCGTAGCTCTTGCCGTCATAAACTTTAACCGTGCCGTTTCCTGCGTTGGCCACAAAGATCTTGTCTAAGCCGGGAACGTAGAGTACGCCCTGGGGTTCGTCCAATCCCTTGGTGCTCTGAACGACCTTGGCCTCGAAGGTATTCACAATCTCCATCGAATTGTTGCCCAGGCCGGCAAAAATCAGGAGGCGGCGTTTCGGGAATGCCGTGAAATGATCGATGCGACCCGTGACTCCCGGCACGGGTATTCGCTGAATGAGTTGCAGTGGCGGAAGTTCGCGTGGCGGCGCCGGCGCTGCAGATGGCGCGGTACTGCGCAAGCCAAAGAAAACTGCGGCCGCAATCGCGAAGAGCCCCAGCATAGCGTAGAGATTCTTCATATATTTCCTCCGTTAAAATACGGCTTCCCTGGACTCGATTTCCGAGTTTTTAGGTTGCACTTCGTAAACCACGATATAGCTGTCTTCGATTTTTCCTGAATCCCTGGCCTCCCTCACGGCTGCGGCTCGAAAACCAAGATTGCGGCATCCTCCTGGTCATGAGCGGGAGCTGCCACGTAATAGCGATCGAATGGTGCTACCCAAATAGAGGTGCCCGCACCTGGTGAGGTGGAAACCTTTCCGATTAACTCGTAATGGTCGGCGTCGCGCTGCCGGTAAACGTAAGCGAAGCCCACTTCAAATCCTCGGCCTCCCGAGGCGTAAATGCGCCGACGCGCGGCGTCGTACCACAGATCGTCAATACCGGCGACGCCCTCGAGCTGCGTAACTTGCTTACCCGATTCCGTGTCGAAGACGAACAGCTTGGGTGGGTTGCGGCTGCCAGCGAAAAGGCGATGATGAGGCTCATCGAGCGCTAGTGCGACGCTGCCATCAGCGCCTGAGATCGGCCAAGTCGCAATCTCTTGGCGTTTTTTCGCGTCCACCACCCCTAACTTGGCGGCGCCGGTGAGGGTTACGAAAATTCTGGAGCCCGATTTTTTGATCTTGATGCCACCGGAACGGGCGTCGGTCTTGATGTCTCCGATATGTCTATTGTTGCGCGTGTCGATCATGGCCAGCCCGCCGGATTTCGCATCGCCGAATCCGATGTAAAGAAGTTTGGTGGCTGGATCGTACCCTACGTGGTTGGCGTCGGTCCCAATTGGTAAGCTGTCCACGAGATCGAACGTGTCGCCGTTGAAAATCTTGCAGGTACCGTCGGTGCCATTGGCCACAAAGAGCCTCCTGAAATCGGGAGAAAAGAACACTCCCTGTGGCATACTCTGCCCTCGGATGCTGAACACCCGCTTACCCGTCTCAAGGTCGATAACTTCAACTGTGTTTTGGTTGTCGCCAAGCGCAGCGGAGAATAAACGCTTGCGTTCAACGTCCACGCCGAGGTGATCGAGCCGACCTTGCACCTTCGGCATGGGTATCGTTTGCACTAGCTTGAGGGGTGGTTGATTTTGACTGTGTATTCTCAACGCCGGGACCAACGTCAACAAGAGACCCGTGGTCCAAAGCAGCACGCGTCGCTTCTCCATGATTGCCTCCGGAGCAGGTTCTCTGCGGAAGTCTCGCAGGCCTCGAGCTTGTGAGCGCATTCTTAACAGCATTTTGGTGGCGCGTCAATTTTGGCCATGGAGTTAGCTGGCAGTGGAGGTTAACGGCGGCCTGTGGAAATTCACTTCAGGGAACGAACTATCAACGCTTGCGAGACATTAGTCGTGTCAAGTTGAACCGGAGCAGTGAACCGCCTTTGGCCTGGATCACGGGAGACCGGTCCACGCAGATTTCGGATATCGAAAACGTCGAAATTGTCTTCACCGACGGCGTCGGGGATTTGGTTTCCGCTCAGTGAGCCGGCTCCAGCCCGTCTTTCTTGTAGGCGGCCTCGGCTTCGGATGACGAGAGATAGTCAACGAGGGCCTTGGCGGCTTTCGCGTCCGCGACGTGGGTAGAGATGAACGCCACCACCTCCACCGGAGTCGCGAACTGCTTCGGCAGGCGCGCCACGATGTCGAGACCGGGATTGCCCATTTCGTTGAGGTAGAAAATGCAGACGTCGGCCTCGCCGTTGATCACAAAATTGGCCACGAGGCCGGCGTTTGCGGCGAGCTTGGTCTTCGAGCCGATGAGATCGAGGAGCCCCAGCTTCTGTAGCGCATCTCGGGTCGCGAACCCGTCGCTTCCTACCGTCGGGTCCACATAGGCGATGGTCTTGGCCGCAAGCAGCGCCTGTTTGAGCGCTGCGGGTGTGGAGATGTCGGGCTTGGGCGCGCCCTTTTTCACTCCGAGCGCCAGGGTGAGGCTCGCCAGCGTCGTGGCGCTCTTGGGGTCGACGTTGCCCGAGGCGAGCGCTTCCGGGTAGGGCGGCAGTAGGATCGAGACGTCAAAGAACTCGCCGCGAGCGACCTGCTGCCTGGTCCCCATTCCCCTGCCATAGGTGACCTTAAGTTTGTAGCCTGTTTTGGTTTCGAAGCCCGGGACCAGCTTATCTAACGATCCGCGAAAGGGGTTCGGCACCAGGAGAGTCACTTCCGTCTGGGCATGCGTGCTCGACGAAATGCCGAGCAAAAGGGCGCCGATGGCCACGAACGAGAATAAGTATTTTGCGGATTGCTCCTTGGATCGGCCGGGCATTAGGTTTCGGTCTCCACTCCAATTTCAGAAAGGTCGCTTATCTTGCCAGCCCTTGATGAGCCCCTTAGCGGGGTTATACCCGAGGCGGGCGATGGGCGCGCCACTCCTGGCGATTTGACTCGTGACAACAGTGACTTGGTCGCCAGGCTTGAAACTATCCCCCGTGAAGCCAAAGTTGATCATGTTCGATGGCGCAACCAACTCGCAAGTCCAATTTACGACCTTGCCGTCATCACCTTTCACATCAAGCTTCAGGAAGACATGAGGATTGATCCAACGCCATTCCGTCACGGTGCCCTTCAAGGTGAGCACTTTGTTATCGTACGAGGCATTTCCGTGATGTGCGACGAGCGGAATGGAAACTATCAACAGGCCGACGAGCACCACGAAGCCCTGGATAGCCTTAGTTCCCATAGTGCTCCAATGCCGAGCGATCATTCTCATATGACCCGTATTTCGGATTTGGACCAATGTCTAGCGCATCGTACGCTTCTCCGTGACCTCGACGCAACAAATTGGCGACCTTCCGATAAGCGAGCGGCAGGAGAGTCGCTTCAGATTGCGGGCTGAGTCTGGATCAGCTGAGCGCAAAAACGATAGCTTGGTGAAAAGCGGCAAGTTCCGTCCAGCAGCTTGTTAGGGCGGGAGAGGCGCCAAATCACAGGGAATCTTGATATTTCGGGGCGGATGGGGAAAAAAGGAGAGAGGCGCTCGGTAAAGATTCACAAGCGCCTCCTCTACTGCGTCAACGTAAAGCGTACCTCACTGGATCACCTCCTTCTCGGCAAGTGCGCCGATGTCGACAGAACCTGTCGCATAGAAACAATTATAACGCCGCGATTATTGCGGGCAACTACGGGGGAATGCATTTGCATACGTGATTGACCGTTTTGGGTAGTTCGTTGCCGCGCCGTGAGGGTATACGCCGACACCTCGGAGCAACGCGAGAGCAGTCCGCGGCTCTTGGTGCGGGTCGCTCCGGCAGAAGTTGGATTTACCTGGCGGGATCGGCAGTGCCGCCCGGATGTCCAATTATGTTCATATACGCAATGCCCTCGGAGGGCACACAGAGCTGCTCCTCGAGCTCTTGGCTGGGAATCCACTTGAACATTACGTTGGCGAGTTCTTCAAAGGGCGACACGTACGTCTTGGGGTCATCAATCGTGACGCTCATACGCAGGGTGTCGTGGTCCACGCGCGTGTAGCGTTCCTCTACCCGCATATCCACACTATGAGGATGACCAGCCGCATCGAGCCAGGTCCTGTCATCCATGCCCACCGTATCGATCACGAATGTGTAGTCCCCGTCCCAGTGGCCCACGGAATAGCCGTACCAGCGGGAAGGCGCTCCCTCTTTGGTGTCGATGCTCTTGGGGGGTTCTCGTCCATCCATCCAGATTTCGCGCCAGATCCTTTGATACTGATACAGGACAATCATCCGATCCGGCAACTGGGCGAAGCGCATTCCCCTTGTTTCGTTGAGAATATTGCGGGGAAAACCCAAGGGATCGCACGTCGTCAGCGGATCATTCGTGTTCGCCAGGTGGTACACCGGTTCGGGCTTATTGAGCTTGAAGCGCTGCTCCCCCAGTGGCGTGAACGGAGGAAAATTGCGCCCCATGGAATCTACCGGGCCCGTCCAAGCGCCATTCAGATCACGTTTGGGAGCAGGCGCCGACGGTTTTGCTTCGGCATTTAGTTTCTCAATAAGGCTACGGCTCCCTGGCACCTGATCCGTTTGGTCATCACGCGTTTGCGCTGCAGCAAACGACGCCAAAGCGAACACCGCTGCCAGGCCAACGACGGGCAGATCGATTATTCTTCGCATGCACACGCTCCCCCTTCGCCCACCGAAGATGCTATCTGCAGCACCCGGATGAACTAGAACCTACACCCGATCTGCGCCCAAACACAATGCGCTTTGAATGGCTTTGTCCATATCCTCGGACCAGCCCTCCGCATCGCAAGTCGGTTACTTCCTGATAAGTTCTCTCCTGAGAAACTGGGGAGCTAAGTCTTGTATTTTCGGCAATGCCGCTTCGCCCAGTTTCTTTCGTTCCTGTCTGAGCAAAGCTCAGTCAGTTGCTTCTCGGAATTTGGCGCGGCCTGCGAAAAAGCCACCTTCCGAGAAGACCGGTGGTCTCAAGGGGTCGACGCAACACTGGCTTGCAGTCTATCCGCCGGAGTTTGAAATCCCAACGTTTTTCGTGGCCGTTGATTCAGACGCAGAGCGATTTCGTCCAGGTCCGACTGCAAGTAGCAG
>QHYR01000021.1 GCA_003223315.1 Acidobacteriota bacterium | reverse complement strand
CATTCGGAAAACTCATGCCCCAGGGGAGCGATGTTGGGACGCCGTAGTCTCCATCTCCCGAGATCAGACAGCCGATGCGCCCAATGCCATAGCCGATGGCCGCAGCTGGGGAGGCAATATCCAGCATCAACAGAATTTTCATTTGGTAGTGCCGCGCCAGCAGGACCAGGGCCACGAAACCGCCAATCACCGCGCCAAACCAAGCGAAACCCATAGTGCTGAAGAGCAATGGCAAAGGATGGGCGAAAAACTCCGACGGGGACTCGAGGAGATGATAGAGCCGGGCGCCGACGAGACCAGCCAAACCCGTTGTGCCAATAATGTTTTCTGCCTCGGCGCTGTAGCCCCTTCGGCGCAGGTCCGCGCGTATAACGAAGAACGCACAGATCAGGCCGGTCGCGACCATGATTCCGTACGTTCCCAGCGTTAAAGGGCCGATATGAATGAACGGATACACGTCTACTCCGGTTCACATACGCCAGCAGTATAGCGGACGACGAGACGATCCAAGCATTTAGTCTGCCGTGGCTGCTTTCGCCGCCGACTCTCGCCGAAGAAAACTCGATCCGCGCTGGGCTCGAATTTGGCACGACACGGTGAATTTGATGCCAAAACGGACTTGGCGCAAAAAAGAAGCGCGGCCTTCTGAAGCCAGAAGGCCGCGCCACTCTGCTCCTGCTCTGCTTTAAGTTCTAGCGGCCGCGCGAGGAGCCTCCGGAAGAATGCCCGCCGGAGGAACTGCCTCCCCGGGAACCACCGCCGCCTCCGGAACCACCACCGCCTCCGCGAGAACCGCCGCCCCCATAATTACCACCGCCTCCTCCGTAACTACCGCCGCCACGAGAACCGCCGCCGTAGCCGCCGCCTCCGCCACGATATCCACCGTAGCTACCCGAACCGGACGATTGAGGCGCGGGCGCGCTCCGGTAGGTTGGCGAGGGATTTGACGGATAACTGCGATAGTTCGGAGCCGGAGCAGAGTAACGTGGAGCCGAGTTGCTCGGTGCGGAATTGGGAGAGCCACGGTAGCTTGGCTCGGAGTAATTCGGCGCCGGCCGATATGCGGGCGTAGCGCTGCCGCGATTCGTTCCGGCGTAGCTATCGCCGTTGTTTCGATACGACCGCTGGTTAACGATGGGCTTGTTCATATCCAGCGTAGGCCGGCCCGCGCTGGATGGCGAACCAAAACCGCCATTCGGCGCGGCGGCGGGTCCATTGGACCTGGAGAAGCGCTGCCAACCGGAGGCCTCGCCAGCGTTAGGAGACGGCCGGCCAACCGGAGCGTTGCTGCGGAATTCCGGCTGGGCATTCGACCGAAGTTGCGATTGCGCCGCAGGCGATTGTGCGCCCGAAGCGCCGCGCTCGCCGCCAAAACGCTGCCAGCCATTCGCACCTTGCGCCGCTAGCGGACGTTGACCTTGTCCTTCAAACGTCTGCCCGCCGCGAACCTGAGACTGCGCAGGATTGCGAACTCCCGCTGCCGAGTTGGGCTGCAGCCCTCGGTTAGGTTGCTGCCTAGTGGCGGATTGGCCAGCGAACCCCGGACGATTCGAGGCCGGGTTTTCGGCGGCTTTCGAACCGTTAATAGCCTGGAATTGGCCGCTACGCTGGATGGATTCACTTACGCGCGCGGCTTGGGAGGTAAACGGCTCCGGCCGCGCAGCCGGCGTGCTCTTCGAGAAGAAGCTGCGCTGTGCGCTCATTCGCGACGCAACCGCCGAGTTGACCGGCCGGTTCGATACGCGGAGATTATCCCGCGTAGGCACGATCGGCACGTTGCCGGTCATCATGTGACCGGCACGCAGGTCCGATGTGGCTACGCTCCGCGCTATCCCCGTGCTGTGTCCAAAGCTTTCGGCCGGCACGCCGGAGACGCCTTGGCGCATGCGGTCGTTGATCAGCATGCTGTGAAGATTAGAAAACTGATTGCCGCCATGCAGCGGCGCGATTCCATTGTTGATGTTGTTGATGTTGTTGATGTTGATAACGTTCGTGATATTGGTGACGTTTACGACTCCAAAGCGATCCCCAAAACCGCCCCACCAGGGATGGAAGAAGTCGCAGGGCCCAATCGGAAGCCAGCCAATGGAGCCGAATCCAAACCCCGCGCCGAAGCCGAAGCCCGCGCCTCCGCCAAACCCGAAGAAAGATACGTATGCGGGAGCCCAAATCGGCTGATAAGCCGGGTAAATCGGGCCGGGCCACCAGGCCCATGATCCACCCCAGAGGAACCAGCGCCCATAGTGATATGGCGCCCAGCCCCAAGGCTCATAAGAAACCCAAGTCCAACCCCAGTACGGCTCCCAGACCCAACGGCCATCTCGATAGGGTGCCCAGCCATAATCAACTTGAGGAACCCAAACCTGTCCGTAGTCGGGAACTTCGGTCCAGGTGCCATGAGCGTCGAGGTCGGATGCGCCTGTGTAATAGTGATTCGTCTTTCGGTAGGCGTTCGCGTTGTAAATGATATTGTCGCGATCTCTGTTCCACTTATCCCAATCGTCCGTTTTGGGCGCCTCGGTGACTTTGAACTGCGCCTCAGTACCGGTTCCACGAACGGTGATGAGCTGATCTCTCTTA
The DNA here is from genome assembly GCA_003223315.1 of Acidobacteriota bacterium. GTDB lineage: Bacteria > Acidobacteriota > Terriglobia > Acidiferrales > UBA7541 > Palsa-189. The sequence continues at coordinate 30,736 of QHYR01000021.1, read as the reverse complement.
GCCGTCGTGCTGCCTTCGGAAGTGGAAACCTGCGCTTCGCCGTCATTGACCGTTACAAGGGTGTCGCCATCCGAATTCACTTGGACCCGATAGCGCCCCTCCCGAACGGGGTGGATGGAAACGTTGGGTGTGTCAATCTCTACATCCGCCTGCGAACCCTTCAGCACGGAATAGTGGGCCAGACCCTGGCTCACCTGAACCTGTATGCGATCTTTATCCAGCGTCGCGAGAGTTGCCTGGGCGTTTTGATCCAAGCGCAGGATGTTCGCATAGTCGAGTTGGAGCTCGGTCCGCGAGGCATCGCCTGTGGCAACTTTATCCCCAGCCACGAGCGGCGTATTCAAAGTCACCGAGGAGAAGTCGCCGGAGTCACCCCGTTGCATGGTGACGTCGCCGTGTATAAAGCTGACCCGGGCCACGCCCGGATCATTTTGCGCTCCGGTAGGACCGGGCGCCGGACCAGGCGCTTGGCCCGCCGCCGGGATCACCGTGAAAAGCACCAGAATCAGAATCGCGAGTAAACCAGATCTATTCGCTCTCATGGGCCACCTCATCCAACGTCCCACGATAGGAGGGGCACGCGGCGTGCCAAACCCGCTACGGCAGAAGGCCACTATGTCTCCTAGATTCAGGTCCTTAACTGAGGGGATTTCATTTCAGATTCAATAGTCGTGGCCGGAATCCACCAAGCTGGTGGTTTTCAACCACCGGTCCAAGCCTTACCCGCGCGAGCCGAATTTTGGCCCTCGTCGGGGGAATCGGAGGCCGAATGCGCGCTTGAATTACTCTTGCGGAGTTTTCGAGGATTCGTCGGCGATGCCGATCTTCTCCAGTCTGTAGCGCAGTGCATTGCGGGAAAGACCAAGCATGCGAGCTGCTTCACTTTTGTTTCCGCTGGCACGGCGGTAGGCCTCGCGAATCATTTCATCCTCCCACTGGTCGAGCGTTTTGCCTTCGGGCAAGAGGGCGGCCGACCCAACGTGGTTTCGGTCGGGCACGTGATCCATCTGGATGTCGCCCGGTCCGATGAAGGGCCCCGCAGCCAGCGCGCAGGCGCGCTCTATAATGTTCTCTAATTCCCGGACATTGCCGGGCCAGTGAAAATCCATAAGCTTTCCGAGAGCTTCGGGCTTGATGCCGTCTAGCTTCTTTTGCGATTTCTGCGCGAGGCGCGCAAGGAAGAGATTCACTAAATCGGGAATGTCTTCCTTATGCTCGCGAAGAGGCGGTATATCGATGGGCACGACGTTGAGCCGATAATAAAGATCTTCGCGAAACGTCCCTTGTTCCAGCGCAGCGCGCAGGTCGCGATTGGTGGCTGCGATGAGGCGCACATCCACCTTGATCGTGCGCGTGCCGCCCAGTCGCTCAAATTCGCGTTCTTGCAAGACGCGCAGGAGCTTGACCTGTATGGCCGGAGGTATATCTCCAATTTCATCGAGAAAGAGCGTGCCTTTATCGGCCAGCTCGAACTTCCCCGGCTTGCTCGTTGTGGCCCCGGTAAAAGCTCCCTTCTCGTAGCCAAAAAGCTCGCTTTCGAGCAGATTCTCCGGAATCGCCGTGCTATTGATCTTCACAAAAGGCCATGACGCGCGGCTGGATCGCTGGTGAATCAGATGTGCGATCAAGTCTTTTCCCACGCCGCTCTCCCCGCCAATGAGTACCGTGGAAAGAGTCGCCGCGACGCGCTCCGCCAATGCCAGTACCTCCTGCATTTTCGCGCTGCGTGCGACGATGTTGGGGTGGTTGTACTGCCGTCCCAGCGCCTCTCGCAGGCTGCGGTTTTCCTCCCGCAGGCGTCGAACGTCCAATTCCTTTTGCACCACTAAGCGCATTTCGGCGAGGGAAAACGGCTTCAACACATAGTCGCTGGCCCCGGCCTTCATGGCTTCCACTGCGGTTTCGACTGAGCCGTAAGCCGTCATGACCACGACCGGTAAAGCCCCATTGAGGCGCTTGGCGGCTTGAAGGAATTCCAGCCCGCCCAGGCCCGGCAGCTTCAAATCGGTGAGCACCAGATCGATCGGCTCGCGGCGCAACAGGTCCAGACCTTTCTCCGCATCGGCAGCGGAGAATGTCTGATATCCGGCCTCGCTGAGGTCCAGCTCCAGCAGCCGGCGCATGCGAGCTTCATCTTCGACAATGAGAATGGCGGCCACGCGCTCAAGCCCTGGATGCCGCTTCCGCTTCAGGAACGACTGCCTGTTCCGCCAGCGGCAGGAAGATCACGAAGCAAGCGCCGGGTTCTCCCCCGGTCCGCTGGCCACCGAGAAGTTCAATAGACCCGCGATGTTCGTCCACAATTTTGGACACGAGGGAAAGACCCAGGCCCACGCCGCTTTTTTTGGTAGTAAAAAAAGGATTGAAGATTTGTTCGCGAAGCTCAGGAGGGATTCCCGGCCCCGAATCCAGCACTTGCACCTCGATGCCCCTCCGCTCGCCTCGCGCTGCAAGAGCGATCGAAATGCGCAGCCGGCCGACGGTCTCGCTCATGGCATCGTAAGCGTTCTGTATGAGATTGACGAACACCTGCTCGCAGAGATTCTCATCGACCGCTGCTGGCGGCAGCTCTCTCTCGTAGCGGCGCTCGACTTTAACCTCGGGCCCATTCCAATTGGCGGCGACGGCGCGGAGCGCCCGATCCACAATTTCGGGAACCGCGCACTCTCTCGCCTCGAGACGAAGCGGCCGGGCAAAATCGAGAAAACGGCTCACCAGGGCGCTGAGGCGATTCACCTCCGTGGAAATGTACCCCGCCAGTTCGGCCGCCAGAGGTTCCGCAGTTTGGATTCGTTGATTCAGCATTTCAGCCGAACCTTTAATGATTCCCAATGGATTGCGAATCTCGTGCGCCAAACCCGCGGAAAGCTGGCCTAGTGCAGCGAGGCGCTCGGAACGGCGTGCTTCTGCCTGAGCTTGCTGGAGTTCTCGATTCGTTTTTGCAAATTGCTCCGCCAGCATCTGATAGCGCCGCGTCTGGCGCCGATTCTCTGTGGCGAACCGATTGACCACCATGGCCGCAAGAAAGAAGAACAAGATGCGCAGCGCCAATTCCGCTTCGGCACCCGGGGCGAGTTCATACTCCTGTTGCAGGGCTAGTAAGAGGTAAGAGCAGTAAGCGGCCGAGGCGAGGAGAGTCCACCCAAGCGTCACCCACGCGTCGAAATAGACCGCGGCAGTCACAATGGGGAGATAAAGAATGGGGTAATAACTGCTGTTGATGCCTACTTCTCCGGTATGGCTGATCAGGAGCATGGCCAGCAGAATCTTTAACAGCACCGCATAGCTGCGGCCTCTTTTCGGCAGTTGCTCGAGGAGTCGGCCCTCCAAAAGCTGGAGGATGCCGATGGCCACGAGGATGAGTTGCTTGTGGATCTCGCGGACCGGGGGCAACAGGGCTAATCCCAGCAAGAACAAGAGCCAAAGTACATCCATCCAGTCGAGCTTGCTCTGTCGCTCCGCGCTCACACTGACTCCGGCGAGATGGAAATGAGTATGCGGCTAGGGCACAGGAATTGCCGCCGACCCACTATTCTATCCCCGGAGGGTCCGTAAAGTGAGTTAGCTAGGGGCAATCGTTGTCCAGATGCCGCGTGGTGATGAAATCTTCGAGTCCATATGGGCAAGATCATGCTGGCGACCGGACTCATTGTGGCCTACGGCTACATGATGGAAGCGTTTATGGCGTTCTACAGCGCCGACATCTACGAGAGGTACGTCACGCTGAACCGCATGGGTGGCCCCTATGCGGCCGTCTACTGGTCTCTGATTGCCTTCAACATAGTCATTCCGCAGGCGCTCTGGTCGCGCCGCGTGCGGACCAGCGCCCCGCTGCTCTTCGCAGTGGCATTGATCGTGAACTGCGGCATGTGGCTGGAGCGCTTTGTCATTGTGGTGATCAGTTTGCACCGCGATTTCGTGCCTTCCATCTGGCGCATGTACGCGCCGACAAGATGGGACTGGATGACGCTTTTCGGATCGGTGGGACTTTTCCTGACGCTGATCTATCTGTTCATCCGCTACCTGCCGATGATCTCGATTTTTGAAATGAGAAGCCTTGTTACGGAGACAGAGGGGGAAAGGAGATAAAGGCGGCCAGCCCACACGACGATCATGGCGCAGGTCTTTCATCACAGCACGAACTTAATTTCGCGGCTCACCATCTACGGCTTCTTTCTCTTGGTGATTGTGGGTGGCTTTATTCCGTACTGGATCGACGGCTCGCCCTACGTCACCGAAGCCAATGTGCCAAAAGTGCAGCCCGTGCCTTTCAGCCACAAGCATCACACCGCGGAGCTGGGAATCGACTGCCGCTACTGTCACACCTCGGTCGAGAATTCCTCCTTTGCGGGATTGCCGCCGACGGAAACTTGCGTGACCTGCCATTCCCAAATCTGGAAAAACAGCCCGATGTTGGAGCCCGTTCGCCAAAGTTTTCGGGAGGATCGCTCGATCGAATGGGTGCGGGTGAATGCTCTGCCCGAGTTTGTCTATTTCGACCACAGCATCCACGTGGCCAAGGGGATCGGCTGCACGACGTGCCATGGCCCCATCGGGGCCATGCCCCTTACCTGGGCGGAGAACTCGCTGAAGATGTCCTGGCGCCTCGATTGCCACCGGCATCCGGAAAATAATGTGCGGCCGAAGAATGACGTTTTCAGCATTTCCTATCAGCCACCCGCGCATCAACTGGAGCTCGGTACAAAGCTGGTGAGGGAATACAAAATTTATTCGCTCACGGACTGCTGGACGTGCCACCGCTGACGGCAAGCATTCCTTCGGGCGAACCGCTATCGAATCGTTTAAGCCACATGCCTTCGGAATCGAGAACGATGGATTTTGCGGCGATCGCCGCGAAGCTCAAGCGCGAGGGCACCAGGCGCCTCTGGCGCAGCATGGACGAACTTGCCTGCACACCCGAATATCAGAGATTCCTGCACGATGAATTTCCCAACGATCCAGAGAAAGAACCGAAGGCCGCCAAACACGGGCTGAACAGGCGCGAGGTTCTGAAGCTGATGGCCGCCTCCGCGGCGCTTTCCGGACTCACCGCCTGCACGAAATTACCGACCGAGAAGATTGTCCCTTACGTACGCGCCCCTGAAGAGGTCATTCCCGGCAAGCCGCTTTTTTACGCCACGTCAATGGCGGAGCGTGGCGTGGCCGTCGGTCTCCTCGTGGAAAGCCACATGGGAAGGCCCACCAAAGTGGAGGGAAATCCGGATCATCCGGGGAGTTTGGGAGCCAGCAACATTTTCTGCCAGGCCTCGGTGCTTACGCTTTGGGACCCGGACCGCTCGCAGGTGATCCTGCGCGAAGGACGCATCAGCGATTGGCCGGCATTCCTGGCCATGGCCGATGATCTTCGCGCCACTTTGGCCAGCACAAAAGGCGCGGGCTTGCGGATCCTGACCGAAACCACCTCATCACCGACATTTGCTGTGCAAATGCGGTCCCTGCTCGCGCAATTCCCGAATGCAAGGTGGTATACGCACGAACCCTGCGGCAACTACGCGGCACATCAGGGTGCACGGCTCGCCTTTGGCCGCAATGTGAATCCAGTCAATCGATTCGATAGGGCCGCCGTCGTCGTTTCTCTCGATTGCGATTTCCTCAACGATGGCGCAGCCAGTATCCGCTACGCGCGTGATTTTGCGAATTGGCGCGGAATCGAGACGCCGCGCGCGGAGATGAATCGCCTCTACGTCGTCGAGAGTACGCCCTCGATTAGCGGTGCGATGGCGGATCATCGGCTCCCCATTCGCTGCGGTGAAATCGAGAATTTCGCTCGGGCTCTGGCCGCCGCTCTTGGGCTTCCAGTGCAAAGCGCCGGCTCAGCCGTTCCGGATTCATGGCTGAAAGCAGTTTTGCGGGACCTGCAAAGCCATCGCGGCGCGTCGCTGGTGCTTGCGGGCCCATCGCAACCCGCCGCGGTGCACGCCCTGGCCCATGCCATGAATGCGGCACTCGGGAACGGCGGCCCAACCGTCGTTTATACCGAACCTATCGAACTAAGCCCTGAAAACGATTCCCTGCCGGAACTGGCGAAAGAGATTGAAGCAGGGCAAGTCTCGACACTATTCATTCTCGGCAGCAATCCCGTCTTCACCGCGCCCGCCGATCTGCAGTTCGCGCAGCAGCTCCTTAAGGTGCCGCTGCGCATTCATTGCGGTCTCTACGACGATGAAACTGCTGCACTGTGTCATTGGCACGTTCCCCAAGCTTATTTTCTGGAATCCTGGAGTGATGCTCGCGCGTACGACGGCACCGTAGGCATCGTGCAACCGCTCATCGCTCCGCTCTATCACGGCAGATCGCTCCATGAGCTGGTCGCGCTGTTCACAGGCGACACCGGAAAATCCGATCACGATTTGGTCCGCGATTACTGGAGAACGCAACATTCGCAGTCTTCCAAGGAACCGTTCGAGACTTTCTGGGAACAAACTTTACACGACGGCGTGATGGCGGGCACTGCTCTTCCCGCGCTTTCACCCAAGCTGGGCCTCGATTACGGCAAATCGCCGGAGCCGCCGGCGGTGAATCAACAATCCATCGAGGTAGTCTTCCGGCCCGATCCCACGATCGGCGACGGCCGCTGGGCCAATAACGGCTGGCTGCAAGAACTACCCAAACCACTCACAAAGAGCACCTGGGATAACGCGGTGGCACTCAGCCCCGCAACCGCTTGGCGCCTCGGCCTCACGACCGGCGACGTGGTCAATCTGAATATCGGAGGCTGGAAGGCTACCGGGCCGGTGTGGGCCCTTCCCGGGCACGCCGACAATTCGGCGACGGTTACGCTGGGATACGGACGCAGGCGCGCGGGACACGTGGGCACGGGCTTCGGCCTGAATGGATATCTTCTGCGCACGTCCTCAAGGCTGGCGATCGCGAACGGCCTTCAGATTGAAAAAACGGGCCAGAACTATCTCATGGCGGCGACGCAGATTCATCATCCCATTGAGCACAATAATCAGCAGGTCGAAGAAGAGAGCGAGAATGCCTTCGCACGAAACCTTGTGCGCATTGCCACGCTCGAGGACTTTCGCAAGAATCCGCAATTTGCCAAGGACGCTGAGGAAGAAGCCGCGAAGGGTCTTTCGCTCTATCAGCCATATAAGTACGAAGGATATGCCTGGGGCATGTCTATCGACCTGAGCCGCTGCACGGGTTGCGAAGCCTGCGTCGTAGGCCTCGAAAACCCGGAAACCTATTTTCAGCCGGTGCCCTGCATGCATTGCGAGCAGGCGCCATGCGAGCTCGTCTGCCCGGTTGGGGCCACTCTTCACAGCTCGGAAGGGCTTAACGAAATGGTTTACAACCGCTGCGTAGGCACGCGCTATTGCTCCAATAACTGCCCCTACAAAGTGCGGCGTTTTAATTTCAAACTCTACTCAGATTGGGTCACCCCTAGCCTCTATGGCCTACGCAATCCGGACGTCACGGTGCGCAGCCGTGGAGTCATGGAGAAATGCACGTACTGTGTGCAGCGGATCAACGAAGCAAAAATCAACGCCGAAAAAGAGGACCGCCTCGTGCGCGATGGCGAGATCCAGACCGCATGTCAGCAGGCCTGCCCGACCGAAGCGATCATCTTTGGCAACATCCAATGATCCGAACAGCCGCGTTTCCAAGCTAAAGCGCCAGACGCGTGATTATAGCCTGCTGGCGGAACTCAATACGCGGCCGCGAACTACATATCTAGCAAAGTTGAGGAATCCGAACCCGGAGATTTCAGCTACCTGAACGCAAGCGACGCACATGGCTCAACACCAGAGATCATGGCCAATAAGCGCCTTTACGGATTAGTTGCGGAATTCGAGAGCCCGGACCAGCTTCTCGACGCCGCCCACCGCGCGCGAGAGGCCGGTTATTGCAGCATCGATGCTTTCTCGCCCATGCCGGTAGAAGGGCTGGCGGAAGCCGTGGGGTTCCGTAGCACGCGACTTCCTCTGATCGTGTTGTTCGCAGGGATGTTCGGCGCAGCAGGCGACTTTTTTCTTCAATGGTATGCGAACGTCCTGAGTTTCCCCTTGAACGTGGACGGGAAGCCCTTCAATAGCTGGCCCGCGTTCATTCCGATCACCTTCGAGTTAACGATTCTCTGCGCGGCGCTGGCGGCCACCTTCGGAATGCTGGCGATGAATGGTTTGCCGACACCTTATCACCCGCTTTTCAATGTGCCACGCTTTGCCTTGGTCACGCGGGGACGCTTTTTCCTGTGCATCAAGGCGCGGGACAAGAAATTCGATATGGGCGCTACCCGACAATTTCTGGAAAGCCTCAAACCATTTGGCGTCTATGAAGCCGAAGTCTAAATCGCGCAAATCCTTGCCGGCCTCGAGGCCAGCGCTCCGGGCGTGCGTGATCTTTTCTGCCCTCTGGCTCGCCGGCTGCCGCCAGGACATGCACGTCCAGCCCAAGTACGTACCTGAAGACCCCAGCACTTTTTTTGCGGACGGCCGTTCCGCGCGGCCGCCCGTCGAGGGAACCGTGGCGCGCGGCCAATTGCGCACCGACGAGTTTCTCTATACCGGCAGGATCAACGGCGTTGTCGAAGATCTTTTTCCCTTCCCCATCACTTCTGCTGAACTGAGCCGCGGACGCGAGCGGTATAACATCTACTGTTCGCCTTGCCACGATTACACCGGCAGCGGAAATGGAATGATCGTGCAACGCGGATTTCCATCGCCGCCTTCGTTTCACTTAGAACGCCTGCGGCAGGCTCCCGCCGGGCATTTCTTCGACGTGATGACCAATGGCCTGGGGCTTATGTACAGCTATGCCTCCCGAGTTTCGCCGGAGGATCGCTGGCGCATCGCCGCTTACATCCGGGCATTGCAATTCAGCGCGCACGGCTCGACGGCGGACGTTCCCGAATCGCAGAGCCGCGCGCTCACGGGGCAACCATGACGGCAACCGACGCGCTTGGCCCTCGATTCGATCTCATCCCAGAAGCGCGCCCTGATTCTGGGAATCGCCGCGCTCATCCTCGCGGTGCTCGACGGGATTCGCGCACCCGAGCAATTCTTCCGTTCCTACCTGCTGGCATTTGTCTTCTGGCTCGGCTTCTGGCTCGGCTTCTGGCTCGGCTTCCCGCTCGGCTGCGCCGCATTTTTAATGGTGCACCACTTGACCGGCGGACTTTGGGGATTGCCGATTCGTCGCCCATTGGAAGCAGGCACGCGCACTCTGCCGCTGCTCACCGCTTTTGCGCTTCCACTCCTGCTCGGGCTCGGCCGCCTGTATTCCTGGACACATCCAACCCTTGTCGCTGCGGATACCGCTCTCAAATTCAAGCAGCCTTATTTGAACTTGCCGTTTTTCCTCATTCGCAATGTGATCTATTTCGCGGTGTGGTGGGTTTTAGCGCGCCGGCTGAACCGCTGGTCAGACGAGCAGGACCGTACCGGTGATCCAACACTGGCCGGACGTCTGGAAACTTTGAGTGGGCCGGGATTGGTGCTTTATGGCCTTACGGTGACGTTCTTTTCCATTGACTGGATCATGTCTCTCGAGCCGCACTGGTTCTCCACAATTTTCGGCATGATCTTCATGGTCCTGCAGGTGCTCGGCGCGCTCGCTTTGTCCATTCTGGTGGCGGGCCTGCTTTCCCAGGGCGAACCCGTCGCCGCTGCAATCACGCCGGACCGTTTCAACGATCTTGGGAACCTGGTCCTGACGTTCGTAATGCTCTGGGCTTATCTGGCCTTTTCTCAATTCCTGATCATCTGGGCGGGGAATCTGACCAAGGAAATCCCCTGGTACGTGACGCGAGCGGAAGGCGGCTGGGCCATCGTCGCGCTCATGATGATTTTCTTTTCTTTCGCAATTCCCTTCTATCTTCTGCTCATGCGCGCGATCAAGCGACACGTGGATTTTCCGTGCTCTGCGGCGCACTGATCGTCCATGACGTTTGTGGATATCTACTGGATGGTGGTCCCTGCATTCGAGAAGGCCGGCCCCCATTTCTATTTGCTTGATTTCCTGTTGCCCGCCGGGATGGGCGGAATTTGGATAGCGGCGTTTGTGCGCGAACTCAAGAGCCGGCCCTTACTGCCTCTACACGACCCCAGATTCGAAGGGGCGCTCCAGCATGGCGACTAGCCCACACGCAACCCGCTCGCAGGGCTACGAGAGAAGCGATGCCAGCCCGCGCGGCTTGCTCTACTTCGCCCTCATTATGGCCGCAATTCTAGCTGCCACTTCGCTATCGCTGATCTGGCTATTCAAATACTTTCAGAAGGCGGAAAATCCAGGATCTTTCGTCGCGGCGCCCTTTGCCGCTGAGCGGCCGCTGCCTCCTCCGCCGCGCGTTCAGCCAAATCCCCGTGAGGATCTGCAGAACTATTACCAATCGCAACAGAATCTCCTCAACAGCTACGGCTGGATCGATCGCCAGAATGGCATCGTTCGCCTGCCGATTGACCGCGCCATGGAGTTGCTTCTGCAGCGAGGATTACCAATACGCTCAGCCGCCAACCCGCAAAATACGCCGCTGCCTAAAAATGAAAACCCCGCCACGAGCATTCCTCAGCCACGAGGATCCGCGCGATGAAATCGCAAGCTCTCCGTTTATCGATTCTCGCACTCGGGTTTCTTGGGAGCCTTTTTGACGTCAGCTCCGCAAACGCTCAACTGGACGACAGACCGGTGCAGACTGCGGGCCTGCGCCCGGCGCTGCTGCGCGACGTCGGATTGGATCAGAACCTCGGCAGCGACATTCCCCTTGATCTCGCTTTTCGCGACGAGCACGGCCACACGGTGGCACTGCAAGAATTCTTTGGACAAAAGCCCGTCATCCTGACGCTCGTGTATTACCAGTGCCCGATGCTGTGCACGGAGGTGCTCAATGGCCTCTTGCGCAGCGCAAAAGAATTGCCACTGGAGATCGGGAAGGATTTTACGATTGTGACGGTGAGCATTGATCCTACCGAGCGGCCGATCCTCGCGAACGTGAAGCATGAACTTTATACCGGACTCTACGGCCGGCCCGGCGGCGCGCAAGGATGGCACTTTCTGACGGGAGACAAAGCGCAGATCAAGATGCTGGCGCAAGCGGCAGGCTTCCGTTACGCCTACGATTCCGCCTCCGGCCAGTTCGCCCATCCCAGCGGAATCGTGCTGCTCACACACGCCGGAAAACTGGTGCGCTATTTCTATGGCATCAGTTATCCCTCGCGTGATCTGCGGCTGGGATTGCTGGAAGCGTCGCAAGAGAGGATCGGCTCTCCCATCGATCAGATTTTGCTTTACTGCTATCACTACGACCCGGCAACCGGAAAGTATGGTCTGTTGATCTCCCGCGTCGTCAAGGCTGCGGGCGCGCTGACTGTGCTGTCTCTTGGGCTCGTGATCGCAATTCTATTTCGCCGTGAGAAGTATGGCCTTCCCAGGCGGGACGCTTGAAGGCGAAAAGAAAGGCAACCGTTAAGCTTGGACGTTAGTCTCATCGCCGGAGTTTTTATTGCGCAATGGCCGCAGCTTCGGCCGACGGATGCCTCCACCTCGGCCGACCGCGTCGACCATTTGTACTTTTTCCTCACCGGTCTCGCGCTGTTCTTTACGTTCTTAATTTTCGCGACGATCTTCTACTTCATGATCAAGTATCGCCGGCGCTCGAAGCGGAGCGTCCGCCCGCCACACAGCAGTCAATGGCGCTGGAGATCACCGGGATAGCCATTCCCAGTCTGATTTGCATATTCCTTTTTCTTTGGGGGGCCAGCCTCTTTTTTGCCGCCGCGCAGTCGCCGCAAGGCGCCATGGCAATCTTCGTCGTGGGCAAACAATGGATGTGGCACCTGCAGCATCCCGAAGGACCGCGTGAAATCAACCAATTGCACATCCCAGTGGATGTTCCTGTACGCCTGACCATGACCTCGGAAGACGTGATCCACGATTTCTTCGTGCCCGCCTTCCGCATGAAGATGGACGTGGTCCCCGGCCGCTACACATCGGAATGGTTTGAAGCGACCAAACCGGGCAGTTATCACCTCTTCTGCGCGCAATATTGCGGAACTCTGCATTCGGGAATGACAGGAACAATCGAGGTGATGTCTCTCACCGGCTACGCGCAATGGCTGCGGGAAAATTCCACCGCCGAATCCATGGCCCAAATGGGCCTGCAGCTCTTTTCGCGCCTTGGTTGCGATACGTGCCATCTTTCAGACGGAACAGGTGCCGGGCCCGCGCTGCAAGGCAGATTCGGCAAGCAGGTGACGCTGCGAGACGGCCAGAATCGTGTGATGGACGGAGCCTATGTCCGTCAATCGATCCTCGATCCCGCTTCCCTGCCCCTGCCAAATTACCGGCCCGTGATGCCTACGTTTCGCGGACAAGTCAGCGAAGAACACATTCTGCAATTGATCGCTTACATCAAATCGCTCGCTTCGGGAGAAAGGACGCAGGCGCCATGAGCACGGCCGTATCGGAGGCCCGGTCGAATCACGCGTTCACTACCTGAATGCCAACTATGGAATCAAATCCTGGCTCTTTACCACTGACCATAAACGCATCGCGCTGCTCTATCTCGGTTCGATCACACTGATGTTTTTCATTGGAGGCGCCGCAGCGGTCATGATGCGGCTGCACTTGATCGAGCCAGCCGGCGCTTTGGTTCAGCCGGAAACCTACAACAAGCTTTTCACCATGCACGGCGTGGTCATGGTCTTTTTCTTCCTAATTCCCTCCATCCCCGCGACGCTCGGCAACTTTCTCGTGCCCATGATGATCGGCGCGCGTGACCTGGCTTTCCCGCGCCTGAACCTGCTGAGCTGGTATGTCTACATCACGGGCGCGGCCTTCACGCTCTATGCGCTTATTTCCGGCGGAGTGGACACCGGCTGGACCTTCTACACTCCCTTGAGCAGCCACTACCTCAACACCCACGTTATTACCACGGCACTGGGCGTTTTCATTACGGGATTTTCCTCCATCCTGACGGGTCTGAACTTCATCGTTACCATTCACAAAATGCGCGCTCCGGGCATGACTTGGAAACGCATGCCGCTCTTTCTCTGGTCCATATATGCCGCGAGCGTGATCTTTGTGCTGGCGACGCCGGTGCTTGCCATCGCCTTGTTCCTGGTGGGACTTGAACGAATCTTTCACGTGGGGATTTTCGATCCGGCGATCGGGGGTGATCCGGTTCTATTTCAACATCTCTTCTGGTTTTATTCCCATCCCGCCGTTTACATCATGATTCTGCCGGGCATGGGCGTCGTAAGCGAACTGGTCACCTGCTTCTCAAAGAAAAAACCTTTCGGATATATCTTCATCGCCTATTCGAGCCTGGCGATCGCGGTGTTCAGCTTTCTGGTCTGGGGCCACCATCTGTTTGTGTCCAGCCAATCCGTGTACGCCGGATTTATTTCTTCCGCTCTAAGTTTTGCGCTGGCCATTCCTTCTGCGATCAAGGTTTTCAATTGGACCGCAACCCTCTATAAGGGCTCGATCTCCTATCAAGCGCCGATGCTCTATGCGCTCGGCTTCATCGGACTTTTCACCATGGGCGGTCTCACAGGCCTCTTTCTCGCTTCACTCGCTACGGGCGTCCATCTGCACGACACCTACTTCGTGATCGCCCATTTTCATTACATCATGGTGGGCGGCGCCGTGATGGCTTATCTGGGGGGCATTCACTTTTGGTGGCCGAAGATCACCGGGCGGCTCTATCACGATGGCTGGGCTCGCTTCGCCGCGCTGGTGATTTTTGTGGGTTTCAATCTCACCTTTTTTCCGCAATACATGTTGGGCTATTTGGGAATGCCGCGCCGCTACGCGGTTTATCCCGCGGAGTTCCAGGTGCTCGACGTGATGTCCTCCGCCGGCGCCTCCCATACTCGGCGTAGGCTACTTGATTCCATTCGTCTATCTTCTCTGGTCCATCCGCTATGGACCCGTAGCCGGATCGAATCCCTGGAGCGCGAAAGGCCTGGAATGGGAGACGCCATCGCCGCCTCCCACCGATAATTTCGAAGCGGCGCCGATCATTACCGAAGAGCCCTACGGCTACGCTGAGCCGGAGCGCGCACATGTCTGAAAGCGCAGCCAGCAGCCCTTTGGCCGCACCGTCCGCTCGCCATCTCAGCCCTGCACTGCACCATCAGTTCGAGGATATCGAGCAGCAGCGCGATGCCGGCAATTTCGGCATGTGGGTTTTTCTGGCCACGGAGATGCTGTTTTTCGGCGGAGTGTTTACGGGCTACATTATGTATCGATCCCTGTATTACCCGGGCTTTGCAGCCGGAAGTCACGGTCTGGAGGTGAATCTCGGCGCGGCCATGACCTTTGTGCTGCTGGCCAGCAGTTTCACCATGGCCATGGCCGTCCACGCCGCGCGCGCCGGCCGGCGCGGGATGCTGCTCGGTCTCTTATTTGCAACGATCCTTCTCGGCATCGCCTTCCTGGGAATGAAGTTCACCGAATACAGCCACAAATGGCACGAGCAGATGGTGCCGGGCCTTAATTTCCATCCCTCCCTGACAGAGTTGCGCGGCGCTCCGGAGCATGCCGTCGAGTTATTCCTCTGTTTTTATTTCTTCATGACCGGCCTCCATGCGTTGCACATGATTATCGGCATCGGCCTTTTGAGTGTTATGGCGATTCTTGCCTGGCGCGGAAGGATTTCGTGCGAACACTACAATCGCGTGGAAGTCTCCGGACTCTATTGGCACTTCGTGGATATAATTTGGATTTATCTCTTTCCTCTGCTCTATCTGATCGGCGGACGTTACAAATGAACGAAGAAAACCCATCGGTAGAAACCTACATTGTCGTGTTCGTGGCGCTGCTCATCTTGGCTGCCCTGACCACTGGCATCGCATACATAAACCTCGGCACATTGAACACGGTTGTAGCGCTGGCGATTGCGGCCGTAAAAATGTCCCTGGTGGGGCTTTTCTTTATGCACCTTTGGTACAGTCGGGGCCTCACGCGGATCGTCGTCTTGGCCGGATTTTTCTGGCTCGCCCTGATGGTCTTGTTCACCTTGGCCGACGTCTTCAGCCGTTCCTGGATCAAGCCGCCGGGCCCCTGAGATAGCTGACCGTCCAAAACCGCGTCAGCAATGTCCCGACCGCGTCGATCAGCGGCCCGGTACGCCATTCGCTTTTCTGTTTGCCAATTACCACATAGCCTGAGAGGATCATCTACCTGAATCTATTGGCCCAAATTTATTGGAAGGAACAGAGTAGATGCCCCAAGCGGCCGAAACGAAAGGACTTTTCGACGAACTGCAGATCCGCGATGTACGGCTGGCGAACCGGATCGCGGTCTCACCCATGTGCCAATACTCCTGCGAAAACGGACTGGCCACGGATTGGCACCTCGTTCACCTCGGCAGCCGCGCCGTAGGCGGAGCAGCATTGGTTTTCGCCGAAGCGACGGCTGTTCTGCCGGAGGCGCGCATCAGCCCTCAAGATTCCGGAATTTGGAGCGAAGCGCACATTGAGCCGCTCGCGCGCATTACGAAATTCATACATGCTCAGGGCAGCGTAGCCGGTATCCAGATTGCCCACGCCGGGCGCAAAGCGAGCACGGCGCGACCCTGGGACGGCGCAGGAAAACTCGCCGAGCGTGAAGGCGGCTGGAGCGACATCGTCGCGCCGAGCGCCCTTGCCTTTGCTCCCAACTATCCCATGCCCGCCGCAGTCACAACCGAAAGAATCGCCGCGATTGTCGATGCCTTCGGTAAAGCCGCACAACGCGCCCTCGACGCCGGTTTTCGCCTGCTCGAGATCCACTCCGCGCATGGCTATTTCCTCCATGAGTTCCTCTCGCCTCTTAGCAACCACCGCTCCGATCTGTATGGCGGCTCCTTCGAGAACCGCACGCGAATCGTGCGCGAGGTGGTTGGCAAAGTCCGCCGCTTTTGGCCGGAACGATTGCCGCTATTTATTCGCATCTCCTCAACGGACTGGGTAGAAGGCGGCTGGGATATTGAGCAAGCCGTGGAATTGGCTCGAAGCCTGCGGACGCTGGGCGTGGATTTGGTGGACTGCTCTTCCGGAGGTAACGTTGCCGACGCCAAAATTCCCATGGGCCCGGGCTATCAGGTGCCGTTCGCGGAGCGCATTCGCCGCGATGCAGGAATTCTGACCGGAGCTGTGGGCATGATTACCGAAGCACATCAGGCCGAAGAAATCATCCGCAGCGGCCAGGCGGATATCGTTCTGCTGGCCCGCCAGATGCTGCGCGATCCTTACTGGCCGCTTCACGCCGCCGCCCAGCTTGGCCAATCAATATCCTGGCCTGCGCAATATCTCCGCGCAGCGCCTGCAGGAACTAAGCCGCGCCAGCCTGCGGAGGAGATTGAGTCGGCTCAAACCCTTGCCGGGCCTTCCAGAACTGGAAACTGAGAATGCTGAGGTCTGTTGCTGGTTGAAAGCAGCACAACATCGGGGTAGACTGCCTTTATGAGATCAGGCGTTAGAAGCGGCATCGTATTTGCCTCTTTAATTCTCCTTTTGACGCCAGCACTTTCATGTTTTGCTCTACAGCAAATCTTCAGTGCTGGGGCGAATGATTGTTGCCAGTACATGGGATCGCAATGCGGATCGCAAGGGATGTCTTCTTCGCAGTCTTGCTGTGAATCGCCCAATCGATCTGCTCACGCATACATAGGAAGTAGAAGTATTAGTCATTTCCAGTCTGAAGGTGTGGCGATAGCGGCAACCTGGGTATTCGCTTCAGTACAGCGCTTAGCTGTAAAGGCGATTTTGATCGTTACGGGCTTCCACTCTCCGCCTATAAGCCCTCCTGAAACTGCCTCTATTCTAAGAATCTAGTTCCGTCCTTCCGTTTTTCCGCGGTGCCTACGTGTGTCCGCGTGCATTCCATTCGTAATGGAGGACGATGATGCGAGGTATCTGTTTTCGCGTGTGGGTCGTTACTCAGCGCGAAGGGTTTCGACTGATTGTTCTTGGTTTTCTCACGCTCATTGGGTCGTCGAGGGTATTCGCTCTGCCCCAAGAAGCGCTGAAAAACGGGCAATCTCCGCAGGCTTCCACCGAGATGCGACACGATGCCGGAAATCCCACGCCATTAAGAGTGCTGATTGAGGAGGCCAAGAAGAATGATCCGGCCATTCACGTTGCCGAGAGCGTAGCCAAAGCTGCGGCATTTGCTGCTCCACAAACGTCTACGTTGCCAGACCCTCAATTCACGCTTCAGCAGTTCAGTGTGGGCAGTCCCCGCCCATTTGCGGGCTACACGAATAGCGATTTTGCGTACATTGGCCTGGGCGCTTCTCAGCAGTTTCCGTATCCAGGAAAACTCAAGCTGCGGGGCGCAGTGGCGGATCGCGATGCGGATGCCGTAAAGGCGCACGTTGACGTCGTGCTGCAAGACGAAATCGAAACCCTGAAGACGACTTATTTCCATCTTGCGTACCTTCAACAGACTTTAGGAATCCTTCAGCAGAATGCTGCCTTCCTCCAGCAAATAGAACAACAAGCCGGAGCGCACTACTCGACTGGTCAAGGGAATCAGCGGGACGTGCTAAAGGCGCAGCTTGAGCGGACCAAAATTCTTCGCGAAATTTCCATGCATCACCAACTGGTCGGTGAAGATCAAGCTGTGCTCAAACGGATTCTTCGGAGGTCTCAGGATTCCCCGGACATTATTCCCGAGCCTGTGTCAGCAACCTTCCTTCGTTATAACGCAAGTGAGCTTCTCGACAAGGTGCGGGCACAGAATCCCAACGTTCACGAGGATGCGGCGATGGTTCAGCGCAACCAAACGGCGGTTGAGTTAGCGCAAAAGGAATTTCGTCCAGATTTCGAGGTCTCCTACATGTACGAGAACACAGACCGCAAGTATCGCGACTACTACATGCTTTCCTTCAGCATGAAGTTCCCACGGCGCAAGCCGAGGCGAGCCGCCCTTGCTGAGGCTCAAGTGAACGTTGAACGTGCTCAGCAAGAAGAGGATTCCCAGGTACAGGCGGCGCTGGCTGAACTTCAGAAGCAATACGTCATCGTGAAGACCTCAGAGGAGCAACTACTGATTTATCGTGACGGCCTGATTCCGCAAGCGCAAACGACTGTCCAAGCCGGGTTAGTCGCGTACCAGTCCAATCGCGCAGACTTTGAGAGTTTGTTTTCATCCTACATGGATGTTTTGAATCTGGACCTTGAATACCAGCAAACCCTTCTCGACCATGAGACCGCATTGGCCCACATCGAGCGACTCGCGGGGGTGACACTCCCATGACTGAAGAAATGAACGTGACTAAAAGGACCAATGACACGACGAGCCAGAACGCAAACGATAAATATCGCCGCGCTTTTCTCCTCACCTTAGTGTCGTTGATCTTAGTTATCGCTTTCGCCGTCTGGATGTGGTGGGAGTCATCATGTAACGCCATGCGCCGCGCACAACAAACAGCGACGAAAACAGGCAACGATCTATCACAAAGTCCAGCCCAAGCCCAAATCACCTCTGATTCTGCTGTGCTTTCTTCGGATACGCCGCTTGCACCGATTCAATTGTCACCACAGCGGATGCAAAGCATCGGCGTAAAGATTGGGAAGGTCGAATCCAAGATCCTCAATGAGGAAATCCGTTCGTATGGAAACGTGCTGCCGAATGAGCGTCGGTTTGCGTATGTGCAGACGCGGTTCGCCGGATGGATTCGCCAGGTCTATGCGGATGCCACAGGAGATTTCATCCGCAAGGGACAACCGCTGTTCACGATCTATAGCCCCGATCTCGTAGCGACTGAACACGAGTATCTGTTGGCAAAGAAGAATAACGGGGTTTTGCAACAGAGTACGGTGAGCGGGGTCTCGGACGGGGCTGCGTCGTTGATTGCCGCAGCCAGGGCAAGACTCCAGCAGTTCGACATACCTGAAAGCGAGATCGCGAAACTAGACCATACAGGTGAAGCCATTACCGATCTGACCTTCTACTCTCCAGCTTCTGGCTACGTAACGGAGAGAAATGCTCTGCCAAATATGTATGTGCAGCCCGATACGAAGCTTTACGCAATTGCCGACCTTTCCGATATCTGGGTGCTCGCTCAAATCTTTCAGAACGATGCAGGGAAGATCAAACCAGGTGATCCCGCCGAGGTGACACTGGATGCGTACCCCGGACGGGTTTTTAAGGGAAGAGTCGATTACTTGCTGCCACAGCTGGATGTGGCAACGCGAACATTACCGGTCCGCCTTGTATTCTCGAATCCTGATCTAAAGCTCCGACCGGGAATGTACGTGAACGTGAGACTGAAGCTTCCTCTAGGCAAGCGTCTAATCGTGCCCGACTCGGCCATCTTCCATTCGGGAACCAAGAACCTGATTTTCACATACGCTGGCGACGGGAACATCGAACCAAATGAAGTTGAGCTTGGCCCTCACGTCGGCGATCAGTTTGTGATTACGAAAGGGATCAAAGCGGGCGAACAGATCGTCACGTCCGCCAATTTCCTGATTGATTCAGAGGCTCAGTTGCAAGCCGCTGCGGGCGCCTTCGCGCCTCCGCCTCCCGGCGCAGGTCAGGCTGCCGCAATGAATGCACCGGCCCAGGCGCAGGCTAATGTTGAACTCACGACTGCACCGTCTCCTCCGCAGAAGGGCAACAATACCGTTCGCGTGAAATTAGCGGATCAGTTGGGCAAGCCCCTGACCGGAGCACAAGTAACCGTCACCTTCTTCATGGCCGCGATGCCTGCAATGGGCATGGCCGCGATGAAAACCGTGGTTCAGACGAGCGATAAAGGCGGCGGTACATATGAAGGCAGTGGCAGCCTCGGTTCAGGAGGCACCTGGCAGGTCACGATCACAGCGATTCAGAACGGCCAAACCATCGCCAACAAGCAGTTCACCGTCGATGCCACGGGAGGGATGTAGCCGTGATTGCCCGCGTCATTGAATGGTGCGCTCGCAATCGCTTCCTTGTCTTCACAGGTGTTGCGCTGTTGACTTTGGCAGGGATTTGGAGCATGGGGCACATTCCGCTCGACGCCCTGCCGGATATTTCCGACGTAGAAGTCATTATTCATACAAATTGGGAAGGCGAGCCTCCCAACATCATCGAGGATCAGGTCACCTATCCCATCGTCACAGCGTTCCTCGCTGCTCCGAGCGTAAAGGCTGTCCGCGCACAAACGATGTTCAACGACAGTTATGTCTTCGTCATATTCGAGGACGGAACCGACATCTATTGGGCACGCTCACGAGTTGTCGAATACCTACAAACGATTGCTGGCCGCTTGCCCGCCGACGTGCATCCGGCGATTGGACCGGATGCAACGGGAGCGGGTTGGGTCTATGAATATGTTCTGGTAGATCACACGCATAAATACAGCCTCGCCGACCTACGAACACTCCAAGACTGGCATCTTCGCTATCAGTTGGAGACTGTTCCAGGCGTCGCCGAAGTCGCCAGCATCGGCGGCTTCGTTCGCCAGTATCAGGTGAATCTCGATCCAAACAAGTTGTTGGCATACGGAATTCCTCTCTCGACAGTCATTGACCGTGTCAAATCCAGCACGAACGAAGTTGGCGGGAGGGTTCTAGAGTTAAGTGGAACGCGATATATGATTCGCGGTCTTGGCTATCTGAAATCTCTCAGTGACTTGGAAAACGTCCCGGTGATGGCGAAGAACGGCACTCCGGTGCTGGTCAAGGACCTCGGCTTTGTCTCATTCGGCCCGGACATGCGAGAAGGCGTTGCGGAATGGCAGGGAGAGGGCGAGACGGTGGGCGGCATTGTGGTGATGCGATATGGGCTCAATGCCCTGACTGTGATTGATGGAGTCAAGGAAAAACTAGAGGAGATCAAGGGCTCCCTGCCGCCCGGAGTAGAAGTAGTTAGCGGATATGACCGTGCTGGTCTAATTCAGGAATCCATGAAGACGTTGCAGCGCGACCTGATCGAAGAAGCAATCATCGTCAGCCTTGTAATTATCATTTTCCTCTTCCACTTTCGTTCTGCACTGATTCCCATCATCACGCTTCCCATCGCTGTCGTCGCATCGTTCATCCCCATGTACTACCTTCACGTCAGTTCGAACATCATGTCGCTCGGCGGCCTGGCGCTGGCAATTGGGGTCTTGGTTGATGCCGCGATTGTCATGGTCGAGAACGGATACCGTCACCTTTCCGAAAACGCACCTCCGAACGAGGCGGATCGCGTGCGTGTTCTCATTGGTGGCGCGAAACAAGTGGGGCCAGCGTTGTTCTTCTCGCTCGTGATTATCGTTGTCTCGTTTCTTCCGGTCTTTCTGCTGGAAGCGCAAGAGGGACGAATGTTTAAGCCGCTGGCATGGACGAAGACGCTTGCGGTCGGTTTCTCTTCCTTGCTGGCCATCACGCTGGTGCCCGTATTGATGCTCATGTTCATTAAGGGCAGGCTGCGACCTGAATCAGAAAACCCCATTTCGAAGATCACGCAGGCGTTGTACCTGCCCGTCCTTCGACTTTGCTTGAAATATCGGAAGACGACACTGCTTTTGAACCTAGCATTCCTTGCGCTCATGTTCCCGTTGATGTTCAGACTCGGCAGCCAATTTATGCCGCCGCTCTATGAAGGTTCGTCTCTGTATATGCCAACGTCTCTGCCCGGAATCTCCATTGTCGAGGCTTCCAAACTCTTGCAGGAACAGGATCGGATTATCCGCTCGTTTCCCGAAGTCCAGACGGTATTCGGCGCGGTTGGACGTTCCGATAGCGCCACGGATAACGCTCCACTGGATATGTACGACACAACCGTCATGCTCAAACCCCGTGAGCAATGGCCAGTGGGAATGACTTACGAAAAATTGATCCGGGATATGGACGAGAAACTTCAGTTTCCTGGCCTAAGTAATACCTGGACCATGCCCGTTGAAAACCGTTTGGACATGGCCTTGACGGGAATCAAGACGCCGGTCGGATTGAAAATCCAAGGTCCGTCTCTTGAGGGCATTCAGCAACTCGGCACCGAGATGCAGCAGATTTTGTCCGGTGTGCCCCAAGTGCGTTCGGTATTTGCCGAGCGTGTGTCCCAGGGGTTCTACATAAATGTAGACGTGAATCGCCCCGAAGCCGCCAAGTACGGCCTGACCATTGCAGACGTGCAGGCAGCGGTGTCTTCCGGCATCGGCGGCATGAATGTCGCCGAAAACGTAGAAGGCCGCGAAAGGTATCCAATCAATGTGCGCTACGAGCGCGACTTCCGCGACAACTTAGACGAGCTTCGCCGCGTGCTCATCGCCACGCCAGCCGGCGCTCAAATCCCAATTGGGCAAGTGGCGAGCATTTCTTTCTCACGAGGGCCCGCGATGATTCGAGACGAGGACGGCCAGCTTACAGGTTACGTTTATGTTGATCTGAACACCACGGACTATGGCGGATTCGTCCAACAAGCTTCGAACCTATTTGAGCAAAAGTTGTGGTTGCCTGCGGGATACACATACCAGTGGTCCGGTGAATACGAATTTGAACTGAGGGCACGGCAGCGCCTGAAAATCATTCTTCCCATGGTCTTCTTTGTAATTTTCATGCTCCTTTACATGGTCTTCCACTCCGTCACAGAAGCTACGGTGCTCGTTTTTCCGACGTTCTATGCGATGACCGGCGGTCTCATCCTCCAATGGCTTCTCAAGTACAACTTTAGCGTGGCCGTGTGGGTGGGCTATATCGCGCTTTTCGGAATCGCAGTCGAGACAGGCGTGGTGATGGTTGTGTATCTGCACGAGGCGCTTAATCGGCGATTAGCAACCGGCGCTCCGCTCAAACGTGAGGACATCGAAGTTGCGGTCATTGAAGGAGCGGTTCAGCGCCTTCGCCCCAAACTCATGACAGTATTCGCAGTGCTAGCAAGTCTAGTTCCAATTCTTTGGGAAACAGGAATCGGTTCAGATGTAATGAAGCCAATTGCCGCTCCAATCGTGGGAGGAATGATCACCTCAACGATTCACGTCCTGATTTTGGTTCCTGTTTTCTTTGCGCTTATGAAAGAGCGGGCACTCAGTCGTGGAATGCTATCAGGTTCATCCGTCCGCTGACACATCGTTACTGTCGCGAGCCCTTCCCGATGACTCGATGGGACACGTCGGAATTTGTGACGTAATGTGTGACATACTGGCTTCCGTATTGCGATCCACTCTCGGATGAGAGTATCGTAAGCTGCGGCAGCTCACACGTTGCTCTGGAATTGAGCCGCCTCCGCCTTTCCACGTCAGGAGGCACATGATGACGCCCGGCATTTCCGAATCCTCTCGCCGTTCTTTTCTGCACCGTTTAGGCTTTTTTGGCGCGGGTTCGACCTTCCTGAGCCTCCTGAGCCGAAACTCACTGGCCGCACCGAAGGCCACGACTCAAAAGGACGACGAAGCGCCATCAGCTCCCGCGGACAAAAAAATCTGGAGCAACGAGTATTGGGCTCAACGCGGCCATCTCAAGCTGAACCTCTTCCGCAAGCGCCTGAATGCGCCGCATTCACGCGAGGTGGCCGAGCCCGTGCTCTTCCTGGTACACGGCTCATCCATTTCCGCCCGGCCGAGCTTCGATCTTAATGTCCCCGGCCACGGCGAGTACTCTTTGATGAACAAGTTCGCCGAGTATCGATTCGATGTGTGGACCATGGATTTCGCGGGATATGGCAGATCGTCAGCCGGTGAGGGCAACTCCAACATCGCCGATGGCGTCGAGGATCTAAAAGCGGCGGTGGAAGTGGTGGCGCGCGAAACGGGCCAGCAGCGTTATCATTTTTTTGGCGAATCATCGGGCGCGCTTCGCGCTGGCGCTTACGCCATGGAACAGCCCCAGCGCGTTAATCGCCTGGTCCTTACCGCTCTCACTTATACGGGTGAAGGTTCGCCAACGCTTGCCGATCGCGCCAAGCAGCTCGAGTTCTATCGCACCCACAACCGCCGCCCGCGCGACCGCGCCATGGTCCACAGCATTTTTACCCGCGATAAGAGCGGCACTTCCGATCCCGCCGTGGGCGACGCGCTCGCGGACGCGGAACTGCGTTTCGGCGATAGCGTTCCCACCGGCACATACCTCGATATGACCGCTAATCTGCCGGTCATCGACCCGCAAAAAATTCACGCGCCGGTGCTCGTTGCGCGTGGCGAATACGACGGTATCGCCACTGACGAGGACTGCCTCAATTTTTACCGCAAGCTGGTCAATTCGGACCGGCAGTTTGCGATCTTGCCGGGCATGGCGCACTCTCTTGTGCTCGGGCTAAATCGTCACCAGTTGTGGCACGTCGCGCGCTCTTTCCTGGAGATGCCGCCCAGACTCGATTCGCTTAAAGCGTGATCGGGTGGCTTAGTGGCTGCAAAGCTTCTGCAGCAATACCTCTGTTAAATGCTACGACCGCGCCGAGGCACGCTGCTCTCGAGCCGCAGTGTACGTGTTGAGGAACGCCAAAGTAAGCGGCCAGGCTTGCGCGGCCGCCACCGGGCTGTAGCTCGGGCGCGCGTCGCAGAAAAATCCGTGATCGGCTTCAGAAAATTCCACGCTCACATAATTCTTTCCTGCGTTTTTCAAAGCATCCGCCACCGCACGTCTTTGATCCACTGGAATGTGTTGGTCCCGCCCGCCCCAGAAAAGCAGGACCGGGGCCTTCAAATCCTTTACGCGATTCAGCAGGCCCGGATTCGTCGGATTCGGAGCAATGCCGCCGCCGTAAAAAGAAACCGCGCACTCCAGCGGCAGCGTGATCGCCGCCAGAAACGCGGCTCTGCCTCCCATGCAGAAGCCGGCTGCCGCGATGGGAGAGCCTGCGGCAACACCATTGGCGCGCAGCCAATCGTAAGCGGCTCGAAAATCAGCTTCCATGTTCGGATCGCGCAGTTCCTTCAAATGAACCATAGCCGAGGGAAAATCGTCGTACCTGCCCTCGAATCCAGCGCCGGTGCGATGGAAAAGCTCGGGTGCTGCAGCCAAAAATCCTTCTCGCGCGAAGCGTTCAGTAACGTCGCGGATATGCGCGTTAATACCGAAAGCTTCCTGCATGACCAGCAAACCGCGTGCAGCCGCCGCACCGGCCGGGTGCGCCACGTATAGCCGCATGGACGTGCCGTCGCTCACCTTGGTGGTTACAAACTCGCTGTGAATTTCCATTGCGCTCCTCCTGGATTCGGCTCTAACGAAGCCTAGCACCTCGGATATTTCCACTGAACTAGCCGATCTTTTCCCTGCCGGAGGCCGAAGAATACACACCGCTGAGTACCTTGTCTACCCGCGAATCTTCCGTAGGAAATGTATTCTCTAGCAGATCAGTGGCTGGTGGCCCTTGGTAGAGAACGCAGGTAAGCGATGATAGCCTGCGCGTCGCTGTGACTCAGGTGATAGATGTGCAGCGGCGGCTGAATCTCTCTCCCGTTCGCCGATTCGCCTTTTTCCAGGACGCGCTCCATCTGTTCGTCGCTAAGACTGGGCAACCCCGCGAGCGGCGGCGCAAATTGAGCCCATTTAGTGACGGGGCGCACCGGCTCGATCCAGATCGAGGCGCCCTGAAGCCAGCGCGAACGATCGAGTTGATTCTGCGCATCGCGAGGCGTATGGCACTCCGTGCATTTCGCTACCTCTTCGACGAGATAGCGTCCCCGGCCGACTTGAGTATCGGCAGTGCGGGGCGGGGCGTTTTGGGCGCCGCTCACGATAATGGAAGATCGAGCGCCGAGAAAAAGCAGGAGAGTAAAAGCCGCCAAGACAATCGCTCGCATAATCCGCTCTTTTCCGTGGTGACAGTTCTATAGCCCCCACATGAGATTTCGCAGACTTGATTACCACTGATCCGGCGCGACGTTGCTGTCTGCGTAAGGCTGGCTCCACAAGGCAATCTGCAATTGCACGGACTTGCACCACGCACGGTGCATTCTCTCGACCTCCTCCGGCGAGTGCCCCTTAGCCGCTAAAAATGGCTTGATGGCATCATTGATGATTGCGGTGAACGCGATCACATACCTCAGCGGAATATAAGCTGCCGATTCCACGTGGTCGGTCGTATTCTTTTTCACACTGGTGTGACGCAGAGCGATCTCCTGCTGATAATTGAGCCAATCCTGGTCGTAGCTGCGGAAACAGGTATCGAGAATCCATTGTCGAAACCGCAGTCCGCTGTCGGCGGAATAGTGCGCGTCCGGTTTTCCTTCGGGGCCCAGCGAATATTGGGCCAGATGTGGATTGGCCGCAATGACGCCCCGCCATTTCTTCACTACTTCCTCAGTTTGGCTCGCCAGCACCTCGCCGGCCATGCGCAGATACCTCTGGTCTTCCTCGGTGAAATTCACCGTCTTTTTCAAAAGTTCTAAGTCGGCGAGCGAAACAGGCGATCTGGCTGCTTCGGCAGTCCCGTACGTATATCCGGGAATCTCGTTCGCGATCTTTCTGGCTGCTTCTGGCTCACGTGCTTGTTTCGGATTCATGTGTCGCTTCCTCCGCATCCGCATTCATGCACGAGAATACGCCGGATTCAGGCGCATGTGGCAGTGAGGATTTTGAAGCGCAGCCGGGCCGACGCGCGGAGCGGCGCCAGGTGTTGGTGTCGGACGATTTCTGGTATCGTCTCGACTCAATCGAGCCACTTCGAGGAGGCGTCTTGCCCCAGATTCGGAATGCCATACTCATTGCTGCGCCAGCCGAGCGCGTTCATACGCTGGTTTCCACCCCTCACGGTTTTTCTCAATGGTGGAGCGAAGGCGTGACGGAAAATAAGGCCGCGCATACTGTGGAGCTGGGTTTTTTCAATCGCGCTACGGTTTACCGGCTAACCCCCGCGCGCCTGGCGCCGCCGCAAAGAGCCGAATGGCTTTGCGAATCCGGCCAGGAATGGACGGGTACGCGGCTGGTATTTGACACCACATCCAAAAACGGCGGCACCATGCTGCGATTTGCCCAAGCCGATTGGAAAGCCGAGACAGATTATTTTGTTTCTTGCAACACGACCTGGGGGAGTTGATGTTTCGCCTCAAAGCGTGTGCCGAAGGCAAAGCTCCGGGTCCGCCCTTCACTCGCAACGCCATGGCTTATTAGTCTCGGAGTTTCAGCGGATCGTTTTTTTCCGGCCCAGCACGCCCGCGCAATAAAGTTACGGCACCGTGACGGATACCGTCCCGACATCGACTACGCTCACGCCGGACTGAACCGATACCGTCAGCGAAAAGTGATTGATGCGTCCTTCGACGTTCTTCAACGCTATGGGAGTCTTGGCGATCAGCGCCGGAGACTCCTGCGCCGCGGCCCTGCCGCGCATGCCCAACCCCCAGCAAAGCACCAAGCTCGAAATAATCAGCAGTGCCACCCGATCCCTCATTACCTGGCCTCCATCCTTCAACGCGTTGTCTCACGGCAACCACGAAAATCAAACGAAAGATCGACGATTCCAAGCCGCGTATCCCGCTTCGCTTGCAGATAGTCCTCCTGGCGCAGGTTCACGGGTAAAGACGATCGATTCTGCTTCACAAAGTCATCGATAACTGCTGGATTGAAGACCTCGCCCGGAACGAGCTGAGACCTTAGAACTCCTTCGAGTGTTTGATCAAGTCCGATCACATTAACATCTTCAATGCGGTACTGCTTCTGCTCATCGAGTTCAAGCGTAAGCGAAATCCGCTGCAGTTTGTCGTCGATTTCTGTTCTCGGAACCGCCGTGAAATCGATGAATCCGATCGCCGCGTATGTTTTGGTCAGCGCTTCGATGCCGCCCCGGATCTTCGAAATGTCGAAGATCTCTCCTTCTCGCAAAGGAATAACGTCTCGCAGTTCACCCGGCGAGAAGGCCTTGGCGTCTGCGAACGTCAAATCGCCGAGATGGTATTGCAAGCCCTCGTCGATATGAACGATGACACGAAAATGCTGCTCATGCGAATCGCCCCCGAGGGACTCCACTTCTCCCGGCTTTACCGTTACCTTAAAATACCCGCGATCCTGCCATGCAGCCCTGATTCCAGCCTCGGCGAATTGATTCGCCCATGTCTCACTAGTCGCATCCAACTCCGCATCGTTGGCCTCCGCGATCGCCGCGTTCACAACCGAATCCGGCAGACGTATGGGCCCATCGAATCTGACTTCATCGATGACGACCTTAGGATGATCACCCCCAGGTTGTGCTGGCGCACTATCCGATTTCGGAGACGAAGAAGAGCATGGAGACGGCGGCTGGTTTACTTGAGCACGAAGCGACGCAGGATACAGCCAGAGTGAAATCAAAAGGAGGCCGGACGAACATGCAGTCCGCCAAAACATATTCGACAATATAGGGCTTTGCCGCTGTCCGAGGCAAGCCCAGCGAAGGGCTAAAAGTCGTGCCGCGGGATGCGCTCAGTTGGCCGGATCGCTGCTCGCGGCGGCGGTCGCTTTCGCGCGGATAGCTTTGGCGCGTGCCTCGGCTTGCGCTGCTTCCGCGGTGTGATTGGTCTTGAGCAGCACGGCGGCGTAATTGTCGAGAATGGAAGCAAGCTCGGGATCGTCCGCACCGAGCACTTTTTCCTGAATCGCCAGCTCACGTTGCAACGCCGATGTGGCTTCCGTGTAACGTCCCTGCAGGTAAAAAACCTCGCTTAACCCGCCGAGAATCGGCGCCAGTCGCGAGCTGCTGGAGCCGAAATCTTCTTCCAGGATCCGGAGGGCGCGGATATCCAGCGGCTCGGCCGAGGCGTAATGCCCCTCCGCCACATCCAGCCGCGCAAAGTCGCTGAAGATGGTTGCCGCGAGCGGCTCCTTGGAAAAATTCCGGTCGGCCAGCGCCGCGGCTCGCTTATAGATCGGTTCGGCTTGCGCGTACTTACCTTCGGCCAGGTAGATGGATCCAAGATCGTCGAGCGTACTCGCAAGCTCGCTCTGCTCGTCGCCGGCGTTATTTTCGTCGGTCGCTTTTTCATCGATCGCCAGCAGGCGCCGATAAAGCGGCTCGGCCTCCTCGTAGCGCCGCGCGTCGCGATAGAGGCCGGCGAGATTCATCAAGCTCTTGGCCACTTCGGGATGATCGGGAGCCAACACCTTTTCGCGAATGGCCAGCGCGCGCTGATATAGCGGCAAGGCATCGGCCTCTCGCCCTTCCAGATCGTAGAGCACCGCCAGATTGTTCAGGCTTGTGGCCAGATCGGGATTGTCCGCGCCAAGTGCTTTTTCGCGGATCGCCAGCGCGCGTTCGTAAATCGCCTGGGCTTGCTCGTATTTGCCCTGGTCAGCGTAAAGCGCCCCCAGATTATTGAGGCTGGCGGCGACTTCCGGATTGTCTGGCCCGGCCGCCTGCTCGCGAATCTCCAGCGCCCGCCGGTAAAGAGGCTCGGCGTCAGTGAAATTTCCCACTTCTTCGTAGAGCACGGCCAGCTTATTCAGACTCGAGGCCACGTTGGGAGCCTTGGTGCCGAATTTCTCCTCCGCGAAATCCACAAGCTTCTGGGCCGCCGGAACCGCTTCCGCATATCTCCCCTGCCGGTAGAGCGAATCGACGCGCGCGTTCAGCTCATCCCAAACGTTCTGTTGCCCCAATGCGCTCGAAAGCAAGCTGAGGAACAAGCCCAGAATAAAAATGATTACAGTAGAGCCGTAGGCAAGTTTTCGACAGGGGAAAATCACACCACTCTCCTTGGCAGATGCTTGCGCGGAGCAGGACTGAAACCGGAGCTGGACCCGGTGGGCGCGAGAAATGGCGCAACTTTTCAAAGGCTATCGTGCCGGTCAGGGCCGGTCAATTAACCGACCAGACACATGTTCCAAAGCGATATGTAGGGCGGAAAAGAACCGCAAAGAAGCAAAGAGTTTACGCCTGTATCGTCACTCTTTGTCCCATTGCGCATGTTGGGGTGGTCGTCGTACACTCTCCCCATTCGCAGCGGGCCTCGGCCCATCCGGCAATCCAACACTTGTTGTGCGGGCAACGGCTTTCTCACGTAACCAGTCTAAGCGGGACCGACCATGGAATTCTGAGTCAACAGGAGGCAAACCATGGGAAAAATCAATTGGGGCCGCGTCATTGCAGGCGGGATCGTGGCGGGGATCATCATTAACATTTTCGAATATGTCACCAACGGCAGAGTCCTGGCGGCGGATTGGGCCGCAGCCATGCAAAACCTTGGGCGCCAAATGCCGCCGAGCGCAGTTCCCATCTTCATCGTGTGGGGCTTTTTGGTGGGGATCAGCGCCATCTGGCTCTATGCGGCTGCGCGAACTCGCTTCGGTGCGGGTCCTGGAACCGCAGTACTGACCGGCTTCGCTTATTGGGTGATCGGCTACCTTTTTCCAAACTTACTGAGCTGGGCAATGGCTCTATTTCCTTCCCGGCTAGTGGCGATCACTACGATCGTAGGTCTCGTCGAACTCATCCTGGCGTCGCTCGCCGGCGCCTTCATCTACAAAGAGCGCGCCACCCCATAGAAGCTTGTAGCCCAGGGCGCCCCGCGCCAGCGCGCAAGCGCCTAGATAAACAAGATAAAGAAGGCGCGGGAGCCCTGGGGCACTTTTCTTGGAAGGCCCGTCTTTGCGCGCAAAACAATTCGCGAAGCGCGACTCTATTCACTGCGAAGACTGCTGCGCGAACCGAAAATGTTCACGTGAAACATCGGTCGAGCGTCTTTCGTGAAACTGCCATTCCCGCTAGGCATGGGTCCGATTCTCCAGGGACAAATCAAAATCACGTTCTATAAAAGAGGATGTCAAGAAAAACACTTCCCCTGCGACTGGAAGAGATCTGGTCATCCAGCCCCGCGTTGTTATGAGGCGCTGTGATTTCGCTTTCCCCTGAGTTCATCGCGTGTGGTATATCGACGCCTTCGGTTTCTGACGCGACAAGC
>QHYR01000146.1 GCA_003223315.1 Acidobacteriota bacterium | reverse complement strand
CCGTTGAATTTCACAGTGCTGCCGCCCTGACTTGAGCCAAAACCGCTACCGTTAATCGTGACGGATGCGCCGACGGCTCCCGAGGTCGGGGATAAGCTCGAAATCGTGGGCCCTGCGGCGAGAACTGAGCCGACACAAGCCAGAAAGATCAAAAGAAAGAGGGAGAAGATAAGAATCGGTTTACTGGTCTTCGACTGCATCAGCGGACCCTCCTCGGCTCGGCAGTTCGGAAAAGCCGCTTACAACGCTTTCAGGCTGATTGCGTTGATCCAGGCACACCACACTGGCTGCTCCTTGAGTAAGAGAAAGCCGGGACGATCGAGTCAAGCAGTGCAGCAGTCTCAGGGTTTCACTGTATCCACAGCCGCGGAAGATACAGCATTCACCCTACGAACGGCGTGGACGGTACGCCTTTGTTAGCAATGATGTCAAGTATATTCTGAGGTGATACATTTTGAGATACTATAAGACACTATTAGACACTCGGTTTTATTCTTTTCGTGGACCCACCAGGCTGAGAGTTTTTGACCAACGTCGCAAGCAGCCGCAAGTCAATCGCAGCGACTTTTCTGATCGAATCCAAACAGAGCATTCGGTGGCCGGTAGGCAATTCCCGATAATGAATAAAGCGGCGCTCCATCCAGCGATAAAATGAAGCCCTGCTCACGCCCGTAGCGGCGACCGCGAAATGAATCGGAAGGAACTTCGTTTCTTTACGGCACCGGCGGCAAAAGAAAGTAGTGCACGTCAGAGCCATGTTTTCCTCAACTGTCCGAGTTTCTGGATATGGCTCAATCCCTAAAAAGCGCCGGAGAATTGGGAACAGCGCTTCCAGAATTCGGTTGCTTCGTTTCCGCGGTAAAGCGATCAACGTCCACAGCCCCGAAAGAACGTACAGAATTACCTTGGATGACCTGTACTCTTATTGCTGTTCCCAGGGGAAATGATCGAGGGGTTTCAACATAACATCCCCGTTGGCCTATATCAGTGATGCGTGCTTCGGTCCTCGCGCCCGTTTTGGGTTCAGCAATTTCTGGATCGGCAGTGAAGACATATCGCGGATGCGTCCTGCGATCAGCGACATGACCTGAGGCGGGTGCTTTCTCGTTGGTCATGTTTGCGAACCAATGAGGGCTTAGATGAAAACAGAATACAGCTCATCTCAGGCATTACAATGTCCATAACAACCACATCGGGTTTGACTTTCGCGTGCGCGATCCAGAGCGGCCTTGCCGTTTTCCGCCTCATAGACCTTCCAATGAGATTGCTGCCGCAGCAATGCACGCAAAGTCTGGCGTACAAACTGGTGGTCATCGACTACGAGGATCTTGGCTGGTATCGGCACATCGCCTCTGGCAAGGCTAGGCCGGAGGGTGGGACTGCGGCCCCGGCAATGCCATGATACGAATACGCTATAGAGGCGCGTCTGCACAATAAGGGACTAACCTTAGTGCTCCAGGACTAAAGCTTTCACATTGACTGATAGAAGGCAGTCTGATCGTCCAAGACGAAAGGCCGGGTATCGCCATTCAGGCGCATATAAGGGGAAGTACAGGGTCTTACCGATAGGACCAGCAAAATCGTAGGTTCATATTTCTAGCGTTAAACGATATCAGGCATGAAACTTCGTCTCTTTGCGGCAAACTTCGCAAACGAACGTAGCGGAGAGGAGAGAACTCACGGCGGAAACAATGCTCTTTCTATTACTTTCCTGTCAAGACGTATGGATGTGGTGTGCGCTGAGAAAAGGGCCCGTCTGCTAATGAACACTCGGCCGTGTACCAGATGCTATGAATCAGGGTGCCAGACAAGCGCCCCTGAGTATCGGACGTAAACTTTCAGGCGATAGGCCGGACTCGAAAGGCACGAGTCCAAACTGAGTCCAGGAATGTGAATTTGGAAGGGCGTCTTTTGCTTCTAAGCGACGCCGTTTCAACGTGGGAGTGGAATGCTCCACGCTCTTCGCCAGCAACATCATGGTCGGCATGTTCCCCTGTCAACGTTTCACGTGCAGCCTTGCGACTGCCCGCGCATGACTCGGGGCCAGGTTGGCTCGCTACGCCTTACCTGTACGACTCTTGCATTCGCGACTTCACGCCGGTTTATCCCGGCGCACTCCAACTTCAGTCCAAAACGGACCATTTTCCGGGCGGATTTTGGTAAGTTAGCGGCGCAAGGACAGTTGAATCATCGGGTTTTATGGAGCGGGCGATGGGAATCGAACCCACGTCCGCGGCTTGGGAAGCCGCTATTCTACCATTGAACCACGCCCGCTCGGGCTTACCCTACCAAACCTATCGTGATTTCGGCAAGCCTGCATTGGAGCGACGTTGGGGGGGTTATGGGCCGGCACGGGAGGCTTGTAGCTTGCATCGATGAACATTTTTGATCGGGTTTTCGTAACGAAAGCTTCGCGAAGAGCCGCTCATAAATCGTGCTACGCTGTGCGGCTACTTTATTTCAGCGGAGGCAAATTCGGGAGGGCCATTGTGGCCTATAAGGACCTGCGGGAATTCATAACGCGCCTGGAAGCGGCAGGCGAACTGAAGCGCATCTCGGCAGAGATTGATCCTGTGCTGGAGATTACCGAAATCACTCAGCGAGTTACGCGCGCTGGCGGCCCGGCCCTGTTCTTCGAACGCCCGAAGGGATCTCGCACACCTCTAGTGATCAATCTGCTTGGCAGCGAACGTCGCATCAACCTGGCACTTGAAAGCAACTCGCTCGATGACGTTGCCAGCCGCATTCTCGGCTTTCTCGATCTCCAGGCGCCGCAAGGGCTGCTGGACAAGATTAAGATGTTACCCAAGCTCGCGGAACTCGGTTCATTTTTCCCGAAGACGGTCAAGACGGCGCCCTGCAAAGAGGTTGTGCGCCGCGACAACTTCTCGCTTCTGGAATTCCCAATTCTGCAGTGCTGGCCGAAAGATGCCGGGCGCTTTATCACCTGGCCGCTGGTGATTACAGGCAATCCCGAGACGCGAAAACGAAACGTGGGCGTATATCGAATGCAGGTGTTCGACGAGAAAACCACGGGAATGCACTGGCAAACGCAAAAACATGGCGCGGAGCATTTCCGCCGGGCGCGGGCGGAAGATCGCGTCGGTAGGATCGATGTCGCAGTGGCGATTGGCGCGGATCCCGTCACGTGTCTGGCAGGGATTCTGCCGATTCCCCCTGATCTCGACGAAATGATGTTTGCGGGATTTCTGCGGCGCGAACCGGTGGAGATGGCGGCCTGCGAGACGTGTCCGCTGGAGGTTCCGGCGCAGGCGGAAATTGTCCTGGAAGGCTATGTCGATCTTTCGGAGTTGCGCGTGGAAGGGCCTTTTGGGGACCACACCGGCTTTTATTCGCTGGAGGGAGAGTATCCCGTTTTTCACGTCACCTGTGTGACCCACCGGCGCGATCCTCTGTACCTGACGACGATCGTCGGTCCGCCGCCGCAGGAAGACTTCTACATGGGACATGCCGTCGAGCGCATCTTCTTGCCTGTCATGAAGATGCAATATCCGGAGATTGTGGATATCGCCATGCCCGCCGAAGGTATCTTCCACAATCTGATGATCGTGGCGATCCGCAAATCTTATCCCGGGCAGGCCCGGAAGATCATGAATGCGATTTGGTCTTTGGGGCAAGCCATGCTTACCAAAGTAGTGGTTGTAGTGGATCATGATGTAAACGTGCAGAACTGGCGGGAAGTTACCTGGAAGGCCTTGTGCGCCATCGATCCGCAGCGGGATGTGCAGTTTGTGCTGGGGCCGGTGGATACGTTGGACCATGCTGCCAGGAGACAGGACTTCGGGTCGAAAATGGGTATTGATGCCACAAGAAAATGGGCCAGCGAAGGTTTTGACCGGCCCTGGCCCGATGAAATCACGATGAATGAGGTAACCAAAGGGCGTGTAAATGCCCTATGGGGGGATCTGGGCCTGGATGCCAAGCGTTAAAACATGCCTTACTGACGCCGCCGAATTAACCACTATATAGTGTGGTACTAGAAGATTCAATACTCTACATATCGAGTATTTTGCCCTAGGTGTTTTCTGATAAGCCACAATTTTTTGAGCAATGGCGCGCTGCGCTTTCCTTGACACTTAGCGTGCCGGATGCCACATTCGCGCGTGGCAGCGGCTTCCGTCCGGGAACTGGCGGGAGGCCCTGAGCGGCTGGGGGGCAGCGGACCTTCGCTTCCGCTTCAAGGGGTAGCCAGCGGGAATGCGTGAATCAAGAGAAGTGATGAACCTGCGCCAAGCTTCACATTATCTGGGGGTTTCGCCCGATACACTTTATCGCTACATCTGTACGGGCCTGGTTCCGGCCTTTAAGCTCGGGAGCAGGTGGAAATTCCGCAAATCCGTGCTGGACCGCTGGATGGAAGAAAAAATGCGCCAGTCGCAGGGCAGACGGCACTAGCCGGCCCGGTCGACACTTTGAGGCTCGCAGAAAGGCTGCGCGATGTTCGGTACGCCTAAGCAGAGACCAATCGTGGGACTCGACATCGGCTCGAGTTCGATCAAGTCCGTCGAGCTGAAGAGTACCAAGCAGGGTTATGAATTGGTGAGCTTCGGCCTGGAGCCGCTGGCGCAAGATACAGTGGTCGACGGCGCCATCATGGACGCCCCGCTTGTTGCGGGAGCGATCGGAACGATATTCGACCGCCAGGAGATCAAGACACGCGCGGTAGCCACGGCTGTCTCCGGACATTCTGTGATCGTCAAGCGCGTAAACCTGCCGGTGATGAGCGACGAAGAGCTCTACGACCGGATTCAATCAGAAGCCAGCCAGCATATCCCGTTCGATATTTCCGACGTGAATCTCGATTATCAGCTTCTGGATTCGGCGGAATCACAGATGGATGTGCTGCTGGTGGCGGTCAAAAAAGACAAGATTCTGAACCACACGAACGTCCTGGCCCAAGCCGGCAAGACGCCCACGGTTGTCGATATCGATGCTTTCGCGCTTCAGAACTGCTACGAGGTCAATTACGATCCCGACCCCTCCCAGACCGTGGCGCTGTTGAACATTGGCGCCAGCGTGATGAATATCAATATCGTGCGGGGCGGCGCTCCGCTCTTCACGCGCGACGTTTCCGTGGGCGGGAATCAATACACCGACGCGCTGCAGAAAGAGCTGGATCTTAGCTATGAGGACGCAGAGCGGCTGAAGAAGGGCGAAGCCGTGGCGGGCGTGAACGAAGAGCATCGCGGGACCATCTTGCGTTCGGTTTCCGACATCCTGATCCTGGAAATTCAGAAAACTTTTGATTTCTTCCGAGCCACCGCCAGCGGGGAAAACATTCAGCGAATCTATTTGGCGGGAGGCACGGCGCGGGTTCCCGGCCTG
>QHYR01000145.1 GCA_003223315.1 Acidobacteriota bacterium | reverse complement strand
CGTGA
Source organism: Acidobacteriota bacterium (assembly GCA_003223315.1). Lineage (GTDB taxonomy): Bacteria > Acidobacteriota > Terriglobia > Acidiferrales > UBA7541 > Palsa-189. The sequence goes on along the minus strand of QHYR01000145.1, from coordinate 3,564 downwards.
TCATCGACCGGCTGCCGTTTGCCGTTCCAACCGATCCCGTTGTGGCGGCACGCGTGCGCATGCTTACCGAAGAAGGCCGCAACGCTTTTGCCGAATATCAAATTCCGGAAGCGGTGCTAGCCTTGAAGCAGGGCTTCGGCAGGCTGGTTCGCACGCGAACAGATCGCGGCGTGCTAGCCATCCTCGATAACCGCATCCAGCGTATGCAATATGGTAAAATTTTTATCGAATCGCTGCCGGAGTACCGCCTCACCCGGAACATCGCTGAAGTTCAACGCTTCATGAAGGCGCCGAGCTAGGGCGAGTATCCCTGCCGGACCGGCCGATCAGCTAAAAGACAATGTTTGAAGTCAGCGTGGAAGAAACATTTTCTGCCGGGCACGCACTACGCGGGTACAAAGGCAAGTGCGAGAATCCGCACGGCCACAACTACCGCGTGCGCGTCAACGTCCAGGGCGAACAACTCGATTCGATCGGCTTGCTCTTTGATTTCGTCCACCTCAAACGAATCCTGCGGGATCTCATCGCTGATGTCGACCATAAGTTCCTGAATGACCAGGCTCCCTTCGATGCCATCAACCCTTCTGCCGAAAACATCGCCAAGTTTCTTTACGATGAGGCTTCCATACAGATGCGCCAAATGCCGAATGCGCCTCGAATCAAAAGCATCACCGTCTGGGAAACCGACGAGACGTCGGCAACCTATATACCCTGAGAGGATCGTGACGTGCGTCGAGCCTATTTTCTAATCGTGATTCCCGCGGTTTTGGTTGGCGTAGGCTATGTGATTCTTCTTCGCCATCTGGGCATGCCAATTCATGGCGGTCCTTTTCTGGGCACGGCGGGTGCATTCGTTGCCGCAATATTGATCGTGCGGCAGTATCAGAGGCGCAAATCCCGGCGGCGCGGCAATTCATGATGCAGATCACGGAAATCTTCCGCTCCATTCAAGGCGAAAGCACCTATGCCGGCCTTCCGTGTATTTTCGTGCGTCTTACCGGATGCAACCTGCGCTGCGCCTGGTGCGACACGGCGTACGCGTTTTACGGCGGAATCAGAATGAGCATTGACGACGTGCTCGAACGCATCCACGAGCTCTCTGGCGGTGCTTCGTGTGCTTCCGATGGACCTGCGCCGCAGTTACGGAGGGGCGAGATTTTGCTTGTGGAGCTGACCGGGGGTGAGCCTCTGCTCCAGCCGGATGCGATCGGGCTCGCGCAACGGCTGACCGCCGAGAAGTACACGGTTCTCGTGGAAACCAGCGGCGAGCGCTTCGTGGGTATCCTGCCGCGAGAGGTCGTGAAAATTGTGGATGTGAAGTGCCCTGACTCGGGTGAAGGCGGTACATTTCTGCTCGATAATCTGGAGGTGATCGACAGTAAGGACGAGATTAAGTTTGTCATCGGCAGCCGCCATGACTATGAGTTCGCCAGGGATTTTTCCGCCCGGCACGAGTTGGCAGGCCGCGTCCGGCAAGTATTGTTCTCACCGGTTTTCCCTGACCCCAATGGATCGTGGAGAGGACTTGATGCGCGACTCCTTGCCGAATGGATCCTGGCGGATCGCTTGCCCGTGCGTCTAGGTTTGCAGTTGCACAAATTCATTTGGCATCCCTCCACGCGCGGCGTGTGAAGTCGAGGACGTCGGATAAGATGGCGGAAAAGTCGAAAGCGGTGGTCCTCGTAAGCGGCGGTATGGATTCGTGCGTAACCGCAGCCATCGCGAGGACGTCACACCAGTTGGCCTTCTTACATGCCGGCTACGGACAGCGTACCGAGCGCAGAGAACGAGCGGCATTCCAGGCGATTGCTGATTTTTTTGGGGTTCGCGAGCGGCTGATCGTGCATCTAAAGCACTTGAAGGAAATCGGAGGCTCGGCCCTTACGGATGAGCAGATAAGCGTACCGGAAGGTAAGCCGCACGCGCCAGTGGCCGGAAATTCGATTCCGGTGACGTACGTTCCCTTTCGCAACGCCCACTTTCTTTCCGTGGCCGTGAGCTGGGCGGAAGTCATTGGCGCGAATACCATTTTTGTCGGTGCAGTGGCGGAAGACAGTTCCGGTTATCCGGATTGCCGTCCCGAGTACTACCGCGTGTTTGAGCAACTGGCGAATGTTGGGACGCGGCCGGAAACGCAAATCGCGATTGTCACCCCGGTTATCGCAATGAGAAAAAGTGCCATTGTCCGGAAGGGACTTGAACTCGGCGCGCCGCTCGAACTCACCTGGTCGTGCTATCAGTATGAAGACGCTGCCTGCGGCGTCTGCGACAGTTGCCGTCTGAGATTGCAGGCTTTTGCCGAAGCCGGGGTTCCCGATGCGATACCGTACCGGGTACCGGTTGCAAGATGACATAGTTAGGCGATAATAGAAGAACATTATTTGCATGTATCCGGCGCACCCGCCGGTGGGAGGAGGAAGTCGATCTATGAAGCAGCTAAAGAGAACCAAGATCGTAATGGTCCTCGTGTGCGCGCTATCCCTCGCGGCGGGATTTGCCATCAGCGCGGCGGCACAAGAGAAAGACAAACCGGCCAGAATTCACGGTCAGGTCCTGGATATATCGGGAAATCCCTTTGGCGGCGTGGTCGTGTCGGTGCGAAATAGCACCACCGGCCAAAGCACGGACTTCACTGCGGATTCCCAGGGCCGCTATCGCAGCGGCAACTTAGCCGCAGGCACTTACTCGATCGACGTCAAAGTGCAAGGCAAGGCGGCTTATTCGCAGATCGTGCAACTTGCGGCCGGACAGGATACCCAGCAGGATTTCAATTTCAAGGAGCTGCAGACCCAGGAGTCGGTAAAGGCGGAAGAGGCGGCCAAAAAGAATGAAGAGGCCAAAGCCAAGTTTGTGGCCATGAAGCAGCATTTCGACGCGGGTAACGCGGCCTTGGAACAAGCCAAGCAGACGCGGGCCCAAGTCGACAAGATGCCCAAGGATCAACAGGCGTCCGCGCAGGGCCAGGTCGACCAAACGACCGGCACCGCAGTCACCGAGTTCAATGCCGCGCTCGAACAAACAGCGGAGAACGATCCGAACCGCAATATCGTTCTGGCCAGGCTAGGCGAGGCTTACGAGATCGGTAACAAGTATTCCGATGCCGCGGGCGCCTATGCAAAGGCGGTCGCGCTGAAGCCGGACCCAAGCTATTACAACAACTTGGGAAATTCTCTGGCCAGGACCGGAAAAATCGACGATGCCCTGTCGGCTTACCAGAAGGCCATCGAACTGGACCCCATGAATACGGCCATGTATTGGCGGAATTTCGCTATCGGGCTCTACAACAGCGGGCGTATCAAAGAATCCGTTGACCCGCTCAAGAAAGCCACGGGCGCCGATCCTAAGAACGCGCAAGCATGGTATTTGCTAGGCGCGGCGCTCGTGAATACGATGGACTTCAAGCAAGAGGGCGATAAGCTGGTGCCCATATTGCAGCCGGGAACCCAAGATGCCTATCAAAAAGCCATCGAACTCGATCCCAATGGGCAGTGGGGTGCCCAGGCCAAACAGGGGGTGGAAGCACTGCAGGCGATGGGTGTAGGAATCGATATCAAGGTAAACACG
>QHYR01000144.1 GCA_003223315.1 Acidobacteriota bacterium | reverse complement strand
ACGCGGCGGGCCGCGGGCGAAGTTCCACGCGCCAGGTCCACACTTGCCAGCCAGCGATTCAGTTCGGCAGTGGAGATTCGCCGCTTCCGTGCTTCAGCGACGTGATCGATGAGGCCGTAGAGTTTTTCGACGTGTTCGCCGGTCAGCGCGGAGACAAAAATGATTGGCGCATAGGGCAGAAACTTAAGCCTCTCGCGCACGAGGATTTCGTAGTTGGCGGCTAATTGCTTTGGATCTGCCGAGAACTGCTTCGCATTTCGACTTCGTTCCTCTTGTGGCGGCTTGCCGCGCTGCTTCCGCGCCTCCTGAGCGGCCTCCTGAGCTTTTTCGAGCGCCAGATCCCACTTATTCATGACCACGATTACGGAGCGACCCGACTGCTGGGCGTAGCCGGCGATGGTTGCGTCACCCGCGGTAACACCGATGGCCGCGTCAGCCACCAATAGAGCCAGGTCCGCGCGTTCCAGATGCTTGCGGGCCATGATTACACTCAGCTTCTCAGCGATCAGCTCGGTTTTACCTTTGCGCCGAATGCCTGCCGTATCGATAAAGCGATAGCCTTTCTGGCTGCGGAGCACGACCGTGTCCACGGCATCTCGGGTGGTTCCGGGTTCGGCAGAGACAATGGAGCGCTCCGCGCCGGCCAATTGATTCAGCAAAGTCGACTTTCCGACGTTCGGCCGGCCGATGATGGCCACCTGCACTTCCGTTGTTTCCGGAGCACCGCCGTCGGCTTCGGCTGGCGTTGGAAAATCGCGCGTCAATGCATCGAGGAGATTGTCCACGCCTAACCCGTGCTCGGCGGAGAGAGGAAATATCTCCGCGCCAATTTCGTAAAACTGCGCCGCAAGATCCTCTTGCCGCTGCGTGTCCACTTTGTTGACGGCGACGACGAAGGGCTTGCCCGTTCGCCGCAAATTCCGGGTTAGCTCCAAATCGAGCGGAGTGGCACCGGCACGAGCGTCGACCACGAGCACGAGCGCGGTTGCGTCGGCTATCGCGGCTTGCGCTTGCTTGAAAATCTCGCGGGGGATGGCAGCGCGGTCGTCGGGCAGCAGACCGCCGGTATCGACCACCTCGAATTGGCGCCCGCGCCAGGCGGCAGTGCCGTAAATCCGATCGCGAGTGATTCCCGGCTCGTCCGTGACGATCGACCGGCGGGTTCCGGTGAGCCGATTGAAGAGCGTCGACTTCCCTACGTTGGGGCGCCCAACGATCACGATGGATGGCAGTTTTGGATTCATGCGTCTGTGTTTCTCTGGCTGCCCTTGGCCCAGCTTATCCTATAAGATGTCCACGGCATACGATGTCCACGGCACGCATCAACCAGGCAGAAAGGGAGCACCTGCGCTTCAAGGAGCGGCTGCTCGAAATTCGTCGCGGCTTTGAACCGGCCTTCTGGGTGGCGAACCTCACCGAGCTTTTTGAACGAGTGGCCTACTACGGACAAGCTGCCGTCTTGGCCATTTTCCTGCACGAATCTCTTCACCTCTCGACGGAGCAAACCGGAACGCTCATGGGAGTGTTTGGATTCGCGGTGTGGTTTCTGCCGATCCTGGGTGGCAGCCTGGCAGATCGCTTTGGCTTTCGGAAATCGCTAGCGTTGGCCTATCTGACCCTGGCAATCGGATACTTTCTGATGGGCTCTCTGACGGCGGGTTGGATGGCTCCCCTGAGGCAGGCGCTTCCGCTCTTCTGGGTCGTGCTGCTGGTGCTGATGATCCCGGCGCTGGGCCCGTCGGTTGTGAAGCCGGTCGTCGCCGGGACGACTGCGCGCGCATCGAGCGAATCCGTGCGCTCCATTGGATATTCCATTTACTACACACTGGTCAATATCGGCGGAACGCTCGGCCCTGTTGTCGCTTTTCTCGTTCGCAGGTCGCTGGGGATCGAAAATGTATTTCGCGTATCGGCGCTTTTCGTGTTCCTGATGTTCTTTGCCACGCTGGTTTTTTACAAAGAGCCGGGCCGCTCCAGTGAGCGAACGGTTCCTACGATGATTGCAGCGCTGCGAAACATGCTGGTGGTTCTGTCAAACCTGCCGTTCGTGGTTTTTCTGCTGATTTTCTCGGGCTTCTGGATCATTTTTTGGCAGGAATTCATCGCCCTGCCGCTTTTTATCCGCGGATACGTCGACCCCAACGCCAAGATCGATCTCTTGCTATCGGTTGATCCAGCCACGGTAATCCTCTTTCAAATAGTGGTGAGTTATCTCACGCGCAGGATCCCAACTTTCACCGCCATGACGGTCGGCATTCTGATCTCCAGCTTTTCATGGCTGATCCTGCTGCTGCATGCAAGCACAGCGTTCGTGATCGCGGCGCTTTTCGTGCTGGCGCTTGGCGAAATCACGCAATCGCCTCGATATTACGAATACATCTCGCGCCTGGCGCCGCCCGGACAACAGGGCACTTATATGGGGTACGCCTTTCTTCCCATTGCCATTGGCTATCTGATCGGCGGCAAGCTGGGGGGATATCTGGTGCACTATTTTGGTGATGTACTGCATCGCCCCGAGCAAATGTGGTGGGTGGTTTCCGCGATAGGATTCGCGACGACGTTGCTGATGTGGATTTACAATATAGTGTTTAAACCCGTTGCGGCTGCGGATTCGTCGCCGGCCGATTAGCATTCAGAGGGAACCTTGAAACCTTGTAGGAAAGGGGGTCTATCAAAGGACGGCGGCGCAGCAAGCATGTTGCTGGCGGCGCTGATCGCCATCATGCTTTCGCCAACCGCCGCATCTGCCCAGGCCTCGCAAAATAGCTCGATTCGAAAATCAGCCGCTTCCGCCTCCGAGGCCCAACAGAACGTTTCGGGCAAAGACCTCTTTCAACAGCACTGCGCCTCCTGCCACTTCACGGAAACCACAGCTCAGAAGATCGGGCCCGGACTGCAAGGCCTATATCCGCGGCTCTCGTTTTCTGACGGAAAGAAGGTGACCGACGCCAGCCTGACCAAGTGGATCGAAGCCGGAGGCAAGAACATGCCCGGTTTCAAGGAGACCATGAAGCCTGAGCAGGTTCGTGCGCTGATTTCCTACATCAAGACCCTATAGCGGCTGAGCTCCCGAACTTACACTTGCGTCGCTTTCGACACGCCCAGCGAATCGATCGCCTCGCGCGTAGTGGTCATTCTGGCTCCCAGGGAGTTCATCTCAGCCAGCGCGCTTTTTCCGTCTTCTGCTTTCAAGCTCTTGATGGCGTCTTCCACCAGGGAGGCGCGCCGTCCGCGCTCGAGCAAGCCTTTTGCGACGCAGCGCACACAGTATTCGGTGACCACTCCAAAAACGACGAACTCGGCATCAGCATCGGTGAATGTTTTCAGCCGCTCGATCACGGTTTCCGTGAGGGGATTATCGAAGACGTCGAGGGTCTGCTTTTCGAGAATGACCTGCTGGTAGGGCGACAAATCCTTCGGAACGGTGGCCTCCCGCCGGTTCGGCAGGATCAGAAATCTCTGCGCGATCGTCTCGGGAATGATCTCCGCTCCGGAAGTGCCGCGCACGCAGTGCGGCGGAAATCGCTGAAACTCCGGATCATCCGGCGCATGCACGCAAGCGTCGGAAACAAGGAAAACGCGATCCTTACGGGCCTGATCGGTAAGCCGCTTCAAGCTTGGGATCAGCTTTTCGGCACCGGGAACATAAAGTTTGCCGCCCGGCAGCATGAAATCGGCTTGGGTGTCGACGTCCCAAAAAATGACCCGGCGGGAAACCACGGCGGAACTCCTAAGATCGCGAGACCGTCCGAGCGATGCGCTCCCGAACCTCTTCGAGCAG
>QHYR01000020.1 GCA_003223315.1 Acidobacteriota bacterium | reverse complement strand
ATCTGCCTGAGGATCGCTTTGAGGCCTTTCTTTCCGTTCCGCTGCTCAGCCGTGGCCGGCTTGTCGGCGTGATCAACTTGCAGCATCGCGATCCGCACCGCTATACCGATCGCCAGATTCGCCTAATCTCTGCGGTGGGTCTCCTGGTTGGTGCCGAAATAGAACTGGCACGCTTGGAAAGCGAAAACTTGGAGCTTTCGGCAAGGCTGGAGACGCGCAAAATCGTGGAGCGCGCCAAAGGCATTATGCAGCGCGACCTGAAAATTACCGAGGAAGAAGCTTATCTCACTTTGCAACGAGAAAGTCGGCAAAGGGGCAAGTCAATGAAGGAAATTGCCGAATCCATTCTCCTCAATGAGGAAATCAGAGAGGTAAGAGACAAGCCCTCGTCTCTTAGGGATCAGAACAAAGGGCGATAAACGACTGCGGTGTTTATGGGAACCAGTTTGAATAAAGGCTGCAAGTGTGCCCAATTTTTTGTCTCACTATAGGGGTTCATGCCAAACACTGGGAACAAATTGGGAACAGAACACCCCCGAATAGGGGCGGACAGGGCCTACAAGGCACCACGTAAGTCATTGAAAGGCAAAGACGGGCTATTCCTTTATTTGGCTGTGGAACCGAGGGTCGCGGGTTCAAATCCCGTCGCTCACCCCAAAGCTCCTTCAGCCTCTTGCACTTGCATTTATTGGATCGCCACGCGATAGCGAATCTTGAATATGATTCCCCTGCGCGGGCGGATTCACCTAGCATCTTTCTGAGCTGAGCATCTCTCATCTTGCACTCGAAGGGAAAACTCCGGCTGAGTGAGTTCGCGAACTCGCTCAGCCATGCAATCCTGTAAGGGATCTCTCTTGACTAATACAGACCTGACCCATTTTGGCCGCGAGCTTGACCGTGAATTGCCCAAAGATGAAAACATTGCGCATGTCCGGTTACACCGGCTTTTCTGCATCCAGTGAAGGCGCCCTCCAAGAGGACACTACTGCAGAATCCAATCGCCTTCTTTCTGCACGAATCGGAACGCATACCGTGGGTAAGGCGTGTCGGACCCCTCGGACCTGACTACACGCGCCTTGCCAACGACTTTCGCTTCTCCGCTAGCCAGATACACCTCGATCGTGGAATCCTCTTCCAGTAGAAGCGTGCAGCCACACAGGAAGGCGCTACGGCAGACGTTCTCTGTCGCGCTCACTTCCTCGAATGGTTTTCCGTTGATATCGGTTCCTCGCAACTTGAGCATGACTCGCAGGCGAACGCGCACTTCACTTCTCCGCTCGGGCTGGGCGGCGTGTAGCACGTTTGCCAAGCCGGCTCGCAGCGCATCAAAATCAACCGGCTTTTCGAAGTACGCCGTGGCGCCGAGCTCCTTGCAGAATAGTTTTGTGGTTGCACCCGCCTCTCCACTGATGATGACGATAGGAATCAACTGCGTGTAGTTCATGGATTTTAATATCCGGCAAAGTTCGAAGCCCGAATAATTGGGCATTCTCAGATCGAGGAGGATGGCGTTGGGTTTTCCTTGCATGGTCATGGCGAGGGCCTCTTCCGGGCTTCCCGTATCGATGATCTCGTAGCGGTCTGCCAGATTTATTCGCAGAAGGCGCCGCATGGCTTCCTCATCATCGACGATCAACAATTTGTCCATGGTGCAATTGCCTCCTATCGGCTCGATTTGACATCAGGTCCGGCGACCACCGGAGGTTCCGTGTCCTCCAGTTTGGAGATTTTCTTCGTCTCGCTGCGCGCATCCAATAACTCTCGGACTCTGCGCACTAGCAATTCCTCTGTGAAAGGTTTGTGGAGTAAGTGCGTACCCTCCTCGAGAACCCCGTGACCGGCGATAAAGGTATCCGTGTAGCCGGACATGTAAAGCACCTTCATTGCGGGATGTCGGGGAGCGAGTCGTTCCGCCAGTACGCGCCCGTTTACTCCGGGCATCACGACGTCCGTGAGCAATAAATGAATGGGACCGGGGTTCTGTGCTGCTACCTGCTGGGCTTCGGAACCGTCCGCTGCCGTCCAACAAGATGGTCTCGGATCCACGTGCGGTCAGCGGTGCCTGGCTGCTCTCGGTCCTGGTTGCAACGGGTTGATCGATGCGTGGCAAGTAAATCTTGAATAACGCGCCCTTTCCTATCTCAGATTCAACTGCGATGTAGCCACTGCTTTGTTTCACCACCCCGTAAACAGTGGCGAGGCCCAGCCCCGTTCCTTTGTCTCGTCCCTTGGTGGTGAAAAACGGTTCGAAAATTTGCGGTTGGATTTCCGGGTCCATCCCTGTACCCGTATCCGTGACGGCCAGCATGACGTACTGGCCTGGGACCGAACCTGGATGGTCCCTCGCAAAAGCCGCATCGAGTTCCACATTCGCTGTCTGGATTGTCAATTTGCCCCCATCCGGCATCGCATCTCGCGCGTTGACAGCCAGATTCATCACGACCTGTTCGATTTGTCCGGGGTCCGCTTTGACCTGGCCGATAACAGGGTCAAGGATCAAATTCAGCTGAATGTCTTCTCCGATCAAACGGGGCAGCATCTTTTCCATTTCGGACACCAGGGTGTTCAGGTTCAAAATGACCGGCTCAAGAACTTGTTGTCGACTGAACGCCGATTCCGCCGGACAGCCGGCCAATAGCTTCCATCTTCTGAGCCATGCGGAGCTGCCGCTCCAGCACTCGCCGCTCCGTTACGTCTTCTGCAAAGACCTCCATATCCGTGCCGCTTTCGTCCTTTACAGTCCAGCCGCTGCACCTCACTGTAACGAAAGTGCCGTCTTTCCGCTTCCATTCGACTTCTATGTCCTTGAAGTGTCGGTCTCGTAGAAACAGGTCGTTTATTTTCTGCTGCTCGGTGGGATGACGGTAAATGCCGCTTGCAAGATTAACCGCTAACAATTCGTCCCGCGATTCATAACCCAGCATTTTCTCCAGGGCCGGATTGACCATGAGGAGCTTCCCCATCAAATTCGCCTTGAAAATACCGTACGGCGCATCTTCTACCACGGAGCGAAAGCCTGTCTCCGATCGCTGGAGAGCCACCGCCGCCCGCGTCCGCTCTGTAACGTCGCGATTCATGATGACTAAGTTTTCGGGCTCACCTTTGGAATTGCGGATCACGCTTGCTGTGGATTCCAGAACCCGCCACGTGCCGTCCTTGTGGCGGAAGCGATACTCCATCGGCCGGCCCACTCCAGTCCGACGGGCCTCTTCAGCGGCCTCTTTGACACATTCTCTGTCTTCGGGGTGGATCTGTTCAAAAGACGATGAGCTTCTCAATTCCTCCGCTGAATATCCAAGAACCCTCTCGTACGAAAGGCTGTTGTAAATCCGATTTCCCTGCATGTCGACAACCGCAATCAAGTCTGCCGCGTTTTCGCTGATGAGTCTGAAGAGCTCTTCCCGCTGCATCCATTTGCGGCGAATTCTGTGTATCTGCAATTGCTGGTACAGGGTGTAAATGTCGAATATTAGAACAAGGCCCAGCAGCCCCCTCACGACCTACGGTAGAAAGAGGAAAGTAGATTGGTCCCTTTCGCTTCCTCCCAAACCGGGGATTAGAAACGAAGCGAGTCCAGCGGTGAGCAACAGTGTGACTGCAACCGCCGCGGACCACAGCCACCACTCGTGCTTCTCCATCTTGCGAAAATTCATCCAGAGCGTCTCAGGTGACACGTTGTTCTCGGCAGCCGCCCCATCACCGATTGTGGGGCTCATTGCTGATCACCGATTAGTGGCTGCTTCTCGTTCTTCCCTGAGGTTATGACAACACTGACCATGGCTACCTCTATGGGCAGGTGTGTAGCCGGTCAATTGTGCGAAGGCAGAGTTGACCCAAATGACGGTTCCGGTCTGATCGGTGATCACCACAGCGTTGGCCGCCGCCTCTAGTACTGCGGTCTGCAATTCAATCAGGTCTCGGGCGCGACTTGGCTCGGCCGGAAAGAAAGCGACATCTTGTTCGTTCTGCACTTACTAACCCCTGCGAGAGGGAGACACAGCGAGGACGGGAACTTGCGGAAGTTGATAGACCTCCGCTGTTCAGTCAGCCGACAACGAGAAGGGGAGAATTTAGCGGCCTTGAACTGACCTTAGTATGCATCTGTAACAGAGCTGAGCGACTCGAAATGATTGGTCTGTTTCCTGCCGCGCTCCCCCCTATATTCGCCAGCGATCGCGAGCGGATCACATTTCACGTGTCAGGCAGTGGAAAAGCAAAGCCCTCAGCCGTTGTGCGACCGAGGGCCTGTCTGAGGAAGCCGAGCGTGCCAGCAAGTTCAAAGACGAGTTTCTGTCGACGATGAGCCATGAACTCCGCACGCCGCTCGATGCCATCCTGGGATTCACGGAACTGCTCACCGACAAGCGCTACGGCGAAATGAACGAGCGCCAGTCCCGTTATGTCAGCAGTTCTTGCTGCACCTTGAGATCGACACCAAGCGCGTGTAACAGCGTCGAATAGCTGTGCCGAAAGGTCCTTCGGAGAGATGCTCGTCAGTTCACATTGTTACCTACCAGACGGCCAGAAACATCGCTGGACGGATGCGTTCCCTGCCTCACGCTGGTCTCGATGGGCACGGCGTGAACTGATTCGACAACCGGCCCACGGAGCCCTTGCTGCAGATGACTCTTGGGAGTATAAAAAAGTACCCTCTCTGCGATACCGTCCGATGGCGCAGGGTCTCCACAGTGCGAGCCGTTTTGGGAGCGGTCATCGCGTTAACAATCGAATTCCCCTTCCTGTGACGTCCGACTCCTCTCGGTTGATCAGGTATTGATTCACGTCGCAGAGTAGCCGCTAGCCACATTCTTTTCAGACGGCCAAGAGACGATCAGCGACGGTATGCGCTGCCGATGTGTTAATCGGATCAGAAAGAGGAGAGAGTAATGAGGTCCTGCCTCTTCGATAGCTCCATCATAGCGACCGCTCAGCAAGCAGTTGAATTCGTCAGCACTATTCTCGAATCTTCGACCGAGTACTCCGTCATTGGTGAGGATCTGAACGGAAAGATCCTGTTCTGGAACCAAGGCGCCCGGCGAACGTGCTGATGTTTAGGGATTCTACATTCAGATGAAAATCCCTGTTCACAAGCCTGAACTGAAAAAGCTAGATGGCTCCGCCACCAAGTCCCAATTTCATAATTTAGAAAGCGTTAAGAGCGCAGAATCAATGTTCCGCGGGCTGTTGGAGGCAGCACCGGATGCCATAGTCATCGTCAACCAACAAGGCAAGATCGTCCTGGTGAACGCGCAGACCGAGAAGCTGTTTGGCTATAGACGCGAAGAGCTGCTAAGTCAATCTGTCGAGAGCCTAATTCCCGAACGGTTCCGAGGGCGACACCCCGGCCACCGGACTGGGTTTTTCGCTGATCCCCGGGTGCGCCCGATGGGGGCGGGTCGGGAGCTCTTTGGTTTACGCAAGGACGGCACAGAGTTCTCCGTTGAGATCAGCCTGAGCCCGCTGGAGACCGAGGACGGTGTGCTGGTTTTCAGCACTATCCGCGACATTACGGAACGCAGGCGAACTGAAGAGGATCTTCGGAGGGTGGTTGCAATCGTAGAGTCCTCGCATGATGCCATCATCGGTGAATCACTCGAAGGAAATATTCTGAGTTGGAACCTCGGAGCAGAGCGACTTTACGGCTACTCCGCGGCGGAGGCTCTTGGGAAACCGCTAAGTATCCTTGCTCCGCCCAACCAGGCGACAGCAATCCTGGAAGTCCTCGAGAAGGTGAAGCAGGGTGAGAGACTGGAGCAATTCGAAACTCTCCGCATGAGAAAGGACGGAAAGCAGATCAACGTGGCACTAACCGTGTCTCCGATCAAGGATGCAATCGGGAAGATTGTCGGTGCTTCAATCATCGCTCGCGACATAACCGCGCGCAAGCGAGCCGAGGAGGCGCTCTCGAGAAGCGAAGCACGGGCCCGACGCCTGATTGATTCAAACATCATCGGGATAGCGATAGGCGATCTCGATGGAAGGCTGCTCGATGCGAACAATGCCTTTTTGAAGATCGTGGCATACACCCGTGCTGACGTTCTCTCGGGAAAGATGCGCTGGGATACTATGACTCCTCCTGAGTATCACAATTCGGACCGACAAGCGGTTGACCAGCTGAGGAATGCGGGAGTTGCTGCTCCCTGGGAGAAAGAATTCTTCCGCAAAGATGGCAGCCGCGTTTCCGTATTGATCGGTGTCACCACCCTCGCGACGAAAGAGGAGGATATCGAGTGTATTTCATTTGTCATTGACATCAGCGAGCGGAAGCAATTGGAGGTACAGCTGCGCCAGGCGCAAAAGATGGAGGCGATTGGCAGGCTGGCGGGCGGTGTCGCGCACGATTTCAACAATCTGCTCGCGGTCATCCTCGGGTATTCGGATGTGGTCCTTGATGCCCTCCCACCTGACCACCCTGCCGTCAAGAAAGTCGAGATGATCAGGAAGGTGGGCACCTCGGCCGCGGATCTAACTCGGCAGCTCCTCTCGTTTAGCCGGCAACAAATGCTCCAGCCGCGCGTCCTCAATCTCAGGGACATTGTTGAGGGGACCCAAGGACTGCTGAGCTGCCTGATCGGCGATGACATTCAGATGTCGACCTCCCTGGAACCGTCGCTGGGTTATGTGAAAGCTGATCCTGGGCAAATCGAGCAAGTACTCGTCAATCTCATCGTAAATGCCCGCGATGCGATGCCTCAAGGGGGCCGCGTAAGAATTGAAGCGCACAACGTGGTGTTGGACGATTCCTATGTGGAGGCGCATAAGCCGGTCATTCCCGGTCCGTACGTCATGCTCGCGGTCGAAGACGCAGGTTGCGGGATGGATCAAAAAACTCAGTCGCGTGTCTTCGATCCGTTTTTCACGACAAAAGAAGTTGGGAAGGGCACCGGTTTAGGTTTGGCGACGGTCTATGGAATTGTAAAACAGAGCGGCGGGTATATCTGGGTCTACAGCGAATTAGGTCAGGGAACCATCTTTAAGGTTTATCTCCCGCGAGTCGAGCAATATGCTCAGGAAACCGAGCCAACCGAACCGGTACAACTAATCACCCAGAACTGCGAGACAATCCTCCTCGCTGAAGACTCCGCATCTCTTCGCGAAATGGCTCGGGAATATCTCAAGAGCGTCGGCTATACCGTTCTCGAAGCGGCCTCAGGCGCGGAGGCGCTGCAGAAGGCCAGGGACTTCCACGGAACGATTCACCTTCTTCTGACCGATGTCATAATGCCCGCGATGAGTGGCCCCGAGCTAGCCGGCCAGATGACTTCATTACGTCCGGGGATAAAGATAATTTTCACGTCCGGTTACACGGACGATGCCATTGCCCGACAAGGGGTCCTCGATCCCGCCGTCCCCTTCATTCAGAAACCCTATCGTCCTAAGGCGCTCGCCCGGAAGATTCGAGAAGTGCTGAGGGGCACCTGAGGTTCTGCCAGGAAAGGTTGGCGTTCTTGTGGATGGCCTTCTCTAAAGCCTTTCGTCAGAGCGATTCCACTTACTCGTTGCGAGTGCACTGGCTCCGTACTTTGTTAGCAAACGAAATGGTCGAACTACATGATAGAACGGGAGGGGTATCCAAGCCGAGGGCGGCAGGAACTGTAGATCGGCCGTGGTAGGAGTGAATGCAAAAGCAGAAAGGCAGCGGACTTTGTCTTTGAGGGACCTGGCGAGGCGAAGGAAGAAGATGGCTCTTTCGTGGAGCGGGCGTAAGTCGAAGATGTCGGATGATAACCATCGCTGGACCTGAGCGGCGAGCGTTGCGATGACGGGCTCGTCATGAATCCTCGCCGCGACTTTCGAAGGCAGTTCCGTACCCGCCAGGTCGTACGCAAGGGCCAGGCCTAGGAAGAGCATCAGGCTGCTTCCCTGGCCTTCGGCTTGATCGAGGATTCGCGTCCAGTCCATCGGCGGTTGACCTGCGATGAGCCCAGCAATGTCGCAAATCCAACTCAGTCGTTCCCAAAGATGCTTTGAACCATGCACACAGAGAACGATGAGCAGGTCTTCTCGTGAAATGGTGGGCACTCGCCTGCCTCCCAGAAGCAGGTGCTGGATACGCTCCCAGAGCGGCGCGTCATCCAGAGCGAAGGAGAGGTAGCGAGGGAACATCCGCCAGTGAACATCCAACTGGATTCCAACCGACGGATAAACAAAGAGATATTCGTTACCATAATCAATGAGCGCTGGTTCCAGTGTCAGGCAAAAGCTCGGCGGCGACTGATACCCTTCCGCATTCAGCAAAACTTTGAGCCTCGGGACGTCCTGCTCGTGGACCAGGATGTCAAGGTCGGCCGAGCGTCGCAAGGAAGGATTTCCGTACGCCATGGCTGCTAGAAGCGGGCCTTTAAACACGATGACCGGAATTCTATGTGCTTCGAGCAAACCAAGGAGGCGAATCATTTCCTGTGCAAGAAGAAGATTGCGTTCCGAGTTAATTCGGAAATAGTTGTGGAGTTCAGTCAATACGGCCGGAGGCACAGAACCGGCGCACGACTGAAGGTGCCAGTAGAGCAACGGAATCATTCCGTGCCGGCGGGCTGCCCGCAGGAAGAATTCCCAGTCAATACCGCTGCGCAGCAGGCCCTCGATCGTATCTTCACTCTGATCAGTGAACTGGTGGCGCGCGCACGCAGTGAGAAGCGCGAGTCCGCGCACCATGCGTTTGCCGGTGTCAGTTCCCGTAACGCTCAGCGGCATCGTTGTTTATCAATTTTGCCAAGTTGGACAGCTCCGAAAGATCTGGGCGCACTTGTAATCTCCGGACGGAGACGGACTTGAGCACGTTCACGCACTGCCGAAAGTGCCCTGGAGCAGCTTTACCCCGGATCAACCGGGTTCCATAGGAGTGCCGCAGGAGTTCGACAAACGCCTCCTGCGGCTGCAGGGTTTCGATCTCGGTGCGTGGCCCCTTAGCGAGTATGTAGAGCAGGTGGAGCGGAACTGGATCCAGCGAGAATCCGGAAGCAGCGTGGAAGGCGCGCTTTTCCACGCCAGAGTGAAGCCTGGGAGAAGATCCCGGATTGCGCCCCAGAGAGGCGAGCGCATCTGGCGAAAGATTGAGCTGCGGATATGAAGGAAAGACCAAAGGAGCAGTGGCAGTGGTTTGGACCGCTACCACGTCATCGGCCACCAGCGGGTGCCCACATTTATGCAGGATCGCCGCGACGGTCGACTTTCCTGCTCCCTCTTGTCCGAGAAATGCGACGACGGCTCTATTCATCAATACCGCGCTGGCGTGGAGGATCAGGAGTCCACGCTGGTGAAGCAAGACGGCCAGGGCGGGACCCATGAGCAGCGCTCGGATCACACCTTCTTCGACAAGCGGCGTAGGCGCGATGGTTACCTCACGCCCTTCCCGGACGCGGAACCGCACAGTCCCTTCCCAATTGAGGTACATACCGTCCTCAAGTGCCCGGAACGAGAATCCACCGGCTTCCCAGGCGCCGGGGAGTGAATGCAGCTTGCCGAAACGGATGACGACGTCTTGGCGGGCGCCGCTATCCTCAAGCCCAGGCAGGGTCAGTTCGGAGTGAATACCCAGACCGTAAATGACACAAGCAAATATAAGTGCGCCTCATACTGGAACGGTCAAGCGATTCCGGAACCCGTGATGCCATCCGCGGTACTCGTTCCAACTTTCTGCGTGATTTCCGTCAGACTGCCGTGAACGGTGACCTGCGGCTTGGAATAGGGTCGTGATTTATTTTCCTGGGCTTTCTCGCCACACTGTTTCTTGTTTTCATCCATGATGTGCGCCTCGTTGTTTAAGTTCGCGCTGCTCTTGCAGCTACGGTCCTCGGACCCATTTGGTCTACTTCTGAAATGTCGTTCACCTCATTTCGCGGCACAAGTGTGCGACGGGAGTCCGCTTGCTGCAGCCAAGTTTGAAGAGTTGCTGCCTGCCACAACGACAGGACAGTGCGCTTGCTCTCCGTGGAAAGGCTTTGTTGGTAGGTGCGGTCAAGCGCTTGATGGTCTGCGTATTGCCAGATCGGCAAAGCCGCGTTCCCGAGCATCTCTTCGATAAGCTTCGATTCACAGGCGAGCAGGCTGCGGAAGAAATTGGCACCCAGGTCGGCCTTTCCGCCCCGCCACTGGATTGTTTCCGGAAGGATGCCGGTCATCGCACGCCGCATCACCATGCGAGTCCAGCCCCGGAAAATCCTTTGCTCGGCGGGCAGGGCAAGGCAATACTCGACCAGGCGCTTATCGAAAAATGGATATCGCGGTTCGATGGAAAATGACTTCGCGGCGTGGTCCGCAACCTCAAGGACATAAGGGATGAGTCCTCGTGTGAGTCCGAAAAAATGCTCCCCCCTGGCCGTCCGAGGCAGTTGCGGGTTGGTATGTTCGAGCGGCTTCCAGCCTATCCGGCGAGCAAATTCAGGATTCAACGGAGGCCTCAAGCCGATTGCGTTTGACCGGCTGCCGCGAATCGCCTCTCGCATCCGCCAAATGGATCGGGGGATAAGTGGTTGAAGAACGCGACCTCTCAGAATGTTCCGGGCACGAAGCTGGAAATTGCGTGACAGGCCACGAATTTCACTGGCAAGAGAGATCCAGCGTCCCTTGAGAAACAGTTCGGGCAGGATGCCGATTCCATGCGAAACAGTGAGGTCGCCATCGAGCCCGTCGAAAAGGACGTGGATATTCTGACGGTTGGCCGCTCGGTAGAGGGCCCAGTGAAGAAAGAGGTTAGGCGCGTAGAAAGGCTGGTCCTGGCAAGCCAACATCGCGGGGAGATCGTGCAGGGGGCTGATGTTTCCCGATTCAACAAATTCCGCTTCGATTCCACCGCCGTCGAGAACGGAGTGAATGTACGGGGATTCGTCGCTCTCCGGCACATCGCGAAAAACAGCGGAAAAAGAATGGAGCTCGCGGCCGGGATTTTCCGCCAGTATCTGCCTGGCCGCGCAAACAATCGAGGACGAATCCAAACCGCCACTGAGCAGGGAGCCTACGCGAGAAGCGCTGGACAGGCGAACCCGGACAGCATCCATAAAGATGCTGCGAAACTCTTCCGCATACTCCTGATCGGAACGGTGGCGGATTTCGCGAGCAGGGTCGAGACTCCAATACCGGTGAAGCCGGACTGCGCCGCAGAGGAGTGTCAAACTGTGCGCAGGGGAAAGACGCAGGATGTCTTGATAGAAAGTAATGGATGTATCGTGCAGGTCCGCGGCCAGGAATTGCGCGATCCGCAATTCGTTCAGGAGGCGTGGCACTTGCGGCAAAGACAGCAGGGCCTTGATTTCGGAGGCGAAAAAGAAACCTTGGTTCGAACAATAGTAGTAGAGAGGTTTGACGCCGAAATGATCTCGTGCGCAGAATAGGGCCCGCCGCCGCTGGTCCCAAATGGCAAAGGCAAAGTCGCCGAGCAGCTTTTCCGGGCAATGCTCACCCCAACGCTCGTAGGCCCGCAGGATCAGCTCGCTGTCCGTGGTCTCCTGGTGTGGGTCAGAAACCAGATCCAAAGAAGCCAAGAGTTCATCCCGGTTGTCGATCCGAGAGTCTGCGGTGATGGCAAGTTCGCCGGTTGGATTCAAAGCGGGGAGCGATTCGTGTAGCGATTCGCTGGTCGTCCATAACATGCAGTGTCCCAGTCCAACGGGCCCCTCGCTCCACCCACCGGCTCTGTTCGGCCCGCGGTGGTGCATGGCAACTAGCATCTTCGAAAGGTCGTTGGGGTTCACTGGCTTGCCATCTGAAAAACAGATTCCGGCGATAGCGCTCATGTTCCGTTCACAGCTACTGGATGCAGTATCCTGTACAGATCGAGATCTGCTCGATTTCCAGTTAAAATTCGGCCATGCCTTTCGACCCACGCATGAGCTACGAACTGTCCGTCTGCTTCTAGTGCAACAGCGATCCGTAGTTGCGTTTGGCAGCCCTGTTGACCTAGCAACACTTGTACGGCGAGGGCCCGAACCAGGCAGCTGCTGCCCCCTGCTATGTGACAGCTGAGCACCTCGACAGCCTGAATGACTCGATAAGGGGAGTAAGACCTCGACGGATATGAGCCAATCCTCGTCTTCTTCAGACCGCGCACGACACACAACACGGCAGGGAAAGGGAGCCAGCGCAATCCCAGCTTGATCGTCACGAGCAGCAAACCCGCCAGAAGCAGGAGCTTCTGGTCCGCAAAGCGAAGAGCGAAAAACCTACGTAGTCGCTTCAACTGAAATCTCCACCAGCCCCAGCGCGGCCAATTGCTCGATCAATTCCAGGAGGTCGAGTGTCAAGCGGTCTGATTCGACACAGAATTCCTTCAGCAGCAAGTCCCGGACTTCACTGACTCTCTTGCGTTCTTCGAGGAGGTGCCATACCCGCGCCGCCACCGCATTCAAGCCATAGTAAACGCCGTCCTTGAGACTCAGGATCGCCGCTTCATCCTTATCCAGGTCGGCGAAGAGCAGTTCGTCTCGGAGCAAAACCTTTGAATCTGCAGAGATCATTGTCGTCATTTAAGAGAGCCGCAAATTGTCACGAGCCAATGGCTCAAATGACGTGCGGGGTATCGATTTCGCCACGAAATCTGCGGCAAGCGGAGAAACAATTTATGGTTGTACCTGTTCTACGCGTTGGAGAAAAACAGATTTGAAGGGGAACGTCACTTTCACTGTACCCTCAAGCCCGATGAACTGCAAGCAAAAATGTCAACATGCGTGAACATCCGGGCTTTATACGGTCATTTGATTCGAAGCCGGCCCCGTTCGTCGTAAGTCGGCACCAGATGGGAGTGATTCGAGCTGTGCTCGGCAGCATCTTCATGGGCAGCGGAATCGCAGCCATGCATTACACAGGAATGGCGGCCGCCAGTTTTACGGCCTCCCCATCGGTTCATGGGAAGCAATGACGCGCCATAAACGTGTCTTCTCTGAGCGTTGCCGGTTTCACTATCGTCACCCTGGCGGTCCTAGGAATCGCTCTTCTCACCTCGTTGGCGGATCGGCGCGCCAATCAGTGTGTTTGCGCGAAGGCCGTCCGCGAAGTTAGGTTGCAGGAGGTCTCGACCGCAGGCGGCACACGGCGTGCGCGCAACTTCGCATTGCGTAATTGGTTCTCAAGCCCTCACACGTGAATACTCCCCACTCGTAGTATATTGGACACCTGTCTGCAAGCCGAGCTTGAGCCCGAATGCGCCCGGTATAAACTTTAATTCCCTTCCAAAAACCGGCGCGCGGCTACAGGCTGCCCCCTTTTCAGCCTTCAGGGTCGTGTCCGGAATAGAACTTCCATTCCTAACCTGGTGTGAAACGAAGATGAAATGGCACTTGTTCGGGAAGATGCCAGTCGCGCTCGGTACAGCGCCTGCGCTTCTTCTCCTCGTCGGTGTTATTTCAGCCGATAGGCGGCATTGGTGAAGGCGGGGGAAGACAAGCTGTTTCGCTGCAAACTGGAGAAGGTATTGGGCCAATCCGTGGAAAAGCAGGTCCAAAGGAAGGAGCCCTGGTTATGAGCCCGAAAGACCAAAACTCAAAGAGCTTTGGGCCCCGAAGTCAACACGGCCTGACTGGTTCTACGATCGATTTGGCACCGAACTCCGCGGCCATTCGAGATGATCACGCGGAACCCAAACTTTTCGATGGCTCCATCGTCAGCACTGCTCAGGAGGCGGTCGAATTCATCACCAATATTCTCGAATCTTTGTCGGTAAGGCAAATTCCTCGATTCTGCATGCACCCCAGGATGTCAAGGCTGGCGTACCCGAGCAAATCATGCAAGCGGCACTGGAACATGGCAAGTGGGAAGGAACGCTCGCGCGTCAACGAAAAAGTGGCGACCAGTTCACCGCGCGCGTCGTGATTACGCCACGCCGCGACCCCTCAGGCAAGCCCGTGGGGTTTCTGCTGATCTCGAAGGATATCTCGGATGAAATCCGCCTTACGCAGTACGCCCGGAGCCTGATCGAAGCGAGCGTGGACCCGCTGGTCACCATCAGTCCGGAAGGCAAGATCACCGATGTCAACGAAGCTACTGTCAAGGTCACCGGCGCACCGCGCGAAAAGCTGATCGGCGCGGACTTCGCCAACTATTTCACGGAGCCGGAAAAGGCTCGCGAAGGCTACCAGAGGGTCTTTTCAGAAGGATTCGTCACCGACTATCCGCTGACCATCCGGCATGCCGAGGGACGACAGAGCGACGTGCTGTATAACGCCTCAGTGTACAAGGACGCCCGCGGCAACGTGCTGGGGGTCTTCGCCGCCGCGCGCGATATCACCGCGCAAAAGCAGGCGTCGCAGTATGCCAGGAGCCTGATCGAAGCGAGCGTGGACCCGCTGGTCACCATCAGCCCGGAAGGCAAGATCACCGATGTCAACGAAGCTACCGTCAAGGTCACCGGCGCACCGCGCGAAAAGCTGATCGGCGCGGACTTCGCCAACTATTTCACGGAGCCGGAAAAGGCTCGCGAAGGCTACCAGCAGGCGTTCGCAAAGGGTTTCGTCACAGATTATCCCTTGACGATTCGTCACTTTGACGGCCGGTTATCCCACGTCCTGTACAACGCTTCGGTCTACAAAGACGTCAACGGCAAGGCCCTCGGCGTCTTTGCCGCCGCGCGAGACGTTACGCCTCTCAAAAAGGCCGAGGTGGAATTGGCGGACCAGCGGACGCGAGAACTCGAGCGGCTGGCTGAATTGGAGCGCTTTCAGAAACTTACCGTTGGCCGCGAACTTAAAATGATTGAGCTCAAAAAAGAGGTGGAAGCCCTCAAGAGGCAGCTCACGGAACTCGCTACACCGGCACAACTCCAATGAACCTCGAGATGACAGACCGTGGCACGGGCGCATCGCTGCTGGACTCCAGACATCCTGCCACTCCTCCTACACGGGAACCCCTACTAGAGCGTACCTCGCTCGAAGATACCCAGCGCGCGCTGCTCAACATTCTCGAAGATTCTGCGGCCGAGAAAGCACGGTTGGAGGAGGCCCAGCGGGCGGTGCTTAACATTCTGGACGATTTCTCGAATGAAAAGGATCATTTACAAGGAACCCAGCGGGCGGTGCTCAACATCTTGGAAGACTTCGACTTGGAAAGGGTCAAAGTCGAGAGGACGGTGGGGGAGCTGAAGCGCTCCAACGACGAACTGGAGCAATTTGCCTATGTCGCGTCACACGATCTCCAGGAACCGTTGCGCATGGTGGCCAGTTATACGCAGCTCCTGGCCAAGCGGTACAAAGGCCGCCTGGACCCCGATGCCGATGAGTTCATCGCTTATGCAGTTGACGGGTCCAACCGCATGCAGGGGTTGATCCAGGATCTGCTGGCCTATTCACGCGCGGGGGCAATTGGAGAGGCGCTCCGCGAGATTTCGAGTGAAAAGGCACTGAAGGAAGCACTTGCAAACTTACGAGGAACGATTGAGGAGAGCGGTGCGGTGGTGACTCACGATGCGCTGCCAGCCATCACGACGGACGATACGCAATTGGCCCAGATATTTCAGAACCTCGTCGGGAACGCCATCAAATACCACGGCCCCGAAGTGCCGCACGTGCATGTCTCGGCCACCAAAAACGGTGGCAAGGAATGGATTTTTTCCGTGCGGGACAATGGCATGGGAATTGACCCACAGTACTTTGAAAGGATCTTCATCCTTTTTCAGCGGTTGCACGGGCGAACGGAGTTCAAGGGCACGGGAATCGGATTGGCCATTTGCAAGAAGATTTTGGAGCGGCTGGGGGGAAGGATCTGGGTGGAGTCCCAACCTGAAAAGGGCTCAACCTTCTACTTTGCCCTGCCGGAAAGAGAAGGGAAATGATGGAAACGATTGGAGCGGACGCGGCACCTATCGAGATTCTCTTGATTGAAGATAGTCCCGGCGATGTCCGGCTCACGCGGGAAGCGTTCAAAGACGCCAAGGTGCACGTCAACTTGCATGTGGCGTCGGATGGGGTCGAAGCAATGGCTTTTCTGGGACGCGAGGGGGAGCACGCCAATGCTCCTCGCCCGGATTTGATCTTGCTCGATCTGAATCTGCCCAAGAAGGACGGCCGGGAGGTTCTGGCAGAAATCAAGGAGAGTCCAACACTGAAGAGCATTCCTGTGGTTATCTTGACGACCTCTGAATCTGGGGCGGATATCCAGCAGAGCTATCAATTCCATGCGAACTGCTACATCGCTAAGCCAGTGGGCCTCGAGGGGTTCCTCAAAGTGGTGAAGAGCATCGACGATTTCTGGCTGTCAGTGGTTAAGTTGCCGCGCGAAGCACGCTGATGAAAGAAAAGGCACTCCAAGTCCTTCTGGTCGAGGATAACGCGGGAGATGCCCGTTTGCTCCGGGAGATGTTCAGTACGGAGAGAGCGGGCAGTTTCGAATTGACGCACCTCTTGCGGATGAGTGAAGCGGTGGCTCATCTCGCGAAAGGTGGAGTGGACATCGCCCTGTTGGACTTGGGATTGCCGGATGCGCAG
Source organism: Acidobacteriota bacterium (assembly GCA_003223315.1). Lineage (GTDB taxonomy): Bacteria > Acidobacteriota > Terriglobia > Acidiferrales > UBA7541 > Palsa-189. The sequence goes on along the minus strand of QHYR01000020.1, from coordinate 440 downwards.
GGTCTCGAAACCGTGCGGCGGGCGCACGCGGTGGCCCCAGACGTCCCGGTGATCGTGCTAACAGGCTTGGACGACGAGGCCCTGGCCGCCGAAGCCATGAAGGAGGGCGCGCAAGACTATCTGATCAAAGGCCAGATCGAAAATCGTGCGCTTCCCCGGGCTCTTCGCCATGCCATTGAGCGCCAGCGCATGCGAGTTGATACGGAGCAGATCAGGAAACAGCAATTACAACTGAAGGATGAATTTCTCTCGCATGTTTCGCACGAGCTCCGCTCACCTCTCACCGCCATCTATCAGTTTGTAAGCATTCTGGCGGACGGATTAGCGGGTGAATTACGTCCCGAGCAGTCCGAGTATCTGCGAATTACTTTGCGCAATGTGCGGCAACTGGAATCGATGATCGCCGATTTACTGGAAGTCACGCGCATCCAAGCGGGAAA
>QHYR01000217.1 GCA_003223315.1 Acidobacteriota bacterium | reverse complement strand
GAAGGACAGGCGATTGAGGTGCTCATCAACGCGGAAGCGGCGCAAACCGTAGGTATTGGCAAATTGCCCGAGGGCGCGGAGCTGTTCGGGGCGCAGCGGGCCCTGCAATTCGTAGGTGACTTCGACCAGGGTCATGCGTGGATTATAGTAAGGCCTGGTGGTCGGAAGTGCCACCGGCGAGGGTCGCAGAGGGTTCCGAGAAAAAAAACCGCACCCTTGAAACCGCCCTTCGAGGCTCAGGGCAAGCAGGGTGCGGCACCCAAAACCCAAAAACCAAGTCGTCATTCCGGAAAGTGGCTTGGCCGATTCCCAGTTGGCGATAATCCCGTTTTTCGGGAGTTGGGTATCCGTTTTTTTGTGGGACGGTCAACGGTGCTACTCGACTCCGGCAAAGATGACCTAGGGTATGAGTTTTGTCAGCGGATCGCCCCTCAGTTCCGGATCGTGTTGATGTCGGTGCTGCGGGCCAGGACCACAACCAACGTCAATTTGCGCTAGCTGCGTTCCTCGAAAGCCGGAACACCATAGTGACGTCTTGGGCAGTTTCGATTGGCTGGTCGCTCAGCAGCGTTGGCTGATAATGCCACTGTCGAACGGCGCTCACTGCTGCAGGCACCAGTAAAGGCGGGCCACTCATTCCTTCAAGTCCCTTAACCGAGCCATCGGTGCCGATAATGGCATGGAGCTTAACGGTGCCTTCGATCCGTTGCCGCTCTGCGTCTTCTGGATAGATTGGATCAATCCGAGAGACAACTTGTCCGATTTGCAGTTTCGCTCCCACGGCTTGAGATCTAAGTTCGGGTGGTATCCGCAATGAAGGATAGGTGCTGAAGCTGACTGTCACAGAACCTTGTGAAATCGGCTGTTGTGCTGCTGGCGGTATCCCCTGCACTTCTGTCGTTTTTGCCTGATTCCCTATTGATGGCACAGGACTGGCTTGACGTTCGGCCCGAACCTCCGGTGCTTCCTTCAGTTGATCCGAAGACTGGTGGGAAGTAGTGCCGCCGCGTTTAGGCTCAGCAGGCAGGCTTCGGAAGGGTCGAGAGGGCGGTTCCTCAGCTGGCCAGCTAGGCCGACGCTCAGTCGTGCTCCGGAGAGAACGGCCGGCAGTCTCTCGTATTTGTCCGTTGAGGGAAGGGGTGCCCTGATCCTTGCCACTCGCAGTGTCGATGGAGCCTTCGCCATCCTTTGGTTGCGCCGGCAGATCCTTAGCGTCGTTGGGGGGATGGGCATCGCTTGGGTGGCTAGGCGTGTTCGTGAGCGGGGTGCTGGCTCCGCTGTCTTTGGGCGGTGTGTCCAATTCTTGAGGCGGTGTATCCAGGATATGGACATCGCGGACGCTTGCAAACTCGTTATCCGAATTGCTGATGCTTTCCTTTGGCTCGGTGGTCGTTCCGATACTCTGAATCTCATTCCCGGAGTTCTTGCTCCCTAGAATCCAGCCAGTCGCCAATGAAACAATCACTGCGACGGCGACGACAGCGGCAAGCTTCGCCCAATTTCGCTGTCCCCATTCGTACTCTCCCTGGTCTTCCACTATCCTCGGCGGTCCAGAGCTTTTGTTCGGCTCCCGAGCATACAAGGAATTGAGTGCCTCGCGCAGCGCCTGGAGTTCGGGCAGGTTGTCTGGCGAGTCGTGAAGAGCTTCCATGCGGAAGAGGATTGCTTTCTCAGCGGTCTCACGCAAGCTAGACGAGTTCTGCTCCCGAAGGGCAGCAAGGTATGGCTCTCGCCAAACCCAATGTGGAGCCTCGACAGCCGGGGCCGTGTCGTGGATTTCTGAGCGCGCAGGAAGCGCAGCCCTACCGCTCGCGACGTGGGCGGGAGCTTCGGGCGGAGTATTAGTACGTTGTGTTGATTTCGGTTCGCAGCGATTCCATAGCCACGGAAAAACCAAGCTCGCCGGAAGACTCTGAAGCGAGTCCAATGCGGGAAAGCTTGTATCGGCCCGATGAGTTTCGGGCGCAGCTTCAGCCGCCGATTGGTCGTCTGCCCACGCACGAATCTGGACTCGCGCATCCGAACTTAATTCGACAAATCGCAATCCGCCCCTCTTCCCCGATTCGTTCGCCCAGGTTACTTCGGCGCGACTCTCAAGATAGTCTTTTTTCCGGGGCAATTTGAATTTCAAAATCACCGTCTGGCCCAACTCCAGCGGTGCCACACTTTGAAAACCGATACCCCCTTCACTCAGATCGAGGAGGATGGCGCCATTATCCGCACCCAAATCTACGTATGTGACATCGTCGATCGTACGACGCCCGTAGGACCTCCGCTCGACGGGAGAGGCCGTCGAAACTGACTCCGCAAAGGATGGCATAATTGGGACCCCTGCTACTTCGGCATCGCCGAAGTTGATTTGGCTCTTGTCAGTCGCCTTCCCCCGTACCAACAAATCGCACCCTGGCCCTGTTCATTTGATTCACCGATCCGCCGGTCCGTCCAGGCCTAATATACGTCCCCCCGACACTAAAGGGCGTTCACGTCATCGTCTGTCGTCTGCGACGCATACGGCACCGGCTTGACGGGCTGGCGAAGGTCATCGGACTCGCTCCTTTCGACAACGAGGTGGCGGTCTGCTTGCCACTTCCATTCGTCGGACAAAGCTCACGGTGTCTCTAAAAAGCAAGCTTCGGCAGGTGTGACCGGCGCTCATCCCTTCCTCTCAGAAACGAACCACGAGATGAATTGTTAGAGGAGGAGGCAGCGGCAATGGCGGAATCGGCGAGGGCGGGGCTGGATTACTAGGATTACTAGGTGGATTGTTGTTAGGAGGAGCAGGGTTGGACGGCGAAGGCGAACTCGAAGAAGTCGAAGTAGGAGTACTGGAAGAAGCCGAAGAAGAAGATGTAGGAGTAGGCGAAACCGATGGACCATTGGAAGGAGTCCCGGGGCGCCTCGAGCTCAAGATGCCAGCCACGGCTCCCGCTCCGGCGGTCCCGAGAGCGATAAGAATCCAGCGCCTATAGCTTCTTGGCGGCCGCACATCGCGCACGGGCTCTTTGGAAATCGGCCCAGCGGAGGGCCCGGCCTGGGGGCCCATGGCGGACAATTCGCCTTGCGCCGAAATGCTCACAGATTGACCCGCTTGGATAAAAATGCCGTTTCCCCCTTGCAGAGGAATCACGCCCACGCTGCCTGCTTCGCAGGTTACGAGAAACGATCCATCGGAAGGCGCCTCAATATTGGATACCGACTGCTCGCCCTCCGCTACCGCTAGCACCACGGAGTTGCCAGCACGCAGATTCATGCCTGTCGCTCCGCCCCAAGAGTTCATCACCACCCTGCCAAACTTCAGCTCAGCGGCATATTGAGGTTCTCCCGTGAAGACAATTTCGGTGTGGGGATAGATTTGGAGCGAGCCCGTTCCGCTCCAGGTAAACGTTGCGCTGCCCGTCCCTGCGCTCCGAAGGACGTCGCCGGCGAAAATTGGCGCGTCGGAAGGCGCCACGGCGTCATTTACATGAACTTCGCCCACCGTGGTCAGCGAACCCAAGGCCCGTCGCTGCTGTTCTTGTGGGGCGCCGTAAGCCAGAGCAGACGATAACTGGTACAGCGCAAGAAGTTGCAGAAGGCCGAAAATAACAGCATAAATCTTTGCCGAAGGCTTTCGTACTTTTTCGCGCATGGTGAGCCCCTCCACTCAAGTAGGTGTTGAAAGAAACGCGAGCGGGCTGGCCGGTGCGCGCGCTTAGAACTACATCCCTTCCTTCCCTTGAACATCCTTCGAACATCCTATGTATGGCAATTCCGTTTGGACGGCTAGCGTGGAAATGCCTCAATTTCGAGGCAGGCGAATGCCCTAGATTTGAGGCGCGGGGAGTGCACTCTCAGCGCTATCTCCCATGAGAATAATTGAGAGCCAACTCCCGAAAAGTCATGCCGACTCAACCGGTCGATGCAACACCACTGGTATAAATCTTTCCTCTAAAGGTGGTGTTCATGTCGCAGGTGAGACGATGGAAGCTTTCTGCCGCCCAGCGGGCCGATCTGTGGAACCGTTGGAAAGCTGGGCAGTCATTACATGCGATTGGTCGAGCGCTGGGCAAGGACCATGTGGTCATTCAGCTT
>QHYR01000216.1 GCA_003223315.1 Acidobacteriota bacterium | reverse complement strand
ATTGTGATGGAATTTTAAAAGCCTGGACGACGAAGGTCGTCCCGAAAAGAGCCAGAATTACCGTAACCAGGAGGGACTCGATATATTCGCGCACTGAAGTATGGGCGCGTTCTTCGGCTCTGGCCGCCTCTGTGCGGTGTTCGGCAACTGGCGCTGCTTCGGTCATGCTCTGAACTACCTCACTTTACTTCACTTTACTTCGCCCGCGCGGAGCAGCTCGAGCGCCTGCGCCGCCGCGGATTGCTCGGCTTCTTTCTTATTGAGGCCCGTGCCCGTCGCGTTCACCAGCCCCGGAACATCTACTTGTATCCAAAAAGTCTTCTGGTGATCGGGCCCGGCCTCGTGGATGACTGCATAGCGCGCCGGGGGCAAACCTCTGGCCTGCAGAAATTCCTGGAGCGCGGATTTATGATCGGATGACTCCAGCCGGCTCCCTTCCACCTCAATCGCGGTGTCCAGCAGAGCCCGCTTCACAAACTCCCGCGCCGCAGGCAGACCTGAGTCCAGATAGATCGCCGCCACCACAGCCTCAAAAGCGTCGGCGAGCAGCGCGGGCTTGTCTCGCCCGCCGGTCTTCTCCTCGCCTTTGCCGAGGCGGAGGTAATTTCCCAAATTCAGGCGGCGCGCCGCAATACAGAGTGACGCCGCGTTTACCAACCGTGCGCGGCTCTTGGACAATTGCCCCTCGCTCCAATGCGCGAACGTGCCGATGAGATATTCGCTGACGAGCATGCCCAGTACGGCGTCTCCCAGATATTCGAGCTGCTCGTTATCGGCGCGGACCCGCGTGTTAGCATCTTCGGACGCAGCGGAGCGATGAGTGAGCGCCCGCTCCAGGAGTACCGGCTGGCGGAAGCGGTAGCCAATGGCCCGCTCCAATTCCTCCAGCCGATTTTCACGCATCGGCGCTACAGAGTTTATTTGGGCGCCTCCAAACTATTCTGTGACTTCTTCTTGGCGTCGTCGAGACCAGCTTTGCATTGCGGTTGCAGCGGACCCGCGGTGGAACATTTTGTGAATGCGCTGATCGCGTCGGAAAAATGGCTGGTCAGCTGGTTGGCGACGCCCAGGAGATAAAAGTCAACGGGATCGGGAGTGGCGGATAGCTCTACGGATTGATTGAGTTCGGCAATCGCATCATCGTACTTGCCCGTCTTTACCTCGGCCACGCCGATGCCGTCATGGCACATGGCCAATTTTTCGTTCTTGGCCTTGGTAAATGCGGCGTCGTCCATTTCCTCGGGCTTGGGCATGGTCGTCAGCAGTTGGATGCCGTGCTTGGCGTAATCCTGAGCTTTAGACAGTTGCTGGGCAGCGTCCGGCGTCTGGCCGGTCACGCGCCGGGGAATGGCCCAGGCGAGCAGCGGCAGAACGTCAACATTGTCCGGGTTTATTTCTACGGCCTTGGTCCCGGCGGTAACCATCTTGTCGGGCTGATTGGCGTTGAGATAAGCGGAAGCCAGCTCGGAATACACTGCACCCACGTAGAGGCTCATCGGATACTTGGCGAGAAACCCCTCGCCGACTTCGATCATGTGTGCAGGATCGCCGTTGCGAGCATCATAAACTTCTTTGTAGGCTTTGAGTTCGTCTTTGTTCGCCGCCCCCTGCTCACCGGGCTTTTCCTGATCGAGCGACGTGTTTCCCTGACCCTTCTGATCTTTCTTATTTTTCTGGTTCTGATTCTGGGCCCAGGCTACCGACATCAAGAAAAAACTCAGCAGAACGAGTGCGCTCGCCTTCGTTATGGAATGCCTCATTACAACTCTCCTCCTCTAAATTTCCAGGGCCCGCCGAGATGCGGACCTCGGTCCTTCCTTCGATCATATAACTTACCGCTCATCCGGAGGCCGATTGCTTACCGCCGGCCGGTAGGCCTGCTCGATCCCGCGCTGGGCAGCCGAACGCGCCGTTTCCGACGCATTATCGATTGCCAGAGCGGCGCGATACTCCTGGAGTGCCTGTTCCCGATCATCCTCCAAATCATGCATGCGCCCAAGATAGATGTGCGACCAGGCCAGTGTAGCCGGTTCCGGCCGCATCTGCGGCGACTCATCATGAGCTGCGGCTACCACCTGCTCAAAGAGTGCTCGGGCATGTTCGGCGTCGCCTTGCAATACGGAAGCAACTGCCAATCCATACACGGCGCGTGGCTGCCCCGGAATCTTCAACAGGATTCGTTCAAATGCCTGAGCCGCTCCTGCCGCGTCTCGCTCCGCAATCATACGCTCGGCGGCACTCAACTCAGCCTCTAAATCGGAACCCGCATTTGCCGCATTGTCCTTTTTTGTTCCCAGTCCTTCCGCTCTTTCGCGCGCTGGCTCTGAATCAGACGCCGGTGCAAATTTTACGGTTTGCAATCGCTGTTGTTCCGTCACAACGTCGATGGAGCGCAGCAGATCCGGAAAATAGAGGCTCATGGACGGTTCGGAGCTCTCGAATTTTGAGAGCGCTTTGAGCAAAGGCGGGATCAGGACGTAGCCGTCGGCTTCGGCGAGCTTGGCTTCCTCCGCGAGTTGTGCGGCCGGCAACCTGCGAACTCGAAACTCCACGGCGCGCACGAAGCATTCGTCAAAAAACGACGTGAGATCGGCGCGATATGCAGAGGGGAGATTGGGGGCGCGATCCGCGAGCAACAGCAGCGGCTGCTCGCCCAGCAGTTTGTCGCGATAACGAAGCGGCAGCGGGTCCAGCAAGTAATGCAAAAATGCGTGGCGCATCAGGTCGAAAGAGGTGGTTGCCGGATTGATGACCACGACATACTGGTCGCCGATATTCCGCACGTTCGTTTCGTTGCCGACCATGGGCTCTACATAGACCCGGAACGTTCGCACTCCCGGACGAACGATTTCGCGAAGATACGCGGTGCAGGCCAGGACGATTTGTCCGAGCGGCTCACGAACACTGGAGGCGGCGCGCTCGTAAGCAGGTTCGAACTTGCGCCAGAGGCCTTCGATTTGCGCTTCCTCATAAAAACTTGCGAGCACGTCGCCAAAGCCATCGAGCGCAAGCACATCTGGCGGCAGTTCCTCACGTTTGAGGACGGGCTGGAACTTCGGCGCCGGCCCGGCAATCAAAGCAAAGGTCATAAAACGGGAGAGAGTCGCCCCGGAGTTACTCAGCGCATGCTGGCGATAGTAATCGCGTAGTGCTTCTGTTGCCGGACCGTGCAGCGAACGCAATTGCCTTCGCAATTGCGAGAAATCCGGGTTTCCCGGCGCCGCATCGGCTTCGAAGCCGGAGGCGACGAGAGCACACATGGTGGCAAAAACTTGAGGATTAGCCTCTGCAGCGATGGGGCCGGTCGCTTGGCCCTCGTCCGCGGGAGCCGCTGCGAGGGAAGCGGAAATCGTCCACGGGCAGGCCGTAAGAAAAAGGAATAACGTCCCGATCAACCTCAATCGGGCCGGTGCCAGACGATAACTGCTCCTCGCGGGAATATTCAACCTCGTGCCGCCGGCCTTTTCTGTTCCCAGGGTCTGTGGCGAAGGTCCGCGGCTAACGGTTCAGACCACGCCTGGGCTCCCCTACGCAAAAAACAGCGGCGTATTCGCGTGCTCTCAATTTACAAGGCGACCTTCGTTAGGTCAAGAATTAGGGTGAGCCGCAACATACATCAATCCTTGACGGCCCTTGATGAGACTTGATGGCCGCGTGAAAACAATCCCAGGCTCTCGCAAGTCGATTCTGTAGTTGATGCTGAAAGAGGTGGCTTCGTGCAGAGCGAACGAAAAATTGCGCCGACCGAGAGCGTCAGCCGCGAACACGGATTTGGCTGAAGCTCAAGATCACACGGCCCCCGGAGGTGGGACGGCCAAAGCTCATCTGTGGGCGGAAACGCGAGAAAAACAGCACTTGGTCAAGTTCGCGCTGCATGCTTGCGTCCAGCTGACCGGAAATCACGCGATAGCTGAACGCCTGACCATCGGCATTTACCATGGCTTCGACGAGAAGCGGATGCTGTCCACCCGTGCGCGTGATCTCCTCGAGCTTGGACATCTGAAATCCGGCCAAAGCCT
>QHYR01000019.1 GCA_003223315.1 Acidobacteriota bacterium | reverse complement strand
ACTATAGGCCACACGATCGTTCTGAGCCGCGGCCTGCTGGACGTGCTCCCGGACGAAGCCAGTTTGGCAGCCATTCTGGCGACCGAGCTCGAACACGTCATACTCGGTCACCGCATCGATGCGCAGTACGCCTTCTTTGATCGGCTATTGTTCGACGACAAGGAAACCTTCCGCCACTTCGGGTTCGCGCGCACGCCGGAACAGGAGCAGGCGGCACACCAAAAGGCCATCGATCTCCTGAAGAATTCACCCTACAAGGACCAACTGACCACGGCGCAGCTGTTCATACGGGCACTTCAGCGACGGTCTGAAGAGATTCCCAACCTCATCAGCCCGCACTTGGGCGATCGCGTGCTGACGGACTGGACGGTATCGTCCAGCACGGCTCCGGTTCAGACCACCGACGCAAAGGCACGGCGCACGCCTATCGCCGCGCTACCGCTCGGCGGGCGGATCAAACTCGATCCCTGGAGCGATGAGTTGCAAATGATCAGGACCGAGCCAGTGGGCCCGGTGGCGGAACACGAAAAGATGCCGTTCGAAGTCACCCCGTTTCTCCCTTATCTAACGCGGCAGGGAGAAAACAGGTCGATCCGGAGCCAAAGCGCGGGCGCCATATCACCCGCGCCGCGAGAGCGGTGACCACGAAGCGCTGGGCATCACGCTAACACGGTAAGACGATTCGACTATGGGAAACGATATACTTGGCCAGCAATACCGCCGATGGCTCTGTCCATTGTTCTGCGCTTGCCTTTGGTTCTCCCCGTTGCTTCCCGTGGAAGCGGCAGGAGCAAACCAGAGCAGCGATCATCGAGTGCGGGAGGCCGTTAAACAAGCGGTTGCGCTAGCGCATCCTGACGCCAACGTCGACGAGCTAAGCATGTCGGACAGGAATGATCTGGACGAGGAACTCTCGCAGATCGCCGAGAAAACCGCGCGGCCCGTCTCCTTCTATTCCTTCTATGACGATTCACCTTCGGACGACGGCTCATTGTGGGTGGTCGTTTCGGGTGATTCACCCCTGGGATCTGATGAGTTGTACAGCTTTGAGAGTTCAGACGGCGTCGAGCAATCATCGCAAAAGTTCAACCGGCTGCTGTCTCATCTAGCGCTGCCCATTCGCGACGAAAAGGCGACAAACATCGCCCGATTCTTTCTTGGCTGCTGCGTTCGGCGGGCGCCCGGCGAAACTGTAACCGACGAAAACGGCCTACGCCATTCGGTAGAGCGCTACTACATCCGGATATACGGGGATGTCTGGAGGGCCTTGGAAGCGTCTACGCAATGGTGGCAAGGTTATGAAAAAACCGCAGCCCACTTGACACCAACGGTCGTGGTCGAGGGCGGAGTTCGGCGAATCATCTTGGAAAGACTCATATTGAGTTTGGGAATGCATCCACAGTTGCAGCGATGGGACGTTGCAGTTTCCTTTGACGGCAGCGTACGTGTGTTAGCCGTGGAATCGATTTTCCCAAAGCAAACCCGGTGGCTTTCCTACGCCTTCCGATCAACTATGGCGCCGCATATCCATTAAGCGGAGGTGATTCCTTCGGACCGCGCTTCAGCCGGCCCAGCAAAAATCGGGTCGGTACCAGAGGGGAACAGAATCCAGGAAATCAAGGTCGCATTGGCAAATTCAGCGAAAGATGCGTCTCTCAAGAACAGCCTTGAAGACTAGGCGATAGCGAAAATGGCCAGTGTAGTGACACAACTCACGCGGGGGAGTCTGTGCCTCGCCTTTGGGCCGCCCGGAGCGACGTCTGATCCCGAGGCCTGGAAGAAGATGATGGGCAATAAGCCCGTCTGTACGCGTTTAGATACACTGCCTGAAGCCAAGCCGCGCTGGGGCGCTTTATTGACCAGCACTATCTTGCAAGTCGTCCTGACAGCTTTTCTCGTCGTCGTTCCCACGCTCTTTCCGGACAAACTCGTCAACAAGAATACTTACGAAGCCGTTTCCATAATAGTGCCGCAGACGGAAGTGGCGCTGCCGCCGAAACAGCCGGTAGTTCGTGCGAAGCTTGTTCGGACACCTCCTCCCGTTGAGGAACCGCTCCAGCCGCAGCGCGTCGCGAAGCTGATTGCGCCAAGGCCGTTGGTTCCGGCCAGACCTAAGCCCGCACTGGTCAAGACCGTTGATGTCCCGATGTTGAACGAAGTCTCCGCCGAAGCGAAGTTTGAAGCGCCTCCCTCCGAGCCGGCCCGCCCGCGCGAGCCGGTCAAGACCGGCACCCTCCCGACTGACAGTGCAGCGCTGGCGACGGTAAACAAACCTCTCGAGCAGGTTCAAACTGGCGGATTTGGTGATCCCAACGGCCTGCCCGGAGATAGCAATCCCAATAAGCCTGCGAATATTGCCCGCTCCGGTGCCCCCGCCCTCCTGCCGGGTCCCGGGTACGGTAATGGCACCGGTGGTGTGAATGGAGTTCGCGGCACGGTCGCAAGCGCTGGCTTTTGTGACGGTGTGGCAATTTCCCCCGGTTCCAGCGGTGAAGGCACACGGGGCATAATAAAGCCGGGCGGCTTCGAAACAGCGGCGGCTGGCACCGAGGCGCGGAGACCCCCAAAAGCCGACGCCCCTCCCGCCGTGCAGCCGGTGGTCATTTTGGCGAAGCCAAACCCTATGTACTCAGATGAGGCGCGCAAACTCAGTCTCGAGGGCGAGGTGCTGGTCGAGGTCATTTTCCCTGCCTCAGGTCCGGTGCAGGTTGTTCGGGTAACGAAGGGATTAGGGCACGGACTGGATGACGCGGCCGTCCGTGCTGCACAGCAGATTCGCTTCAAGCCCGCTCTCCAGGACGGCAAACCGGTGGATTTTCCTGCCACCGTTCACATCGAATTCCGGCTCGCGTTCTAAACGCAAGAATGCCCTTTTTCTCCAATACTCTCAGATACTGCCGTAGATCCTCGCAGGGGCTTCGCTATCCGCTCCGCGCTTTATCGGGTCCTTCTCAACGTTACCCATGATAAACACATGAGAGACGGCCCCAAACAACGCCATACCGCCCGCCACAACCAAGGCGATCACGAAAGAGTCGGACTTCGCGAAAGGCATTATATCTGGAATTCACAGGCTGCCGTCTGTATCGGGCGTTTACCAAAGGGATTGGCGCTTGGCGTTGACTGCGATCATGCGCCAAGCGAAACCTGAGCTTGCCACAGAGAGACCCGCACAAATGAGCATTATGAGTCGGAATCCGAATACAAAAGCTCGGTCGATGGAGATTCTGAGCGTAGCGGCCGCAGTCGAATCTATCCCCGCAGGAACGGCGACAGCAGCGAGCTTGATCTCGTTCGACTGCAGACTGTGGATCACTTCGATGGGTACGGGTAGCTGCGCCAGGCGCTGGTCCAGGTAATGGCTGAAAGCACTGACCATGACCATCCCTAAGATTGCAATCGCAAGCAGCCCCGCGATTCGGGCAACGGCGTTATTGATGCCGGAGGCCGTCCCAACATGGCCCTGCTCTACCGCACCCATGACCACGGTTGTCAGCGGAGCTACGCTCACAGCCATTCCGAGCCCGAGCACCACAAATCCGGGGAAAAATGTTGTCCAATAGCTGCCGCCGATTGATGGAAGCACGAAAAGAAGAAATCCTGCAGCCGCAATGACCGGACCCACCATCAGCGGGAGCTTCGCCCCAAAGCGATCGACAAGTCCGCCCGACCAGCGCGAAAGCAAGAACATGAGCAGGATAAAGGGGAGGGCAGCGGCGCCGGTGGCCGTTGCCGAATAGTGCTGCACCTGAATCAGGTTCAAGGGGAACAGAAAGAAGAAGATTCCGAGAGCGGCGTAGAGAAAAAACGTAAGCAAGTTGGCACCGGTGAAATCGGCCGACCGAAACAGGCGCAGCGGAACCATGGGGGAGCGGGCGTGAGCCTCGAAGTAAGAAAAAGCGATCAGACACGCACAACCGACGACGAGAGTTCCCCAAACGGAAGGATTGTTCCGCCCCAGGCCGGCGGATTCGATGAATCCATACGTTACGCCGGCCAAACCTGCCGTTACGATCAGCGCCCCGATCCAATCGATTCCGCTCGGCGCGTCGATCTTGCTTTCCGGCACTCGCAAAAGGGAAAACAGAATGACCGCGACGGCAAGCGGCAGATTAATGAAGAACACCCAGCGCCATGAAGAGTGCTCGATCAACCAGCCGCCCAGAACCGGCCCCGTGGCCGCGGCTATCGAAGTGAAACCAGACCATGTCCCGATGGCCCGACCGCGTTCCCCCTCACTGAAGGAGGCACTGATAATTGACAGACTGCCGGGCACGAGAAACGCAGCTCCAAAACCCTGGACCGCTCGCGCAATCACCAACTCGCGGATATTCGCAGCGAGACCACAACCCGCCGAAGCAATTGCGAACACGCTTACGCCAGCTAGAAACACCCGTCTGCGCCCGAATACATCGCCCATCGCACCGCCCGGCAGAATCAGCGCGCTCAGAAGCAACCCATATCCCTCAACAACCCATTGCATGTCGATCACGGTCCCGCCGAGAGTTCTCTGAATCGCGGGCAGCGCCACGTTCACAACGGTACTGTCGATGAAGGCCATGCTGGATCCCAGGATGGCGACGGCGAGTATCCATCGTTCGGCCCCTTTTGTGCATGGAACGGCGGGATGGCCGGACGCCATTACCGCCTGGTCGCATGGAGGCTTCATGAGTTGTTTTCGCTGAAACGCACGCCCGTCACAGATGCTGGACCACCACTTTAGTGAGGTAGCAGATGCTTTTCCTTAGAGCTCTGCCAAGGCGAGGTGGACCATATGGACGGCAATCGCCCCTTCACCAACAGCCGAGGCTACCCGCTTCACGTTGCCGGAGCGGACATCCCCAACGGCAAAGACGCCAGCTAGGCTGGTTTCCAGCATCTGCGGAGGAGTGGCTGTGTGCCGAACCGCCGTCTCGGACGCCGTATCCAGGTCGCGCCCGGTCAGGATGAATCCTTTGTCATCGAGGGCAATGCAGCCCTGCAGCCAATCTGTTCGCGGAGACGCTCCCGCCATGATGAATACGTGGCGAATGTCGTGGACGGAAGTCTCGCCGGTTTGTTCCCGGCAACGGACACGCTCCAGGTGGGTATCGCCCTCGAGGTCCACGATTTCGGTTCTGTAGCGCAGTTCGATCGCGGGATTTTGTTCGATGCGCTGGATCAAGTAGCGCGACATGGTGTCCGAAAGCTGACCGGACCGCACCAGCATGTAGACCTTGCGTGCAGTCTGCGAGAGAAAAACTGCCGCCTGTCCGGCAGAATTTCCCCCACCCACCACAATGACGTCTTCCTGTTCGCACAACTGTGACTCCATGTAAGTCGCCCCGTAATAAACGCCCTGACCCTCGAACCTTTGCAAATTGGGGATCCGCGGTTTGTTGTACTGTGCCCCAGTGGCGATAATGACGGCCCGCGCCGCTAGAGCCTTGCCATCCTCAAGAACAACCTTGTAGGGGCGCCTGGCGCAATCCAGCCGCGTGACGTTGCGGGCGACCATCAACTGGGCCCCAAATTTCTCAGCCTGTGTCATGGCACGTGCCGCCAACTCTTGACCCGAGACTCCCGTGGGGAAACCCAGGTAGTTCTCGATCTTGGAACTCGATCCCGCCTGGCCTCCAGGAGAAGCTGTTTCGATCACCAGCACATCCAGTCCTTCCGACGCTGCGTAGACGGCCGCTGCGAGTCCCGACGGTCCACCGCCCACAATAATCAAATCCCGGAGTTGGGACTCATCAATCCGGCTGTTCAATCCCAGGCAATCGGCCAACTTCTGAATCGATGGGTTGCGCATCACCCCGCGGTTACTGCAAATAACTACCGGAACTTCATCGGGCTTGATCTCAAAACGATCCAGAAGCTCCTGCGAGGTTTTGTCCGTGTCAAGATCGACATACGAGTAGGGATGTCCATTGCGGGTTAGGAACTCCCGGAGTTGCAGTGTTTTCGCTGAATGGCGCGATCCCATCAGAATGAGATTACCTAGACCGCGCCTGATCAGCTCGAGGCGGCGAAGAATGAAAGCCCTCATGAAAATCTCGCTCAATTCCGCATCTCTTGCGATCAGGGAGCGCAATCCCTCTCCCCTCAACTCCAAAAACTCACCGGATTCAGTGACTCGACCTAGTACGAGGCAGCGTTGGCCCGAGATCATGGTCATTTCGCCCGTGAACTCGCCGGGACCGTGTTTTGCTATGGGGCGCTCGCCCGCAAGATCGGGCTGCACGATCTCCATAGCCCCCGAAAGCAGGACGAAAAAGGGGACACTCACGTCGCCCGGTTCGAACAGGATTTCGCCAGGTTTGACTCGACGCACCTCGCTCAACGCTCGAACTCGACTGATTTGTGCTGGGCTCAGGACTGGAAAAGCCTGCGTGCGTGCATCGAGCGCGCTAGGTATTGGAGAAGAAGACATATTTGCCCCCTAATCCGAGGAATCACCAGCATTAGAGCATGCTTGTCGCCGTTTGGATTCAAAACAAGAGAGGCTCGACTAAGCCCCCCACAATTGACAAGCCTGCTAGATTCCGCAAGCGACCTTCAGTGGCACCGCCGCGTTGTTCAGGAGTATCTTAGGACCTCTCGATGAAATAGAGCAAAGCGATGTTTGCCTCGGAATTACGACGCGAAGCAAAAACCACGCAAGCACCCGACGTCAACGCGCAAGCCAGGGCGAAACGCTTTTATCAGCCGAAGAAGTTCGGTCCGGACAAAGGAGCCTTCTCATATGGCAACACAATCGCTTGGGAGAGAACTCAGCAACCGAGAGTTCTTCATTCAGAGGTGGGAGCAGGAATACCCGGCCTTTGTGCGAATTTTCAAAGCACTGCCCGCTAACCGCCTCGACTACCGGCCGCACCCGCGCTCCCGTTCTGCCGGAGAGTTGGTTGCGCTGCTCGTTTCTGCCCAGCAAAGTTGCATCGAACTTTGCAAGAGCCAGAAGAGTGTGTACAGCGGTTTGCGCTGGCAGGAAGCTGGTACTTTTGGGACCCTAGCGGAAATGATTGCGGCTTATGAAGGTGATCACGGCACGCTCGTCGCGCAACTGTACACCTTGGACGACAGCAGTTGGAACCACCAAGCCTGGTTAATTGAAGGCAAACAAGAGATTTTGCTCAAGGATACCGTGGGCGGACTGCTATGGATTGCGCTGTTCGATGTTGTTCACCATCGCGGACAATTGAGCACTTACATCCGTCCGATGGGCGGCAGAGTCCCGAGCATTTATGGGCCCTCGGCTGACGATGCAGGTTGATCGGAAAAAAATCAGCGGCAGGAGGATTACGTGGCCACCTCACGTCAGGAAGCGGAGAGGGCAACTAGAAAAAATGACATCAGAGGTGTAGTAGTTCGCGGCAGCGGTGCTGGGTTTGCACAAGAAATCCTCGCGGGCCCGCATCGGATGACTGCCGATGAACCGGCGTCTGCAGGGGGCACGGATACGGGACCGTCGCCTTACGACCTTCTGCTTGCCGCCCTAGGGTCTTGCACGTCCATCACCGTCGGGATGTACGCTCGGCGTAAAGGATGGCCGCTCGAGGAGGTTACGGTCAATCTACGGCACTCGAAGATTCACGCTTCTGATTGCGCCGATTGCGAAACTAAAGAGGCGATGCTGGATCGAATTGAGCGGGACATTCACTTGGCTGGGCCACTGACGTCCGAACAGCGATCCAGGCTGATCGAGATTGCGAATAAATGTCCGGTCCACAGAACCCTCACTTCGAAAATTGACATCAAGACGCGAGCGGTTTGAGCTGTCATCGTCAAACCGCGCGGATCTCCCAATGCTTGTCCACTTCAGCCTTGAAGTGGCAGAGGAGCCCTTTTTTCCTATACTCTCAGATACTGCCGTAGATCCTCGCAGAGACGTCCGTATCCGCTCCGCGCGTTATCGGGTCCCTCTCAACGTTACCCATGATAAACACATAAGAGATGGCCCCAAACAACGCCATACCGCCCGCCACCAGCAAGGCGATCACGAAAGAGCCGGTAACATTGACAATGCGGCCGGTGACGAGCGGCGCCAGTAGTCCGCCGATGTTGCCAAAGAAATTTTGGATGGATGTAAGCGAGCCAACCGCCGCCAGAGGCGCGAGGTCAATCGGGAGCGAGTTTACAGAACCGGTTGCGAGGCGCAGGGAACCTACCGAGAGCGTTAGAAGCGTTACGGCCAGCCAGCTCTGCTCGACGTAAGCCGCCGTGACTACCAGCGCCGTCGACGCTGTAAGCCCAGCGCCGATGATGCTTTTGCGCGACACCGTCATCGTCACACCACGCTGAATCAGGTAATCCCCGAGCCACCCGCCGCCCAATGTTCCCAGCAATCCGGCCCAGAATGGGAGAGCGGAAGCAATGCCGGACTGAAGCAACGTCATTTTTCGTTCCAGGACGAGATAGCCTGGCAGCCAGCTTACGAAGAAGAAATACGCGTACAGGTATCCCATCTGACCGAAAGCAATGCCCCAGGTGGAGCGATGCTGGAACAAGGAGAGCCAGGAAACGCGCTGCCGATTCGTTTCGTTAATCTGCCTTCCGATCCGCTTGTCGGGGTACAAACCAAACCAGGCCGCTGTGAGCAGCAAGCTGGCACCGCCGATCGAGTAGAAGACAGCTTGCCAGCCGAGATGAGCCAGGATGAACGCCCCGACCGTGGCGCAGATCGCCAGCCCAACCGGGTTTCCGGCGAACGCAATGGCGACCGCTCTGGTTCGCTCTTTCCTGCTAAATCCCCGCGAGATCGCGCTCGCACCCGCGGAGAGCAGCATGCTGTGTCCGAAGCCAAAGATCATGCGCAGCAGGAACAGAGACGTAGCGGCACTCGCGAGGGGCAGAGCGATTGTGGACACTCCCCAGACCAAGGAGCCCGCGCCCATCACGACCCAGGCGCCAAAGCGGTCGACCACGGGCCCCAAAATCGGCAGGCCCGCCGTGTACGACCAATTCCATCCGGAAAGAATGTAACCCATTGTTTGAGGCGACAGATGGTACAGCGTCATCAAAGTGGGGGCCACGATGCTGAGGGCGTATCGAATCATGTAAGCGAATAGCTGCGCCCCGAATATCAAACTTAACGTGACGATCTTGTTCCTCCGGTTTGGCTGTGGATCCATCGGGCTCTATTCCTTGCATGGTGGGGCAGAAGTGGCCGTGGAATAATTGGCCCGTCCGATGGCGACCAACTCACCGGCTTCATTGAGCACATCCACATCCACCACCCCCACGGTCTTGCCGCTGCGCCGAATGCGTGCGACCAAAGTAAGTGTGCCCTTTGCGGGCCGCAGGTAATCCACCCGAAGATTGATCGTCGGCAGCGGATTGCCGAACATCATGGCGAGAGCATAGTCGCCAACTATATCAATTGCGGCTGCGATCGGTCCGCCGTGCCAATGCCCGGTGCCAGGCAATCGCTCGAACTCCGGCCGCATCTTCAGCCGGAAGATAACTTCCTGTTTATCGGGATCAGCGCTCACAACCTCGAGGTTCAGGAAAGCGTTGAAGGGTGAATGCAGGAGTCTCTCTTGAAGCTGCTGGCGGTTTAGCGGACCATCGCTCATGGAGTCACCACCAGCTTCCCGAATACTTCGCGGTTCTCGAGCTGCCGCAACGCTTCCGGGGCGTCCTCCAGCCGAAAAGTCCGATCCACGATCACCCTCAACGCGCCGCTCCGCACCAGATCGAGCACCTGGATCAGATCTTCACGGTCCCAGCTATTCGACCCTAGAATCTTGAGTTCGAATGTCCAAATGAACCTGATGTCTTCGGGCGGATCGTAGCCCGCAGTCGCTCCACAAGTGAGAAGCCGCCCGCCGACGCGCAGGCAGCGCAGCGACTTGACCCACGTATCCCCCCCAGTGTAATTCACCACCACATCGACACCTTGATTCGTGCCGGCCCCGCGCCGCGCCGGCTTGCCGTAAAGCGCATAGACCTCCTGCACAAAGTCCCGCTCAACGTAGTTGACCGTGTAGTCCGCCCCCAACTGCTTCAGCTTGGCTAATTTCTCGGTGGTGCCGGCACAAGCGATCACCGTGGCCCCGGCGAGCTTGGCGAGCTGGATCGAGCAGACGCCGACGCCTCCGCTGGCCCCAAGAATCAATACCCTGTCGCCTTTGGCCACTGCTCCGATCGTATACATCATTCGTAAGGCGGACCCGTACGCGCACGGCAACGCTGCCGCATCGACGTAGCTCACTTGGTCTGGAATCCTGATCAGTTGATGCGCCCGCGCCCGGCAAAGCTCTGCGAGCCCGCCATGAATGGTCTCGCCCATCAATCCGCCTTCGACGCGATTTCTGGGATCGATCAGTACCCGGTCGCCGGCAGACCAGCCTTCGACACCAGGGCCGACTTCAGCGATGTCTCCCGCACAATCGAGTCCCATGATCGCCGGCAAAGGAACCTTGATCCCTGGCATTCCGCGGCGCGTGAAGACGTCGTGGTAGTTGAGGGAGGTAGCGCGGACCCTAACGAGCACATCGCCTTCGCCGGCTAGCGGGTCAGGGAAGTTGGTTTCCAGGATGGGCGTAGCCGTACTACCCTGTTCCCGCAACACCATCGCTCTCATCGCGTATCCCTTGCTATTCTCTCCTCCGCGAGCTTGATAAGCGCTTTTGTGTCGATTTTGTTGGTCCCCGCCAGCGGGAGTTCCTTTATAAACCAGACCCAGCGTGGGTGCTGATAGGGCGGGGCATTGGCCAGCGCATAATCCTTAATTTCTTGCTCCCCGACTGCTGTACCCGGCTTGAGGATGACGAAAGCAGCCGGCTTCTGTCCCTTGATCTCATCCGCGACCGGCACGACGCAAGCTTGTTGGATCGCCGGATGCCGTTCCAGCATCTTCTCAACCTCGCTCGGGTAGATGTTTTCGCCGCCGCACAAAAACATGTCGTCCGTACGGCCCAAAAAGAAGTAGAAGCCCTGAGCATCACGGCTGAAAACGTCACCCGTTATATAGTAACCGTCTGGTGTAATTACCTTGCTGGTGGCTTCCGGCAGCTTGTGATAGCCGTTCATCAAGGCTGGGCATTTAATCTGCAGCACACCTTCATTCGCCGCGACGTTGTCGCCATCAACCAACCGTAGCTGCACTTGAGGATGAGCGCAACCAACGGAGCGGAAGGGTGGCGCAAGACCCTGCGGATGAGGTCCGAAGGTGATCGGGCCCGACTCCGTCGTGCCAAAGACGTTGTCGATCCGGGCGTGTGGAAAGAGTCTGCGGAGCGAGTCGTGGAGCGCCGCGGATACCGGCGCGGAACCCATTCGAATCGCGCTTACCGAGGACAAGTCCGAGCGCCGGAGCAGCTCGTGTTCGCGCAGCATCATAGCCATCATGGGCGGCACGGCGCTGATTGTGGTGCACCGGTAGCGGCTGATCGCATCGATGAAGCCGGCGGGGGTGAACCTTGGCAGCAGTACGACTGAGTCGTGCTGCGCGAGCGCCGCGTGCGCCGTCGACAGACCATTCATATGGTAAAGCGGAGCCGCGACCAGCACACGGCCCCTCTCCGTTGACGCTGGCCGCCGGCGCATCGCCAGCACCCAGAGATGGCTTTCATGCGACAGCACAACTCCCTTCGGCTTGCCGGTCGATCCCGACGTGTATAGGAACATCGCCGGCTGCCGAGGCGCTGGACGCACCGCAGTGAATTGTCCCGGCGACAACAAGGGTTCGAATCCAGTCAGGGGAATGTCTGCTGGAGAAAGCGCCATCCGCTCGGCATCGGATATGACGAGCTTTGCGTCCGAATCCCTGACGATATATTCGACGCCCGCTGATGGCAGCTTGATATTGACCGGCACAGGGACGAAACCGCCGCGCATGGCGCCCAGGAACGCCGCCATATACTCCGCCCGGTTGGCCGACACGATGGCGACCCGATCACCCATAGTCAGGCCGCGAATCCGCAGGCCGCGTCCGATGGCGTTGCTCAATTCATCGAGCCGCCGGAACGAATAAGTGCGCGGCGGGACCTCACCGCCCAGGTCGATCAGCGCCGGAGCGTCCAGGTTGCCGCTGCGGCTGATTGCGTCGCCCAGGTTGCACGGATCATCAATCACGGCTGCACCCAATGAGACGAGAGACTGACGGCGTTGGCAAGCCCCTGGTTCGGCGCCCAGCTCGGCAGGCGCCGGATACCAACACGAAGCTCGCAGGTGTCCGCTCCCACGGCTATTCTACGAACTCCAAGACCACGTTCATGGCCTTTGAGGCAGGGACGATGATACGTTGCGACTCGATTTTCACGCCCGGGATTTGCGCGACTTGCAGAACTCTGGCGGTCTGCGAAAGCGAAGCAGTGCGTATGCGCAGTCCTGCCATGTAATCGGTGCGCCCTGCGGGGTCCGGTGCGGCATCCCCGAATCGTGCCGTGAGCATCTCCGGGAGCACCAGATCGACCTGAACTGCTCCGGCAGCCAGACGGCGAACGCCGGCTGGCGCTTGCTGCATGGCATTTGGACCGAATAGGCGCGCGAAAATGATGGACGCCGAGGCCGGATCTTGCGCCGCGATCGTGACCTGCGCGAGCGCCAGCGCGCCATTGGGGTGCCGACCCCACTCTGGTCGCCACACCAGTTTCGGTGTGAGATGGTGGCAAAAATAAACCCGGCCAAAGGAAACAGCTGCGGCGCCGAGACGGACTACGCGGAATTTCGCGTCCTCGATTTTATCCGCAAGCGCCACGGGCCGGGAAAAAGCGATGGGCTGCTCCACAGCTAAGCCGCGCTCGCGGAGGTCGCCAAACAACACCTCGGGCTTGTCCGTGGCGAAGACCAGGCCATTCAAGCCCACTGGAAAAGGCAAAATGTCGGCTCGAACCGCACCTGCCGTATCATCGAATCCCAGGAATTCCATGTAGTCGGTCTCGAAGATCGCGAGATGGTTGACCGATCCCAGCGTGTGCCGCCCGCGGTCCGTCAACTGGAAGCCTAGAGACAGGTACGTCCTCACCGCCTCGTCGATTCTATTACGCGTATCGATTACAACATGGTCCAGCTTGGGAGTCACAATACCCATGGGTGACCAAGAGTATATCCGGAGTGAATTCCGCTGCGCAGGACTCGTGGACATATGTCAAAAATCGAGAGGCTGTCAAAGCGATTCCGTGCCATTCATTCGAGAGGGCGTTTGGTAGAAGCAGCAGTCCCAAATGGCGCACCGCCAACCGACATTGTGTTCGGCAGAAGGGTCTA
>QHYR01000018.1 GCA_003223315.1 Acidobacteriota bacterium | reverse complement strand
AGCCATTTTTTGCGAGACACGGCCGGCGATAATCATTAGATCCGCCTGGCGCGGGGAGGGCCTGAAAACTTCGGCGCCGAAACGAGCGATGTCGTAGCGATCGGCGGCCATAGACATCATCTCGATAGCGCAGCAAGCCAAACCAAACGCCAGCGGCCAGAGAGAACTCTTGCGCGCCCAGTTCACAGCCTTATCCAGCTGACTGAGGATGATGCCCTCGTTGTGCAGAACCTTGGTCAGGTCCTCGGGCCTATCCAGAGTTACTTTTCGTCCGTCACCGACGCTCATCTCATGGGCCTTACCCGTATTTTCTCATGCAGCCGCCAGATCGCAAAATTTGGGCTGCCTTCGCGAAAAGCAGATTCCTCGCTCCGCTCCACCCTAGCACACGCGACTTTTTTTAGGCCCGAAAAGCCGCGTGATTTGGCACGCGCTTTTCGGGCTCGACAACACGCGAACGCTTGCGCACATTTCCTACGGGACTGTGAGGACGACTTTGCCGAATTGCTCGCGCTGTTCCAGGCGCCGGTGCGCCTGAACCGCTTCGGCCAAGGGAAACACACGATCGATGACCGGCCGCAGCTTCTTCTCGCCAACCAGTTTCAAAACCGTGTATAGCTCGGCGCGGCTGCCCATGTACGAACCAAGCAGCGATAATTGCCGCACGAAGAGATAACGCAAATCCAGTTGCGCGGCAGCGCCGGTGGTGGCGCCGCAGGTGACCAGGCGCCCGCCGGTGGCGAGACTCAAAATGCTCTGCTCCCAGGTTGCAATGCCGACATGCTCGAAAACAACGTCCACGCCGCGCTTGTTCGTGAGCCGCCGCACTTCTTCTGAGATTTTTTGCTGCGCGTGGTCGATGACCTCATCGGCCCCAAGCTCGCGCGCCTTATCGAGCTTAGCGCGGCTGCCGGCCGTGGCTAAGATACGCGCGCCGATCAGCTTGGCGACCTGGATGGCGGCGCTGCCCACGCCGCTGCCCGCGCCGAGGATCAGGACTTCTTCCCCGGGCTGCAGGCGCGCTCGCGCCACCAGCATGTGCCAGGCGGTGAGAAAGACCAGCGGAACGGCCGCAGCTTCTTCAAACGACAGCCCCGGCGGCATGGGCAAGACGTTCACTTCGGGAGCCAGCACGTATTCGGCGCAGCCGCCATTGCGGCCGTAGCCGAAGAGCGTGTATTTCCGGCACTCGTTGTCCCTGCCGGCGGCGCATGCCGCGCATTGGCCGCAGGAGACGCCGGGAGCAAGGACCACTTTATCGCCAATGTGGACGCGCTGGGCCAGCGCGCCAACCGCGGCGACTTCGCCCGCAATATCGCTGCCCGGCACGAGCGGAAGCGAAAATGTGACCCCATGGAGGCCCTGGCGAACCCAGAGGTCGAGATGGTTCAGGGCGCAGGCGCGTACGCGCACCACGACTTCGTTCGGCCCTGGCTTGGGTTCCGCGATTTCCGCGAACTGCAAGACTTCCGGCCCGCCGTGCTTGGGGATGACGATTGCCTTCATCGTGACGACCTCTGAGGGCCGATCTCTCACTGTGTGGCCTGTGCCTCAGTACCGATCTGGGCGAATGGGAGTCCCTTTAGTCTCGCCGAGCCCGCCCAAAAGGTGGTACCCCCCTCCCCCCTTTTTCGGCAAGTGTTCATTCTAAGCGACTTTAAGTCTCGATAATTTGGAAATGCTGATTCTACGCCGGTTGCGAGCACAATTTAGCTAAGTATTCATTTTGCTGGAGATGGCTCGCGAGCGGTCGAATCGAACGAAAAGGGCTCCTGGCGCAGAATATTCGAGTGAGCCGCTTGTCTCCAGCGTCACAGATGCGTTTGGCTTATGGAGACACCAGTGCGGCGCAAACATAGCGAATGCTAGCATATTACCAACCGATTATCAAGAAGAATTGTAGTTTACTTGCAGGTATTCTAAGACTGAAAAACGTTCGAACGACTCAAGAAAAGCAAATCGTTCGAACAGTCAAAATCATTCGAACGATGCTTCGGGACATTTTGGCCATTCGCGCCCAAGCATGAGCGGCAGCACACAGATAAGAAGAGTCCCCCTCACGATTCGGCGCGGGTTTAGGAACGCGGGGGAGGGGGAGGCGGGGTGGGCAGGGGAGCGACCTCATCGAGAAGGGCTTTGACGCTGGGATCGGCAATCACTTTGACGAAGGCCGGGTCGGTGCGTGCCTTGCCCACATCCTTATAGCCTTCATCGTGGGCGCGGCGCAGATAAACAAGGCAGTTCGCGGCATCGCCGTTCTGCGCGAAATCCTTGGCCAGCATGAAATTGAAAAGCCCGCGGTCGGCCACCGAGCGGTAGCTCAGAATGCTTCCGTAGCGGCCGCTCTCTTCGAAGACATGAGGATCAATGGTCAGGGCCTGATGGAATGCCTGCATGGCTTTGGGCAGCTGCTTTTCGGCAAAATAGGCATACCCGATGTTGGTATAAACGCTGGCGACGTCGGGCTTCAGCGAGAGCGAACGCTGATATTGCGAGATGGCCTTCTTGTATTCCTTTTCGGCGTAATAAGTGGCGCCCAGGTTATTGTAGGCGTCGGAGAAGCGCCGATCGACTTTGGTCGCGCGATCGAAGGATTTGCGCGCGTCGCCCGTCTTGCCTTCCTGCAGCTGGGCGATCCCCAGATAGTTCAGATAGGCCGCGTCCTTCGGATTTTCCTGGGCGAGCTTGGAGTACACCTGTGCGGCCTCAGGATATTGTTTCTTGGCCATGTAGATGCGCGCCTGGAGCTCATCTTTGTCGCGGGGGCTCAGCGGAGTATTGGCGGCCTCCGAATTTTCCTGGGCGTGAAGCGACAAGGGGAAGCAACAGAGTGCCAAAACAATCGCAGGAAGGACAAATCTTTTCATAACTTTCCCTAGCCAATTCTGGGTGGGGAATCAACGTTGCGAATCCGGATTACTCTCCTTGGGTGCCTCTTGGTCCGGCTTCTTGCTGGGTGCCTCTTGGTCCGGTTTCTTACCACCAAAGATACCAAAAATTTTGTGCAGGATGCCGGATTTCTTTTCCTCGTCGTCGGAAGCAGCAGGGGCGCCTGGCGCCGGGGGCTCCGGGAAAGGCCCGGCAGCCACACTGGGCGGAGGAGCATCGTCGGACTTTGTCTTATCGCCGCCAAATATGCGGGAAAGCCACGACGTCGGCGGCGTTTGCGTCAGCATGCGCCCGCCATGCAATTCGCAGAACTCGGTCGGCTCGGTGCCGGAGAGGAAAACCTCCTGGCGCGTAGCCGGGCAGGCCGGCGTAGCAAGTTGCAGCGTGCTCGGATCGATTTGCACGATGCTGACACCAGGCGGGGCGAAGAAATCGGTTAATTGGCGATAGGCCGGCAAAGCCGTGGCGCGTTTCATGAATTCGGCCCAAAAGGGCGCAGCCGCGGCGGCGCCGGACAGCCCCAATTCGCGATAGTCGTCAAAGCCGACCCAAACCACGCAAAGAAGATTGGAGGTATAGCCGGCGAACCAGCCGTCGCGAGAAGTCCCGGTCTTGCCGGCCGCAGGCCCCATAAATCCGCGGGCGCGAACCGAGGCGCCGGTTCCGTGATCAATCACATCTTGGAGCAAGGTGGTGACCTGGTAAGCGACTCGCGGATCCAGCGCCTGATGAGTTTGAATGGGGTTGTGCTCGATGACGCCGCCCTGATAATCGACCACGCGATCAATGAGCACGGGTTCGGCGCGCGTACCGCCATTGGCGAAAACGGTGTATCCGGCAACCACCTCGAGCGGCGTCATGTCGTAAGAGCCCAAAGCTACGGCGGGAGTGGCACGGATATCGTCATCGAGGCCGAGCTGGCGGGCCATGTCGACCACGCGGCCATAGCCGATCATTTCCGCTATTTTGACGGTAGCGACATTAAGCGAATAGGTCAGGGCGTCCCGCAAAGTAACGGTGCCGTGGAAGTTTTCGCCGTAATTGTTGGGGGTATAGTCCGTTCCTCCAAATTCGAACGTGGTGGGCTCGTCCACGACGGTCGTCGCCGGCGTCACAACCGGCTTAATGCCCTTGACGGCATCATCGAAAGCCGCGGCGTAGACGAAAGGCTTGAACACCGAACCGGGCTGGCGTCTGGCGGTGATGTGGTTGAGCTGGCTCTCACCGTAATTACGGCCACCGACCGCGGCCAGGATGTTTCCGGTGTGTGGATCAAGCACAATCATGGCCACCTGGGCTTCGGCGGGGTTTCCTTGTTTTTTCCAGAGCGCATATTTGTTGGCGAGCAATTTGTCCACATTGGCAATTCCCAGCGAGACTGCTTGCAGAGCGGCGCGCTCGAGTTGCGGGTCCAGCGTGGTGTAAACGCGATAGCTCTGAGAAAGCAGTTGCGCTTCGGAGAAGCGGTCGAGGAGATGGTCCTTGACCATGTCTACGAAATAGGGCGCGTCATTATTGTTTTGTCCGCCGGACACCACGCCGAGCGGAGCGAGCTTGGACTCCTGAACCTCGGCCGGCTTGATGAAGCCGTTCTCCAGCATCTGGTTCAGCACGCGATCGCGGGCCTCGGCGGCTCGCTCAGGGCGGCTATCGGCCGTGGAATAACGATTGGGAGCACGGATAATCCCGGCGAGAAAAGCCGCCTGGCTGAGGGAGATATCGCGGATATCTTTATTGAAATAGGCCAGCGAGCCTTCGGCAAAGCCGTGAATGGCGAAGCTGCCGCGATTGCCGAGATAAATCTCATTGGCGTAGAACTCGAAAATCTGCTGCTTGTTGAAACGGTGCTCGAGTTCCAGAGCGACCATGGTTTCCGCCAGCTTGCGGCGCCAGGTGCGCTGGGTGGTGAAGAAGAAGCTTCGCGAGAGCTGCATGGTGAGGGTGCTGGCGCCCTGGGCAATGCCTTCGCGTCGCAGATTCGCCCTTGCTGCGCCAAGCACGCGCACGAAATCGAACCCAGGGTGCTCGAAGAAGCGCTTATCTTCGGCGGAGAGCACGGCGTTGACGAGTACTTTGGGGATATCGTCAAAGCGAATCCTGCGGCGTTTCTCCCGGGAAGTGTCGAAAAGATTGGTCAGCAGTTCCGGCTCGATTTCGGCGCTCTCCACAACATTACCGTTATCGAGCAGCTGGATGCTGCTTACGCCGCCGCCGGCGAAGTTGACGTGCAGCCCATTCTTGCCTTCGAAATATGAATCGCGGAGAGGATGGACCTCGACGACATTGCCGTCGATGCTGTACCAGCCGGGAGCGCCGTTTATGTTTGTTTCGTTGTAGCCGTCGTGCTGCAATTGGCTGACGAGTTGAGCCGGCGTGAGCACCTCGCCATCGAAAACGCGATCGGGCGCGCTATACACGCGAGCGCTGGTCTGAAACATATGCCCGGCGAGGCGCTGATCGATCATGCGGCCGTAAGCGAACCAGTAGTAAGTGAAAAGGCCGGCGACGATGAGCAGCAGGCCACCGCAGGAGGCCATCAGCGTCAAGCCCTGGTTGGAGAGCAGAAAGTCGCGACTAATTCGCAGGCGCATGCCGTTTCCCGATGGTTTCCTCGAAACTGCTCGTTCCCTCGAACTGCTGGGGCCCCTTACAGTTTACATGCGAGCGAAACGGATGGCGCTGGGAAGCCGCCGTGTGTTTCCCGGCTGGGCGGGAACGCTGGCTAAAACCGCACTTATTAGCTTAGCAAAAATCGGCGACGAGGCCGCAAGGATCAGAGCGATTTTGTTGCAGCGCGGCTCCGCTAGATGATCGGGTTGTTTTTGGCGTAAGGATGAAAATTGATCGTCCATTGATACACGCCTAAATTCACCGTGACGCTATAGTCGGCCGCGATCTCCACATGGCCCATGTCGCCCTTAACATGGATGTCTTCCGCAGTGACGGGGATGTCATCGTTTTGTGCTTCCTTGAGGACGGTGGTGCGAATATCGTCGACGGATTGGCGATTCACGGAGGCAAACCGCGCCGTACTCTCGATGGCATCCTGGAACTGCATGTTATTGACCAGAAGGGGGATGACCTTGACGCCGACGTAGATGGCGAACAGTGCGAAGGCGATGAAGCTGACGAGCTTGAGGCGGCTGCCGCCCCGCTGCGAACTGCCTGCCGCAAGCTGCTCCTGCCGAGCCAAGAAAGTATCCCGATCGCTCTCCCGGAAGCCTGCAACGCTTCGGAATTGCCCTGAGCGGTACACGCGCAGATCCTCCAAAGCCTTGATGCTAGCATTCTTTGCGACCCTGTCGAGAAGCGGGATGGCAAGCCGTTCCTGCGAGTAACGGGAAGCGCAATAGCGGCCGGCGATAGTTCTGGCGACAGTTCTAATGATTGCGGATAAAGAGTTAACCTACTCCCATTTTTTTTCGCGAACGTCCGGCTTGACCGTACGCGCGTGATCCTTAATACGCGCGGCCGAAAATGCCCTTCTCTTTGGACGGCTGGCCGCAAAGGATGCACACACCCGAACTCTGGGGCTGAGCCAGCGGTATGCAACGCATGGTAGCTTTGGTTTCCTCTTTGATCTTGGCCTCGCACTCCGCGCTCCCGCACCAAAAAGCCAAGGCGAAACCGGTTTCCACGGCGGCTTTGAATTCCTCGTAGTTCTTCGGCTCTTGAGTATGGGCATCGCGGAAATTGCGGGCGCGAGTGAGCAGGGCGGCTTGTATCTCTTCGAGAATGTTAGAGACGGCGGCGGGCAGACCCTGTTGCGGCTGAAACGACTTCCCTTCCTTGCCGGGTTTATCGCGCCGGGCCAGGACAACACTGCCTTTGGCCAAATCCTTGGGGCCGATTTCGATGCGCAAGGGCACGCCGCGCATCTCCCAGTCGTTGAACTTGAAGCCGGGGCTTGCGCCTTCACGCTCATCGGTGCGAACGCGAACACCGGCCGCCAGGAGGGCGTCGCGCATCTTGCGCGCGGCGTCCAAGACCTGCGCCTTCTCCTCGTCCGTCTTGTAGATGGGCACGATGACTGCTTGCGTGGGGGCGAGCCGCGGCGGCAAAATCAATCCCTGATCGTCGCCATGGACCATGATAATGGCGCCCACGACGCGCGTCGAAAGACCCCACGAAGTAGTCCAGCAGTGCTGCAGCACGCCGGCGCGATCAAGATAGCGGATATTAAAGGCCTTGGAAAAATTCTGCCCCAGGTTGTGCGAGGTGCAGAATTGCAGGGCCTTTCCGTCTCCCATTATGGCTTCTAGCGAATAGGTGACATCGGCACCCGCAAATTTCTCGGACTCTGATTTCCGGCCCGGAATCACGGGAATCGCCGCTTCGTTCACCGCAAAGTCGGTGTACACGTCCACCATCTGGCGCGTCTCGGCTTCGGCTTCGTCGAATGTGGCGTGCGCGGTATGGCCCTCCTGCCAGAAAAATTCCAGGGTGCGCAGGAAAAGCTTGGTGCGCAGCTCCCAGCGCACCACGCTGTTCCACTGATTGATCAGCACCGGCAGATCGCGATAAGACTGAATCCATTTGGCGTAGGCGTGGCCGATGATGGTCTCCGAAGTCGGGCGGATCACCAGCGGTTCTTCCAGCTTTTCGCCGCCGCCGATGGTGACCACCGCCAGCTCGGGCGAGAATCCCGCGACGTGCGATTGTTCTTTTTCGATGAAGCTGCGCGGGATCAGCAGAGGGAAAGCGGCGTTCACGTGACCGGTGGCCTTGAAACGGCGGTCGAGGGCCTGCTGGATATTTTCCCAAAGCGCCCAGCCGTAGGGCCGCACGATCATGCACCCGCGCACGGGGGCATAGTCGGCCAGTTCGGCGCGCAGGACAATCTGGTTATACCATTCGGAGAAATCCTCTGCGCGGGTGGGGAGCTTCTGATCGGCCATGGATCGCCTTCTGGCGCGAATTTCGCGCCGGCAGAGGCGCAGGCCCCGGATCAGCCTGCCCGGGAAATCGCCGGCGCCCGAGAGAAACGAAAAAGGCTACTGGAGGCGTTGGAGGTTGTCAACCAAGCGAATTTTAAGGTGGTGTCCTAATTTGCTTTAAGGCTTTTGCAAAATGATGATTCGTAAGAAATTGTCAGGTAGATTGGCATCCGGGCTAAGGGCTACAGAGCCCAGAGATTTACTCAGAAGGTTTGTGAGAATAGCCTCCGGGGCGTCGGGTTTGTCCTTATCACTGCTCCTTTTGGTTATGACTGTTACACCGTCCGGTTGTGCCTTCAGTTTTTCTACTGCATGGGCTGACATGTCCTCTGGTATTGGAGTAGGATGCGGCACTGTCCATCCAGCAGACAACAGCAAACCACGGATTTGCTCTGCGAACCAAGACGCTTCCCCGTCACCCTTCTTATACGAAATCTCTGCCGTAAAAGGTGTGCGCTTTAACGATGCGATGAGTGCTTGTAATGAATCGTTGCTTTCAAATTCCAGCGTTCGCGGCAAGCGTTGTTTTTGGAGTCTAAGCACTTCAGCTTGGGCTTTGGCGGTTTCCCCCTTTTGTTTTTCCAGATCAATCGTGGACTGTTGCAAATGCGTTTTCAAATATGCCTCTTTGACGTTGCCCATCCAAACCAATAGGAAGGTCGAAACGACGCCTGCTATCAGGCTTGCAATTAGCCCTATATTTGCCCAATCAGATAACCTTGAGGCCCAATCTTCCGATGGCCACATGCGAATGTCTCCTTGGTTTCCGCTCTCAGCAATTGTGGTTGTTCTCTTCTCTGGGATATTTGTATTGGCCATGCTTATCCGCCTGAGCATTCACAGGGAAAGATATAAGTCTCGGAGTGGATTCGGAGCACATTGACTGCCGCGGGATGGCAGCAAAACGATGCAGGCGAACTCTAACCCTTTACGCCGAGCGTTACGACTTGGGCTTCAGTTGTTCGTAGACCTGCTTAACGAAAGCATCTCCGTTGTGATACCGCCCGATGTTGCCCTCGTCGTAATACTGGGCGACGTCTTTGAGGAAGATAGGATCGTAACTCGCCGTGGGATGCGCGGCGACCACGTCATCCTCGCCTTTTCCTTGCTTGATCAGATCGGAGATGCGATCGCGGACATTCACGAGCATATCTTTGTGCGCGATGACATCGGATCGGTTCATCACCGGACCGTGCCCGGGAACGACCTTCGTATTCGGCCCGCAAACCCCGATGGCCATGCCCAGCGCCCGGATCATGCCATCCACCGTGCCGCCGACATTGGGATAACCGATGCGGAAGAAATCTCCGATCATCAGCACGTCGGCCTTGCGGAAATAAACCATGCTGTCGGCATCGGTGTGGGCCGGAGGCACTGGAATCACAATGGCTTCCTCGCCATCCATGTGCAGGGTCAGCGGCGAAGTGAAAATAAACGTCGGAAGGCCTGCCGGATCAAAAGCTTTTTGTGCCATCAGGTCCACGCGCATCTCGGGACGCCCCAAAATCGTCGCGCCCATCTTGGCGAAATTCGGATTGCCGCCGGTATGGTCGCCGTGCGGATGCGTGTTGACGAGAAAACGTATGGGCTCGTTCGAGAAAGTCTTGATCGCCGCGGTAACTTTGCCCGACAGCGGAGCAAAGGTGGCATCGACCATCAATATGCCATCCGGACCGGTCAAAACTCCAATCGCTCCTCCGGTCCGTCCCGATCCGTTCAAGCCCGTAACCGTATAGAAATTGTCGGCCAGCTTATCGACCTTCATGGTCATACGAGCGTAATCGGTCTGCGGACCACCTTGCGCAAATGCCCCCAGGGCGGAGAGAACCACTGCCGCAAAAATCGCAAAGGATGAGCGCATCGCCATGGTTTTCATTTTCATCCTCCAAAGAGCTGCACGCTGAACTCCAGCCAGAACTTCGCTCTTGGAAACTTCCGGCCGAGCCGTAATCTACACTCGGCGCTGGCTGCATGCAAGCGCCTGCCGGTGGTTTCTCGGCTCCTGTAGAAAAATTCACCTTTCGAAAGGCGTCACGATTGACACGAGAGAACGGCGTCCTATATTCTCTGTTTATCTCTGTGAAAGCCGCGGATCCCCGGCTTTGTGAGGCACCGATGAAACCTAAGCTATTTATCCTTTTTGCCTTCTTCGCCAGCCTTCTGATCGTTTGCGGCCCTGCTTTCGCACATCATGGGGCCGCGGCGTACGCGGACAAGGTCGTGGTCCTGAAGGACGCGACGGTAACCAAGTTCCAGTGGGGCAATCCGCACTCCATTGTTATGTTCGACGTGAAGGATGACAAAGGCGAAGTCACACATTGGGCCGCCGAGGCCGGCAGTCCGGCGGCGCTCGGCCTGATTGGCTGGAGGAAGACTTCGCTTCAGCCGGGCGACGTCATCAGCGTTTACCTCTATCAAGCGAAATCCGGAAGCCTCGTGGGCCGCCTGCAGAAAATTGTGCTTGCCGATGGCACCACATTGCGGGATAGCCAGCAGGGCGGAGAAAAGTTCAACACAGAACCGGGCCGGGAAAAGGGCGCCCAGTATTGAGCATGTTCTGAAACCGGAGGCCTACTTGCCTTCCGCGCTTTTGGCGGCGGCCGGCTTGCTGATGACATTCACGTAAGAGATGGCTTCCGAGGGCACGCAGATCTGCTCTTCCGAAGTCTGGTCGGGAACCCACACAAATTTGCTCGTCCCCAGAACAAAAGGCTTGGTATAAATCTGCGGATCGTCCACGGTTGCCGTCATTTCCAGGTGGTTATGGTCCACACGCGTGTAGCGTTCCTGATAGTGCCCCCCGACACTATGCGGATAGCCGCGAGGATCGAGCCAGCTCGAATCATCGCTGCCGGTAGTATCGATCACCAGGGTGGAGTCTCCCTCCCAATGGCCGACCGAGTATCCGTACCACGTTGAATCCGGCCCGCCTTTCATGTCTACGTTCTTGGGAAGCTCTCGCCCATCCATCCAGACTTCGCGCCAGATTCGATTGTAATGGTGCATGACCACGATTTTGTTGGGCATTTCGGCGAAGGAGATTCCTCTGATTTCATTCACCGCGCTGCGTGGAAACCCAAACGGATCGCACGTCTTCCAGGGATCGTTCGAGTCCGCCCAGCCGCCCTTCGCCTCGGTCTTATGCACGGCAAACAGCTTTTGTCCCAGGGGCGTCATCACCGGCTCTTCTCCTCTCATCGACTCGAGAGGCCCTGTCCACACCCCGGTCACACTGCGCTTGGGAGCCGGGCCGCCGGGGCCGGCATCCTTTAATTTGTTATACAAACTGTTACCCAAACCGGCGCCTGCTTGACCCATGGCCATCGGCGCCAAAACGACCGCGGCCATCAGACCGATGATGAATCTCGCGAAGAAATTTCGCATGCGGGCCTCCTCCAGCGGTGGCACAGAGTTTCGCGCCAAAAACTGGCACATAATTATAGACCTAAACACCGTTGGCGATTCTCCTGCAGGCCACGCGACCCTCTCCTGCGAGTGACCGTTCCTCGACATCGGCGCAGGTCGCTCCCGCCCACCTCAGCTTCCGGAGTTTGACCATGGAGGCTGTGGAGGCTATGCTACGGCCAACTAGGAAAGGAAATTCTCATTTGCCAACGAGTTGTCCATTGAGAAATGCGAGCCGGCTCTGAACCGGGCTCGAGATCCGAGGAGAACTGCGAATATGCGCCATCGCCTCATTCGCGCAACGATTGCTCTGGTTGCCTTACTGGCCTTTTCCTCGCTGGCCAGGGCTCAACAAGGTTTGAACAACAATATGTATAACAAATTGAAGGAAAGCGGCCCCGGCGGCCCGGCCCCCAAACGCGATTTGACGGGCTCCTGGGCAGGCCCTGTAGCCGCGCAAAAGGGTGACGATCCTTCTTTGACGCCGGAGGGGCAAAAGTTATTCAGCATGAATAAGCCCGAGGCAAAGTTCCACGTCGCCGGCAGCAATGACGCTTTTGTGCGTACCTGCGATCCGCTGGGCTTTCCGCGCAATATCATCTTCGAGATCAGAGGGCTCTCCTTCGCCACAATGCCCGACCGCGTGATCATTCTCAACCAGTACCAGCGGGCCTGGCGGGAAATCTGGACCGACGGGCGAGAACTTCCCAAGAATGTGGGCGGCACGGGAAAAGATGCGCCCGATCCGCGCTATTACGGATACTCGGTGGGCCATTGGGAGGGGGACAATACGTTTGTGGTTGATACCACCGGACTCGACGACAAAACCTGGCTCAGTGGCGCGGGATATCCGCATAGCATCGAAGCGCACGTCCAGGAACGCTACACGCGCCCGGACCACAATGATTTGCAAGTCAGCGTCACGGTAGACGATCCGAAGCTTTATACGAAACCATTTGTGCTGGGGACGGCGAGTTTCAGGTGGCTTCCCAGCCAGGATCTCGAGGAGCAGCTCTGTATACCCTCAGAGATGCTGCAGTATCTGCAATTGATTGGCGAACCCGGCGGTGGTGGTTTGGCTCCCAGCAAATAGCGCAGAAGCTTCGCTAAAAGCCATAAAGTCGGGCGGGATTATCCACCAGAATCTTCTTCCGCACACCGGCGTCCGGCGCCCACACGGCAAGCTGGTTCAGCAAGCGGCCATCGTCAATCTGCAGCAGCGGGGCAATGTCGCTTGCGCTATGGCCCGGCAGGGCCCCACCGGCCGGGTGCGGCCAATCGCTGCCCCAAACGATGCGCTCCACGTTGGCGGCGATCAGGGCCTTCGCAAGCGGAGCGACGTCGGGATAATCGGGCGCTTTGGCCGACGAGCGGTATGCGCCTGAAATCTTGACGTAAGCCTTGCCGGAACGCAGCAGGTCGAGCATCGTGTCGAAGCCCGCTTGCCCCGTTCCCAGCGAGGCTTTCGCTCCCCCAAAATGATCGAAAACCACCGGAAGCGGCGCCGCCATGATTTCCTTGTGCAAGCCCTCGATCACTTCCAGGCGGGTGTAGATCTGGATGTGCCATTTTCGGTTAGCCAAGCGTTCGACGGCGGATTGAAACGCTTTTCGCGCGACGTCTGGATTGGTTTGGCCGAAATTCTCGAAGTTGAGACGAATGCCGCGCACGCCGGCGCGATCCATCTCTTCGAGCTGGCCGGCGGAAGTTTGGTCGTCGATCACGGCGATGCCCCGGGCGCGCGGTCCGAGCTGCTTCATCGCGTCCAGGGTGCAGGAATTATCCGCGCCATATACGCTCGGATTGACGATCACCACGCGGTCCATGCGCAGAGCCCGGTGCAATGCGCGCATCTCCGCCACGGATGCGGGCTCGGGCGTATAGGTGCGGCCCAAAAAAACGGAAATTGGTGCGGATCGCCGAATATGTGCGTGTGACAATCACAGGCGTTGGAAGGCACGGCGAAATCGACCGGCGTGGAAGGCTGCGAAGCCT
>QHYR01000017.1 GCA_003223315.1 Acidobacteriota bacterium | reverse complement strand
TTCCAGTTCGCGCTGGCGCAGATGCGCGCGCAGATGCTCGATGGCCTGCGCGAGCCGGTCCAGGGCCATATCCAAATTATCCGTATTCGTGAGCACGATATCCCGCCAGACGGAATAGGGGCTGCCCGCCAGTCGCAGCGCGTCGCGCAAGCCGCGTCCGGCGAGCGTGAGCGGCAAACCGGTCTGATCGGTGGCCTCGCGAGTCACGCCGGCGAGCGCGATCGAAACCAATTGCGGCAAATGCGATACAAAGGCCGCCGCGCGGTCATGTCGGGCCGCATCTATCCATATCGGACGCGCGCCAATCGCCTCGATCAAGCGCACGAAATTGGCAATCCGCGCATCCGCCTGTTTGACTCGATCCATCTCCTTTGAAATGGGGTCGCTCGAGGCCGAACCGTCCCCGGCGCCGGTCTCGCCCTGGACCAGGGCGTACTTTGCGCCGTGAAAGAGCGCTGCATCGGCGCCCTCGATTCCCGATACTTCGCTGCCGGCCATGGGATGGCCTCCCAGAAAGACGACGTCTTCCGAAAAACATTTTTCGGCGGCAGCACAAATGGCGCGCTTGGTGCTGCAAGCATCGGTCACGAGCGCATTGGCCTGCACGTGGCGAGCGATCTCGGGTAGCCGCTCGATCGCCAGGCCGACCGGCAGGGCGATATAAACGAGGTCCGCGCCCTGCACAGCTTCTTGCAGTTCCGGGTTGACGTCATCGACGACGCCCAATTCAAGCGCGCGTTCGAGCACGTTCGGCTTATCCCAACCCACGATGCGAATTCCGAGCGCCCGGCGCACGGCCAGGGCAAAGGATCCGCCAATCAGTCCTGTGCCGAGCATGGCAACGCGTGAGAAGAGCGGAGCCATCACGCGGCGATGCTGCGGCCGACGGCGGGCGCGATCATGCGCAATTGCGCCATCAACTCCTCGAATTGCTCGAAATGGAGCGACTGCGCGCCGTCGGAGAGCGCATGTTCGGGGTCATTGTGGACTTCCAGCAGCAAACCGTCGGCGCCTGCGGCAACCGCCGCGCGGGCCATCGGCCCAACTTTGTCGCGCCGGCCGGTCCCGTGCGAAGGGTCGGCCAGGATGGGCAGATGAGAAAGTTTCTGGATT
This sequence comes from Acidobacteriota bacterium, assembly GCA_003223315.1. GTDB lineage: Bacteria > Acidobacteriota > Terriglobia > Acidiferrales > UBA7541 > Palsa-189. The sequence goes on along the minus strand of QHYR01000017.1, from coordinate 15,598 downwards.
ACCGGAATGGCGGCGATATCCAGAGTGTTGCGCGTGGAGGTTTCAAAAGTGCGGATGCCGCGCTCGCACAGGATCACGTTGTAGTTGCCGCCGGACATGATGTATTCGGCGCTGAGCAGCCATTCCTCAATGGTTGCAGACATGCCGCGCTTCAGCAGCACCGGCTTATCTACGGTACCCAAAGCGCGCAGGAGATGGTAATTCTGCATATTGCGCGCGCCCACTTGCAGAACATCAACATAGGGCAGCATCAGGGCGATCTGTGAAGGGTCCATGACTTCGCTGACCACCACGAGATTGTGCCTGTCGCCGGCAGCACGCAGCAGCCGCAGGCCTTGTTCGCCAAGGCCCTGAAAGGAGTAAGGAGAACTGCGCGGTTTGAACGCTCCTCCGCGCAGCAGACGCGCGCCCGCCTGCGCCACGCGCGCGGCGATCAGCTCGATTTGCTCCGCCGATTCCACGGCGCAGGGCCCGCCCACGACCATAACTTCCGGTCCGCCAATACACACTCCCCGCGGCAATTTGACAATCGTTCCTTCAGGACGAAATGCGCGGCTCGCCAGCTTGTAGGGCTGGGTGATGCGGACCACTTCGCGCACGCCCGCCAGCAGTTCGATATCGCGCGGATCGAAATCGGGACGCACGCCCACGGCGCCGAGCACGGTCTGCGAAACTCCGGTGGAGCGATGGATATCGAAGCCGAGCGACACGAGATGATCGATCACGTTTTGGATCTGCTCCTCGCTCGCTTCGGCCTGCATCACGACAACCATGAACTCTCCTCAGACTTTTTTAAGCGCGAAAAGCGCCGTGATGACTTTGTTAACGCGCGAAAGCTCCTGATGCCCATGACTTTCGCGCGAGAAAGGCCTTTTCGCGCTCGACAATCGATTAGCTTGGTCGCCTACTTGTGACGGTCGGGCTCCTTGTCGTCGCGCATCACGGTACGTTCGACCGAGCGCGCTTCGTCCAGGATGCGCTCGAATAATCGCCGGATGGCGGCTTCGCTCAAAGGGCCGCGGTTGGCTCGCTCCACCGCAGCCAAAACTTCCCGCTCGCGGTCGGGCTGGTAGAGCGGCGAACCGTCTTCCTTCTTTAACCGGCCGATCTCCAGCACGCAGCGCGAGCGTTCGTTCAGCAATTCGACCAATTTCCGGTCGATTTCGTCGATTTTGCGACGCCAATCTTCGACGCTCATGCGCCCGGCTCCCGCCGGCTCATTCCCGTTTTGCCGGCGTGCTTCAGCACGCGCACGCGCGCGCCGAGCGCCTCTCGCGCGGCGTGCACGCTCGAGGCTTGCTCGATCTCCTGCACCAGGGCCGAGCCCACCACGGCCGCATCGGCGAGCCCGCCCAGGATCGAAACCTGGCCGGGCAGCGAAATGCCGAAGCCGACCGCGATCGGCAGCCGGCTCACGCGGCGCACGCGGCGGATCAGAGCCGGCAAGTCTTCGGGCAAGGATTCGCGCGCGCCGGTCACGCCCGTTCTCGAGATAACGTAAAGAAAGCCGCTGGAGGCTTCCGCGATTCGCGCCAGGCGTTCATCAGTGGACGTGGGCGCCGCCAGGAAAATCGTATCCAGACCGTGCGCCCGTACGGTGCGGCGATACTCGCCCGCTTCCTCGGGCGTAAGATCGGTGATCAACACGCCGTCAGCGCCGGCATCCGCGGCGCGCCGCGCGAAGCGTTCCACGCCCATCTGCAAGACCGGATTGTAATAGCTGAAAAGGACCAGGGGCACGTCGCTTTTGCGCCGGATTGATGCGACGAGATCGAGCACGCCCGGAAGCGTCGCGCCCGCGCGCAAGGCGCGTTCGCTCGATCGCTGGATCGCGGGGCCATCCGCGAGGGGATCGCTGAACGGCACGCCCAGCTCGACGACATCCGCGCCCGCGTCATCGAGCGCGAGCACAAACGATTCGGTCGCCTCGAGCGACGGATCGCCGGCAGTGAGGAAAGCGACCAAACCCATCTCGCTGCGGCGGCCAAGCTCTTCAAAGCGGCGCTGGATGCGCGTCGTCGCGGGGGTTTTCGGCAGTGCCGTGGAGTTCGTGGCCATCAAAGGTAGCGCGCGATGATTTCCATATCTTTATCGCCGCGGCCGGAGAGATTGAAGATGACGATTTCATCGCGGCGCATTCGCGGCGCCCGCGCGATCAGAGCGGCCAGCGCGTGGGCGCTTTCGAGCGCCGGGATAATGCCTTCGAGACGCGCCAGCGTGCCCGCGGCGTCGACGGAAACCGAATGCGTCGTGGCGATCTGCCCATCCGCCGTTTGCAAAACGTAGGTGTAGGTTCCCTGCAGGACGCCAGGCCGCGCGCCGGTGAAGCCCATGGCTTCCGCGAGGCGCGCCGCGTGTTCGCCAAGCTGGTACCCACGGCCGCCCGCTTCCACGCCGAGCATCTTCACGCCTGTATCTTCCAGAAATGCGTGGAAAAGCCCGATCGCATTGGAGCCGCCGCCGACGCAGGCCACGAGCAAATCCGGCAGTCGCCCCTCGGCCTGCAGAATCTGGCGCCGTGCCTCTTCCCCAATTACTTTATGAAAATCACGCACCATCTGAGGATAGGGATGCGCGCCTAGAACCGAGCCGAGCAAATAGTGCGTGGTGCGCACGTTCGTGACCCAATCGCGCATGGCTTCGTTGATGGCGTCTTTCAGCGTGCGGCTGCCCGCATTCACGCCCACGACTTCCGCGCCCATCAGCTTCATGCGCGAGACGTTGAGCCGCTGCCGCTCCATGTCTTCTGTGCCCATGTAGACGAGGCATTCCATGCCGAAGCGCGCCGCCACCGCTGCCGTAGCCACGCCGTGCTGTCCCGCGCCCGTTTCCGCGATGATGCGGCGCTTGCCCATTCTTTTCGCCAGCAGCGCCTGGCCCAGGCAGTTGTTAATCTTGTGCGCGCCGGTATGCAGCAGGTCTTCACGCTTGATGTAAATCCGCGGGCCAAGGTGTTCGGTCAGCCGCGATGCGAATTGCAGCGGCGTCGGGCGCCCGGCAAAATTTCGCAATAATTCATCGAGCTCCCCCTGGAAGGTCGCATCCGCGCGCGCCGCGGCATAGGCCTGCTCCAGTTCCTCGAGCGGCGCGACCAGGGTCTCCGGAACGTAACGCCCTCCGTAAGGGCCGAAGCGGCCGTGCACGTCCGGCCAAGTTTTTACCGCCGTGGTCATTTCTTCTCCCGAGTCTTCTTCTCCTGAAAGTGATCCTGAAAGTGGCGCGCCGAATCGCTGTCTGCGGCACGATTCGCGGCTTCCACTTCGCGCATCAGCTCCCGCAGGGCGTCAGGATCTTTTTTTCCCGGCCGCGACTCCACGCCGCTGGCCACATCGATCCCGAAAGGCTGCGCCTCGGCAATGGCCTGCGCGACATTGTCCGGCCGCAAGCCGCCCGCCAGGATCACACGGCCATAGCGCCGGGCTTCGCGCACCAGCCGCCAATCGCCTGTATATCCCGTGCCGCCGTAAAGGCCGCTGCGATAGCCGTCGAGCAGAAAGGCGGAAGCAGCTTTGTATCTCGCCAGCGCTTCCAGCTTGAATCGCGTTCCCACCGCAAACGCCTTGATCACGCGAAAACGCGCGGCCAAGTCCCTGACCTCGCCGGGCTGCTCGTCGCCATGGAGCTGCACGCCATCCAGACGCAATGCTCCGGCCAGCGCGGCAACGACCTCCGCGGGCCAGTTCACAAATACGCCGACCGTTGCCACCAGCGGCGGCAGCTTCCGCGCGATCTCCCAGGCGGCTGCCGGGCTGATCGAGCGCGGGCTGGGCGGATAGAAGTTAAAGCCCAGCGCGTGCGCCCCCAAATCCACCGCCAGCCTGGCATCGGGCCAATTCGTGACGCCGCAAATCTTAACGTGAACGATCGGAACTCCCCGCGCCCGAATCGCCGCTTCGCTCGGGTACGGCGGTGGCGATCAGGCGTTCCAGCGCCGCGCCCGGGTCAGGCTCGCGCATCAGACTCTCGCCAATCAAAAAAGCGTCGAAGCCGGCCGCGCTCAATTTGCGCAAATCTTGCGCCGAGCGCAGTCCCGATTCGCTTACGGCGACGCGGTCTTCCGGAATCGTCTCGCCGAGCTCCAGCGAAGTCTCCATGCGCACTTCGAGTGTATGCAAATTGCGGTTATTCACGCCGACGATGCGCGCGCCCGCGGCCAGAACACGCTCGAGTTCCTCGGCCGTGTGCACCTCGACCAGCGCTTCCATTCCCAGTTCTCGTCCCAATGCGAGCAGCTCCCCAAGAGTCGCGTCGTCTAGTGCGGCCGCAATCAGCAAAAATGAGTCCGCGTTGGCGGCTCGCGCCTCCCACACCTGCCACGGGTCCACGATGAAATCCTTCCGGAGAACCGGAAGCGACACAGCCGCACGCGCATCGCGCAAATGTGCCAGCGCGCCCTGAAAATTCTCCTCTTCGGTGAGCACCGAAAGCGCCGCGGCGCCCGCTTGCTCGAATCCTCGAGCGAGCGACACCGGCTCGAACTCGCGGCGCAGCACTCCCGCCGAAGGCGACGCTTTTTTGATTTCCGCGATCACGCTGACTTTGTCCCGCGCGAGCGCGCCGGCAAAATCGCGCGGCGCATCGGCCTTCCCTGCCGCGATGCGCAGCACCGTCTCCGGCAGGATGCGCCGCCGCCGCGCCACTTCGGCCCGGCGGCTCTCGATGATCCGGCTGAGGATCGTTCCCGGCTTGGTTTCGGCGATGGACACGCGGCTCCGCCCCGGCGCTTTCAGCGCATTGCGGGTAAACCATGAATGCTATGCCGCGCCCTTGCCGATGTCAATTTTGGGGCCGCAGTGGGAGAGCCTACTCACATCGTATCCCCCTGGCGAATTTGAAGTGCTTGAGTGAGAAGAGGCAGTGGGAGTTGGCCGCCCGGCTGGGGGGAGAGCCGGGCGGCGCGCGGCAGGCTAGTTTGGCTGCTTCGGTGGCACAGCCACCGTTACCACCCCAACACACGCAAAAACAGCGTGTGCTGGGGACCCGGGTATCTGGCTGTGCAGTTAGACCGACCAAGCTACACGTGCACAGGCAGGAGTGCCTCTGCCACCAGGAGGCGCCCTGTGCGGGGCTTTGTAAACCAAGTGGCATAGCCCACAATATATCTTGACACGACATACCTTGGGAGGTAATGTGGGTGCAGCCAAAGACCACTGGAACCGCCTCCGCGGGCAAGACCCTTCTTCCCACTCGATCTCCCGCGGAGGCGGCCTCTTTTTGCGCCGTTTTCTTTCCGCAGCGTTACAATTTTCCTCCGCTGTGCTCCAGATCAAGCGCATTTACGAATGCCCGCAGCCCGCGGACGGCTGCCGCATTCTGGTCGGCCGCGTTTGGCCCCGGGGCGTTCCCAAAGAACGCGCCGAGGTTGCCCTGTGGCTGAAGGAGATCGGCCCCTCAACCGCGCTGCGCAAATGGTTCGGGCACGACCCCAAACGCTGGCCCGAATTCCAAAAGCGCTACCGGCAGGAGCTGCGCGATAAACGCGAGCTGACAGCACGCATCAAGCAACTGGAGAACGAACATCGCGTGGTCACACTCGTCTTCTCTGCTCGCGATGAGGAGCGCAATCAGGCCGTCGTGTGGCGCGATTTTCTCGCGAAGCGCCCGCGCAAAAGCGAGCGGAGACGAGCGGACAAGAGGGAGCGCAGACGAGCGCACAGGAACGCCCGCGGATGAGCGCGCCCGCCCCCGGCGAATCGCAGGAGCAGCGCCTCGCGCATCTGCGCGAACTCGTGGTCGCCTGCCGCAGATGCCCGCGCCTGGTGCAGTATCGCGAAGAAGTGGCCCGCACCAAGCGCCGCGCCTTTCGCGAGTGGACCTACTGGGGACGGCCGGTGCCCGGCTTCGGCGACGTGCACGCCAGGCTGCTGATCATCGGCCTCGCGCCCGCCGCGCACGGCGCCAATCGCACCGGGCGCATGTTTACCGGCGATCGCTCCGGCGATTTTCTCTATGCCCGACTCTACGACGCCGGATTTGCCAATCAGCCGAGTTCCGTGAATGCAACCGACGGTCTCAAGCTCCGCGATGCCTACATCTCGGCTGCCGCGCGTTGCGCGCCGCCCGATAATCGGCCGCTGCCTGAGGAGTTGCGCAACTGCGCCGGCTACCTGGAAGAGGAGTTCGCGATCTTGCGCCCGCGCGCCGTGCTCGCGCTCGGCGCCATCGCGTTTCATGCCTACCTGCGCTTGCTGGTGAAGCAAGGGCTGCTCGCCTCCCGCGTCAGTTATATTTTTTCTCACGGCGCCGAGTTCAAGCTGCCCGGCGATCTGCCGCATCTTTTCGCCAGCTATCACCCCAGCCAGCAAAATACGCAAACCGGCCGGCTCACTCCGGCGATGTTCGATGCCGTGCTGCGCCGCATCCGCCGCATCGTCGCAAGCGAAACAAAAAATCCGCGCCGTTGATCTGGTAGTATTCCCCTCATGAGCGAGAAGCTGACGGTAGGATTGCTGCAGCGGAAATGTTCCACGGATCCGGGCGCAAATTTTGCGGGCACAGTCGAGGCCATTCGCGAAGCGGCCAAACGCGGAGGCCAGATCATTTGCCTCGAGGAGCTGTTTCGTTCTCAATATTTTTGTCGCGAAGAAAATGCCGAGCACTTCGATTTGGCCGAACCGATTCCCGGGCCAACTACCGAGGCGCTGAGCAAACTCGCTCGCGAACTGGGCGTGGTCATCGTCGCATCGATTTTCGAGCGCCGCGCCGCCGGGCTCTATCACAACAGCGCCGCCGTGCTCAACGCCGATGGCGCGCTGCTCGGGCTTTACCGCAAGATGCACATCCCGGACGACCCGCTCTACTACGAGAAGTTCTATTTCACGCCGGGCGATCTCGGCTTCCCCAATTTCGACACGCGCTACGGCAGAATTGGCGCGCTGGTCTGCTGGGACCAGTGGTATCCCGAAGGCGCGCGGCTTTCGAGCCTGCGCGGCGCGAATATTCTTTTTTATCCCACGGCCATCGGCTGGCATCCTGCGGAAAAGGCGCAATTCGGCGCGGCGCAGCTCGACGCCTGGCGCACTATTCAGCGCTCGCATGCCATCGCCAACGGGATTTTTGTCGCCGCGGTGAACCGCGTGGGCTTCGAGGGGCCGCCGGAGAGCCGCTTGGAATTCTGGGGGTCTTCGTTTGTGGCCGATCCTTTCGGGCAGATCATCGCCGAAGCCTCCACCGATAAAGAGGAGACGCTGATCGTGGAATGCGACCTGCGCCGCATGGAGGAAGTGCGCCGCAATTGGCCCTTCCTGCGCGATCGCCGCACCGACGCTTACGCGCCGCTGCTCGAGCGGTGGCTCGGTTGAAATCGCGGAGCACGAAAGCTTCTGCGCCTCGCGGGCCGGAGCTCCGCGAGCGCACTCCGCACGAACGCGCGCCCCGCGAGCCCGTGCGGCGCACGCCCGGTCGCGGCGAGGCTGTGCCCGCCGCGCTCGGTTACCGCATGCCAGCCGAGTGGGGGCCGCACGAAGCCACCTGGCTCGCCTGGCCCCACGAACGCACCGACTGGCCCGGCAAATTCGCGCCGATTCCCTGGGTCTACGCCGATATCGTGCGGCATCTGGCGCGCGTGGAACGCGTGCGCATCCTGGTGCGGGATCACGCCGAAGAGCGCGCCGCGCGCCGCATCTTGCAAAAGAGCGGCGCGGATCTCGCCGCCGTAGATTTTTTCGTCGCGCCAACCAATCGCGGCTGGACCCGCGATTTCGGAACAATTTTTGTTAAAAAATGCGCCGCCGCTGGCGGCACTCCAGGTTCTGCCGGCGTCGCCGCCACGAAGTGGCGCTTCAACGCCTGGGCCAAGTACGACGATTGGCGCAAAGACAACGCCGCCATGAAGCGCGTTCTGCCCAGACTGAAAATGCCCGTCTGGGAACCGCAATACCGCGGCCGACCGGTTGTGCTCGAAGGCGGTAGCATCGAAGTCAACGGCGTCGGATCGCTGCTCACCACCGAAGAATGCCTGCTCAGCGCCGAGCAGGCGCGAAATCCCGGCTTCGAGCGCGCCGATTGGGAGGCCATTTTCCGCGATTATCTGGGCGCGACGAATTTTCTCTGGCTTGGCCGCGGCATCGCCGGCGACGATACGCACGGCCACGTCGATGATCTGGCGCGTTTCGTCAATCCGACGACCGTGGTGACGGTCGTTGAGCCGGATCGCTCCGAAGCCAATTACGAGCCGTTGCAGGAGAATCTTGCGCGCCTGCGCGAGATGAAAGATCAGGATGGGTGCCCGTTGCGCATCGAGACGCTGCCCATGCCGCAGCCGGTGTGGTTTGATGGACAGCGGCTGCCCGCAAGCTACGCCAACTTTTACGTCGCCAATAAAATCGCGCTGGTTCCTACCTTCAGCGACCCGCACGACCGCGCCGCGGTCAATACGCTGGCGGCGCTATTCCCGGATCGCGAAGTGATCGGCATCGCCGCGCGCGATCTGGTGCTCGGCCTCGGCACCTTACACTGTATGACCCAGCAGCAACCCGCAGCTTAGAGTCGATGCTCGCTCTTACGGAATTCGTGATCGACTTTGCTAGAGGAATTGAGCTGGCCGATTTGCGAGGCCCGGTCGCCATAAATGCACGAACTAAAATTGCATTTCGAGCCGGAATTGGGCCCCATTCGGAAAACGAGACCATAAGGCTCGTGCTAAACGAGCTCTCTGCAATCAAGTCAGAGACATATGGGGACTATCGGTTAGGCGTTCCATACCCGAAAAGCCCAGGGCGAAGGTGCGATTTATGTTTGGGCACGCCACCGGCTTGGGTATGGGCGATCGAGGCCAAAATGCTCCGCCTGTATCGCGATAATGGGAAATTGAACGACAACATGCTCATGCATATCCTCTCGCCTTATCCTGAGCACCGCAGCGCTCTGACAGATTGCCAGAAGCTGATCGAGTCCGGGCTGAGAGGCCGAAAAGCAATCGTGGTTTATGGATACGAGAGCGCACAGTTTCCGACCGGCCCTGCAATAAGAGCTTTTGAATTGTTGGCTAGGGATCTCGTGCGGTTATCCGAGCGGGCTACAGCTTGCTTTCGAGGGCTGATGCACCCCATGCATCAGAGCGGTGTTGTGGTCGCTTGGGAGATCGCGGAGAAAGAAGCGCGGTTAATGGCCGAAATGTAGCCCCGGGGCGCACCCGCACTACCTTCGAGCTGCCCCGGGATTTTGCGCCGCCCTAGCGCTTGTGGGCCATCGCGTAGTCGATGGCGAATTGCTTCAGCCTGGGACTGTTCATGCCCAGGTCGGTGGCTTCCTTGGCGGCGCGATCGACGTCCCAATGATCCACGACCATGCGCTTGATGAACCACATGGTCGCGGCGCGCCCTCCGCCCGCGCAGTGAATGAACGCCGGCTCGACACCCTTGGCCGTGATCGCGTCGAGGAACTTGTCCGCCGCGGCGGGATCAGGGTTCATGGCATTAAAAGGAACACTGTAGTAGCGCAGGCCCACGGCTTTCGCCGCCTGGCCCTCGCCTTCAATGTTTGCGCCCTCCTCGGTCGGCTCGCGCAGATTGATGATGGAGACGAAACCCATCTGCTTGATCTGCGGCACCACTTCCGGCTTGATGGCCCCGGTGCATGCCACGACGCTCTGGATCCGATGGAAATTGGTGATGCCGTCAAGGTTGTCCTTGGTGACTTCCTGCGCCCGGGCCGGCGCCACCGCCATCCAGGAAGCCGCCAGCAAACCCGCCGCCATCAGGAAATGCGCTCTCATGCTCATCCTCCTCGACTGGATTCCGTTAGCTCAAATCCGCCCACGCTGATCATAACACTTTGCCGATTTTCCGGTCTCGCGGAGCGGCGCTGCCGCGGCCACAGTTTGACTCGGGGCGGGCAGGCAACTATTCTGGAACGGCTGGGCATCTCGGACGACCAGGAAATTTTGCGGAGGCCGCCATGCGAAGAACAGCAGCTTTGCTCATTCTTTTTGGCCTGATCATTGTGGCTGCAGGACTCATCCTCTTCCCCGGCATCTTCCCGCCGGGCAGTGCGGCACGGCTTCCGCAGACCGTTTCCGCAGCCGAGGGCCACGGCTTCGATCTCGCCGATCTGGACACAACCTGCAAGCCTTGCCAGGACTTCTTCCGGTACGCTACCGGCGGCTGGATCAAGCGCAATCCCATTCAGCCCGAGTACGCCAGCTGGGGCCGCTTCAATGCCCTGCAAAACCATAACCAGGAAGTCCTGCGCCAAATCCTGGAAGCGGCCGCGGTGAGCAAAAGCGCGGCCGGCTCGGTCGAACAGAAGATCGGCGATTTCTACTCCGCGTGCATGAATACCGAAGCCATCGAAGCCGCCGGCATCAAGCCCGTCGAGCCGGAGCTCGAGCGCATCGCGGCGATCGGCAATCTCGCGCAGCTTCAGGACGAAGCGGCCCGCCTGCAGAGCCAGGGCACGCGCGTGCTTTTCGGCTTCGGTTCCGAGCAGGACGACAAAAATAGCCAGCAGGTGATCGGAGGGGCCCGCCAGGGCGGATTGGGTTTGCCCGATCGCGACTACTACACGAAAGACGATGAGAAGTCCAAGCAGCTTCGCGATCAGTACGTGCAGCACATCGCCAAAATGCTGGAGCTGGCGGGCGACTCCTCCGACAAAGCCGCCGCCGAAGCGCGCGCCGTGATGGCCATCGAGACGCAGATGGCGCAAGCCTCCAAGACGCGCGTGGAGCGCCGCGACCCGGAAGCCAATTACCACAAGATGGATCCGGCCGGGCTGCGCGCGCTCACGCCGGATTTTTCCTGGGAGACTTACTTCCGCGAGGTCGGCTTTCCCAATATTCACGCCGTGAACGTCGGCCAGCCGGAATTTTTCCAGGCCCTCGACAAGGAATTGAAATCGGTGCCCATTTCTGACTGGAAGATTTACCTGCGCTGGCACCTGATCCGCTCCTCGGCTCCCGCGCTTTCGGGCAAATTCGTGGACGAAAACTTCAATTTCTACGGCCGCACGCTCACGGGCGCAAAGGAGATTCAGCCGCGCTGGAAGCGCTGCGTCAACGCCACCGACCGTAACCTCGGCGAAGCGCTCGGGCAAAAATATGTGGAGAAGGTGTTTCCTCCCGAAGCCAAAGCGCGCGCGCACAAAATGGTCGAGAATCTCGTGGCCGCCTTGCGTTCCGATATCGAGAAGCTGCCGTGGATGAGCGATCCCACGCGCAAGCAAGCGCTCGCCAAACTCAGCGCCATGGCCCTCAAGATCGGCTATCCGGATAAATGGCGCGACTATTCCGCTTACCAGGTGGCGCGCGATTCCTACCTCGAGAACCTCGAACGCGGCAGCGCCTTCGAATTCCATCGCGAGCTGGCCAAGATCGATAAGCCAGTGGACCGCACGGAGTGGGGCATGAGCCCGCCCACCGTGAACGCTTATTACGACGCCAACATGAATGAAATCGTGTTCCCCGCGGGCATTCTTCAGCCGCCCTTCTTCGAGGCGAGCGCCGACGACGCCCTGAATTATGGCGGCATCGGCGCCGTGATCGGCCACGAGATGACGCATGGCTTCGACGATCAGGGAGCGCAATACGACGCGCAGGGCAACCTGCACAACTGGTGGACGCCCGAAGACTTGAAGAATTTCAAGGAACGCACCGCCTGCGTCGAGAAGCAGTTCGATTCGTTTGTGGTCACCGATGACCTGCACGAAAACGGCAAACTCGTGCTCGGCGAGAGCATCGCCGATCTCGGCGGCGTGACCATCGCGCACATGGCCTTCGATCGTACGCTCGCTGGCAAACCGGAGCCGCCGAAGATCGACGGCTTCACGCCCGAGCAGCGATTCTTCCTCTCTTTTGCGCGCATTTGGGGCACGACAGCGCGGCCAGAATTTGAACGCATGATGGTCACCGTCGATCCGCACCCGTTGCCGCGGTTCCGCGCCGCGGGAGCGCTGCTGAACATGCCGGATTTCGCGAAGGCGTTTGACTGCCAGGCCGGCGACGCCATGGTGAGGCCCGCGGGCGACGTTTGCAAAATCGGGTGACGTCTATAAATCTCGCCCCCGCGGCGCGTCAACTTCCTTAACCGCGTGCTGCGCACGCGAGGCCGCGGGAGCGCTGCTGAGCATGCCGGATTTCGCGAAGGCGTTTGACTGCCAGGCCGGCGACGCCATGGTGAAGCCCGCGGGCGACGTTTGCAAAATCTGGTGACGTCTATAAATCTCGCCCCCGCGGCGCGTTAACTTCCTTAACCGCGTGCTGCGCACGCGAGGCCGCGGGAGCGCTGCTGAACATACCGGATTTCGCGAAAGCGTTTGACTGCCAGGCCGGCGACGCCATGGTGAAGCCCGCGGGCGACGTTTGCAAAATCTGGTGAGGCCGGGCGTTTCGCCCCGCGGTACTCTTACGGCGGCACAACGGCCCGCTCCGGTTTTTGGAGTCCAGTGGATTCCGCATTCCCGGAATCCCGGATGAATTCGCGGGACTCCACTGGAGTCCGAAAACCGGACCTGAAGGCGGCCACTATTCAAGGACGTCTTGTAGCGGCCCCTTTAGGGCGGCACTCGGTTGCTCGGCGCCTGATGGGAGGAAATCCTGTGAATACAAACGACGTCGCTGGGCAAAAAAGCCGGCGCCTGATATTTGCGCTAACGTTTGCCATCTATTTGCTGGCGCTGGCCGTGACGATGCGCGCGCGGCCGCAAGCAAAAGCCGCGACACAACCTCAGACTCAAGCCACGGATGCGCAGGGCGCGCCCATGTACCGCGTGGATCCCTTCTGGCCCAAGCGCCTGCCGAATCGCTGGAGCATGCAGCAGGTAACCGGCTTGTACGTGGACGAAAGGAACGACCACGTGTGGTTCCTCAATCGCGGGGCGGCGGCCGATGGCGATGAAATCGGTGGCGGCGACGATCCGCCGCGGATCGCCTGCTGCGTGCGCGGACCCGAGGCCATCGAACTCGATCCCGAGGGCAATGTGGTCCACGCCTGGGGCGGCCCTGGCTACATTCCGCAATGGCCGACCGCGTTGCAGACGATCCTGGTGGACCGCGAGGGAAACGTGTGGATCGCCGGAACGGCGGCGCAAGACAGCATTCTCAAACTCTCGCCCGATGGGAAGCTGCTTTGGGATTTCGGCCACCGTCCTCCAAAAGATGCGGGACCGCTCAAGGAAGACAATACGCAAACCGACGTTCTCGTATCGAAGGGCCGTTTCAATCTCGACCAGGATGCCCGTGAGATTTATCTGATTAACTGGAAGCGCGTGCTCGTTTACGATATGGATACGGGCACGTTCAAGCGCGGCTGGGGCGGCCACGGGATGCCCTTGAGCGAAATTTCCAACGACCCGATTCCGCCGTACAAGTGGACCGGCGCGCCGCCTCCCGAGGAGAAGAACTTCGTGCCCGACTTGCATTTCGTGGAGATTGCCAAGGACGGGCTGGTCTACGTCGGCGAGCGCGGCCAGGACCGCATCTCCGTCTACACCAAGCAGGGCAAGTGGGTGCAGGATTTCTACGTGTCGCCGAACACGCCTTCGCGCGGCCCCGATTGCGGCGGGCTTCCACCGAATACCAAGATGCCTCCCTGCGGAACCACTTACAAAATGATCTTCTCGAAAGATCCGCGGCAAAAATATATGTTCGTGGCCGACGGGACCAACGATCTGGTCTGGATTCTCGACCGCAAGACCGGCAAAACTCTGGGCTCGTTCGGGGGCAACGGCAAATACGCGGGCCAACTCCACTGGATCAATGCCATCGGGATGGACTCCAAGGGGAACATCTACACGGGCGAAGTGGAACAGGCCAAGCGGATTCAGAAATTTGTTCCCGTGGTGACCAGCAGCAGCCGTTAGAGGAATCGAATTTCTAGTTGAATCTGGCGCTGCACGCAGCCGGCAATTTCAGTCTGTGGTCACGGTGCGGCGCGAGCGTGCTCTTCTCTGCCGGCGCGATTGCGCGGCCATTCCCGGCGATCGTTTCTCCGTTTTGGCCGCAACTCGCTTATGAACGCGGGCCGCCGCATACACGGCCAGCACGGTCATCACCGGATCAATGGGATGGCGATAGCGCATGGCGCTGTGCGTGATGTAGTAGGTCACGGGAAAAAGAAGCATCGCGGCCGAGAGAGGCGCGCAGTTTGCGCCCCGGATGGTTTCGCCGGGGAACGTCTGAAGCGCGTCCGCTCGGCGTGCCAGCAGCAGACCTAAAAGCGCCAGGAGCGAAAAGATGCTGCAAAAGGATGCATAGGCCGCGCCCGCATGCAGCGCGGTCACCCAGGGGTCGGCGTGCTGGTCCCACAGAGCCGTCCAGGTATCCACAAAGCGGTCAAAAGACGAATCGAGAAAGATTCCCGGATGCGCCTTGATGAATGCCACAGCCTGCCTTTGCTTCTCCTGCATAAAAGCGATTTCGCCCAGCCGCTGCAGCTCAGCGGTTTCGGCCGCATCCGAGGCCGGACTGCGCCACCAGCTCCAGATGATTTTTACGTCGGGGTTGTTTCCCAGCCAGAATTCCAGCCCAAAATTTGACTTGATGGGCACAAAGTGCTCGAAGTCGGCATAGTTCCTGGCGGTCCAGGGAACGATGCCAAGGATGCAGGCCAGCACGGCAATTCCGATGGGGCCTTTCCAGGGGGCCCCGCTTTTGCGGCGTTGCCACGCGAGCCAGCCTAGGAACACGGGAAGCAGCAGCCCGATCGTGGGATTGGTCAGCAAGGCGAAAGCCCAGCCGATTCCGTACGCCGCCCAGATCAGGCCTTTGTGCGAATGGCGTGCCGCCCTGATCCCTCGTTCTAGCGCCTCGGGACAAGAGGGCGCCTCTACAGGAAGATAAAGCGTGGCGCAAATGAGCGCGGTGAGAAGAAGCGCGGAGAGGCTCTGGTCCCAAATCCATTCCAGAGGAAAGAGAATGGCGGTCGGAAGCAGGACCCAGGTCCAGCAGGACGCCAGGGCTATTCCGCTGCCGAAGAGCTTTTTGGCCAGTAAATAAATGGGCCAGCAGGTCAGCGCCGAGAAAATCGAATTCAGCACTTGGCCGAAAATCACCACGCGATACGGATTCATGTTCAGCAGCTTGAATCCGAGGGCCAGAAGAAGCGGATAAACCGGAGCGACCCAGGCCGTCGGGCCTTGCATGCCGATGAGAGGCGAGGAAAAGCCATGGCCCAAGGCAAACGACCAGGCTACGTTCCCCGCCTCCTGGCCCACGGGAAAGAAGTTGCCGCTGGAGGCACGCGCTAAATAGAGGAAAACGAGACGCAACAGGAGCGCCACCGCCACCGCGGTTGCGGGCGATCGCAGCGCAGCCTGAAGGATTTCCTCTCGAGGAGACGAGAGGTCGATAGTCGAAGCCGCTTGCTCCGACGTCGCTTGGCCCGAGATCATAGGTCAAGCGTCTCATTTCGCCTCCGCCCGGCGAGGGCCTCTCCCACACTGATGTTCCTAAAAGTATCCTAACCAGAGGCAAAAGCTATCTAATAGGCATGGTTGGGGTGCGGGGTGTCCTCGGCGCAATCGGAACACACCGGCATTTGTGCATTGAATCGGACCGATCCGTTCTTTTGCTGTTACCGCAGGGCGGGTATACATACTAACTACTATTGACAAGATGAACTTTCGGATAATAATGGGTCAGCTTTTTTTAGGGCGGGTACTG
>QHYR01000016.1 GCA_003223315.1 Acidobacteriota bacterium | reverse complement strand
TCGTCCTCGCGATGGGTCCAGAGAAGCTCGCCGGTGGCGGCATCCAGGGCCACGACCGCGCGGCGCGAACCGCCGGTCGAGTAGAGCACGCCGTGAACCATCAGAGGAGTGGATTCGAACTTGAATTCGGGCCGTGGGCCGAGCGAATCCGTCTTGAAGCGCCAGGCGATTTCCAGCTTGCCGAAATTGTCGGCATTGATCTGATCGAGCGGTGCGTAGCGCGTGCTCCCCAGGTCGCCTCCATAGTTGCGCCACTCGCCATTCTTTGTGCCCGATTGTCCGCGCGCGTTCATCACGACGCAAAGCAGACACAACACCAGCGCCAAGCGCAAAAATTTCAGCATTGCTATCCTCCTATGCGGGCTGTTCCGGACTGTAGTGCGGCAGATCCGGATCGCGCGTATTCTGTTCCGATTTTCCGCCGCAAACAAGGGAATTTGGAAAGCAATCGCTCCTGGGCGCGCAGACCTCGCGTCAAAACCACAGCAGATCGGCCAAATAATCTCCAGGGCACAGAAAAGTAAGTTTAAAGGTATACTACGGCCACCGTCGGAGGACCGAGGGTCGCAAACTCGTTTTGCGATCTCGGTACAGGCGCATTTGAATTTTGATCAGGGACTTGGGCGTTTGGCTAACGCCGACGCCCAGCTTCATGCCAGCACACGGCCATCGTTGGCTGGCGCGCGCTCTTTTCGCGCGTCCGGGCCTTTCGCATCTAAACTTTTCTCTCGCCTATTTGTAACGGCGCTCGCGCTGATCGTCATCGCTCTGCTCAGCTACGTCGCGGCGCGACGCTCTGTGGACTTTCCCGTATACCATTACGCCGCACGAAAAATGCTCAGCCGAACAGGACCCATGTATGGTCCCCAAAGCGGCATCGGCTGGCCACAAGTCTATCGCTATCCGCCTCTGTTCCTGCTTCTGTTCATCCCATTTGCTCTTTTGCCCTTGCGATTCGCGGCCATCCTCTGGGCTGCTCTGAAGTTTACGGTGCTTGGCCTTCTCGCTCGGTCCCTGTTTTCCCGGCTAGGTACGCACGGGCTCGTTTGGCAACTTCTGTCATTCCTTCCGGCATTGCCTTATCTGGCCGTGGAATTTCACTATGGCAATGTCCAATTTTTCATCTTTGCCCTGGCCGGCGCCGCACTTCTGTGCCTTGACGAGCGGCCAGTCCTGGCTGCGTTGGCTCTGGCTCTGGCCATCAGTGTAAAGGTCGCACCCTTGTTTTACGTGCCGTACCTGATCGTGCGGAAACGCATTGCTGTGGCCGCTTTGGCTCTAGCGCTCACGGCGGCGCTGACGCTGCTTCCGGCCGGCTACTTCGGCTGGCACACGAACGTTTCGCTGCTGCATCAGTGGGTGCAGCAGGAATTGGGCATCGCCGCGACCGCCGGAGAGCCCGGCATCATCGGATTCCCCAGCCAGTCCCTGCATAGCGTGCTGATGCGCTTCCTGGTGTCGCTCAATTATGGGGAGCTGACGGATTCGAATTACCCCAAGCTAAACCTGGGAAGCTTTGATCCCCTCATGGTGGAACTGCTTTGGTTCGTGCTGGCAGGAGCAGGTTACGCGGGACTGCTATTTCTGGCGCGGCAGCGGTCCCAATCGGACAATCTGACGATCCATGGCGTGGCGTTTTGCATGCTGTTGCTGCTGGAACCCTTTACGCAGATGGGCGATCTGGTGATTTTGTTTTGGCCGATCTGTATTGCCGTGGCCGTTCTTCGCGATGATGCGGATTTGCCGGCGTGGATACGCGCCGCTCTGTATGCGGCATTGGCGGGCTGATCGGGAAGTGCCTATGGAAGCCATACAGCGCAGCAATTCCTGCCATCCCAAACAAGGATTCAGGATTAGCAAAACGCCGTCCTGCCGGTACTACACAGCCAAAAACCACCATACGGGAGTAGCTGTCGTCTGTGCGGCGGTAGCCCCTCCGCGAGCAGCCTTCGCACGCGTGGAGAGGTCATTTTGAGGCAGGAGCGTTGAAGGCCGGGAAACGGGGCGGCGAATAGAGGGCAGCGCCGTCGCGACGCTATACGCGCTCAGCGTACTGTGAGGGCATACCATCGACACTCGCGGCCGTGGTGTTGTCGACAAAAGAGGATTTGCGAAGCACGGCGATAAGCGAAAGCGGAGGAAGCGGCAGCCAGCGATCGAGGCTGCGGAATAAGGGCGCCAGGGCATTCAGCACCTTTATCTGCCAGAGACCGAAGGATTTTCTGCGCAGCAGCCTTCCATTCAGCCACCATGCAACCACACCGATGCGATTAAAACCGAGGAGCGCTTCGACGGAGAACCCGGCCCGCGCGGCGAGTTCTGCCAATTGCTCGCGTGTATAGCGACGCTGGTGACCCAAGACTTGATCGAGGCTGCTGAACAGCCACGGTCCACATGGGACCAAAATTACGGCCCGGCCCCCGTCCGCGAGCGCGTTATGCATGCTGCGCAAGGCCCGAAGGTCATCAGCAAGATGTTCGACCACATTGAGACCGAGGACCGTATCGAAACGCTGGTCCCGCGGATAGGACTCCTCAATCTCGCCATCCGTACAGGCAACGTGAAGGTAGGGACGATTCTGCGCGAGCTTGTTCAGGTGATCCAGGTAAAGCGGATTTACATCGCTCGCCCAATACGATGCGCGAGGTAGCAAGTGCCGGGTAAGATTGCCGGTGCCGGCTCCAATTTCAAGAACACTCTCGCCGATGTACGGCTTGACCACGTCCGCCATCCAGCGAGTGAACCGCGGAGCACGATTGAGGCGGCCAAGAATCTGGCTCCCGTGCACATCCGCCAGATAAAGGTAGTCGGAGAGGGCGAAGCGAAGGACGGAAACGATGCAACGGAGTCCATCTTTCCAGGTTATCTTTTTCCCTTCTTGATAGCTGCGGCCAGAATAACGAATGGGTACCTCAAAAACGCGCGCGCCTCGCTTGGCGAGCTTAATCGTGATTTCCGGCTCGATCCCAAACCGGCTGCTCACCAAGGGTATAGTTTTTAGCAAATCCGTCCGCACCATCTTGTAACAAGTCTCCATATCCGTAAGGTTCAGGTCGGAGACAATATTTACGAGCAGCGTCAAAAACCGGTTTCCCAGTTCGTGACGGAAAAAAAGCACACGGCGATAGTCGCTGCTGAGAAAACGAGAACCGAAAACCGCATCGGCTTCTTCGGCCAGAAAAACATTTACCAGCTTGAGAAGGTCCTGGGGATGGTATTCGAGATCGGCGTCATGGATTACCGTGAGTTGGGTATCCGCATATGCGAGGGCTGTTCGGATGGCCGCGGCTTTCCCCTGATTCACATCATGGCGCAGAAAAAGCCATTCCAACTTGCTTCGGTCGGCATGCTCGGTTGAGACACGGAATCGGTTGAGCGCCTCGGGAGTCCGGTCCGCGGAGCCATCGTCGACGACAATGACTTTGATCCGCTCTAGAAGCGGTGAATCCGCAAGCAGAGTGAGACGGGCAAGGCTGCTCTCCACCAAATACTGTTCGTTGAAAACTGGAACGATGATCGCTAAGGTCGTGCTGCCATTCATTCAGCCCTCATTGATTGGCTTCGGAGAGACATCGCTGCTTAGGACTCAAGTATGGTACACCGGGCAAATGCTTCTGTTGGGACGAAGTTACCGCATAGTGAACAGGCTTGCCCAGTACGTACCTTAGCGGCGTCCTTTTGCATTATTTTAATCTTCGAGGCGGTTGCCTCTGTGCGGCGATCTGAAGGCTGATGCTTTCGCAGATAGACACGGCATGAAAGAATCTCTGCGCATTGGATTGCTACCGGCCGTGGTGGCGCTGGTTTACGGCAATACGCTGCGGAATGAATTCACGATGGACGATGGAATCTACGTCCTTCGGAATCCGCAGGTGACCAATGCGTCGGTGCACGCGCTCTTCTCTGCAAATAAACTCACCAACCTATTTAGGCCGGTTACCTTCGGTACCCTGGCGCTGAATTGGAAGCTCGGCGCGGCGCGGCCCTTCGGCTTTCATCTCTTCAATCTGATCGCGCACGCGGCAGTCTGCTTATTGCTGTACTTACTGCTGCAGAAGATGCTGGGGGCTTCGCTTGCAGGCACGAGCGTGGCGTTCACGGCAGCCCTGATATTTGCCGTGCATCCCATCCATACCGAAGCTGTTTCCTCCATAGTGGGACGCGCCGAGTTGCTGGCCGCCGGGTTTCTTTTGGCGGCATGGATCCTGCACCTCAACGATCGGCAAATCCCGGCGCTCATCTGCCTTGTCTTGGCGCTGCTCTCCAAGGAATCCGCGGTGATCTTTCTGCCGCTTGTGCTGCTAGGAGACTACGCACGAGACCGATGGAAGCCCAATTTTCGTTACCTGCTGATGGCAGGAGTTACTCTGCTGTACCTGGGAATCCTTTGGAAGGTCCAGGGAGGCCGCTTGGGCCGGCCCAGCATCGCCCCGCTGGACAATCCACTGGCCGCTCTTCCTGGTCCATGGAGAATTCTTAATGCACTACGCGTGGCATGGAAGTATGCCGGGTTGCATTTCTATCCGGCCAAACTCTCCTGCGACTATTCCTTGAAGGCGATTCCCATCTATCTGGATCGGCGCCATACGCTGCCTGCATTGCTGGCGGCGCTTGCCGCCGTGGGCGCGTGGATATGGGTGGCCTGGAAGCGGCGAAACGGGCCGATTTTGGCTGGGGGGTTGTATCTAGGCGGTTTTGCGATTACGGCGAACATTCTGATGCCCACGGGAACGATCATGGGCGAGCGGCTGGCATATCTGCCGTCGGCGGGATTTTGCCTGCTGGCAGCGCTCGCATGGAACTGGTTGCGGGAGCGGCAGCGCATCGCCGCGTTGGCGGCTTTGGCGGCCGTTGTGGCGGCATTTGGCCTGCGGACGATGGTGCGCAACCGGGATTGGCACGACAATCTGCATCTCTATTCCGCCGCTGTGCGCGTCTCGCCAGGCAGCGCCAAGATGCACAATAACCTGGCAGGCGAGTATATGGCTTCGGCGCAGTGGGACCTGGCCGCCGCGGAGTTCCAAACCGCGCTGAAGATCTATCCGGATTATCCCGATGCGCTCGCCTCCTACGGGCTCCTGGAAGCGTGGAGGGGCCATAATGAGGCTGCCGGCCGCATGCTGGAACGCGCGCTATTCATGAGCCAGCGGGATAATCCCAACTACGATTTCATGGCCGTCAACTATGCCGCACTGCTGATGCAGACGAACCATATGGATGGCGCGCTGGATGTGCTGAATCGCGAGATCGCGGAGTCGCCCGGCTACGCGCGAGCCTGGTCCAACCGCGCGGTGATTCATTACAAGCAGGGCCAGAACGCGCCGGCTCGCGCCGATGCGGAGGCGGCTCTGCGCCTGGATCCAGAAAATACGCAGGCACAAAATCTCTTGCGCTCGCTGGGCAGCTCAGGGCAATCTCTCCGCTCTCCCAGATAGCGACATTCGCTCGATCCGGCTTAACTCTCAGGTTTCGTTGCCGAAATCAGGAGCGCGCCTTCCTGGCGGAATGCGCGCAGCTGGGCGGCATCGCGAAACCACCGCCCTTCGTATTTTTCGGGGGCCGGAGTGGGATCGGGTATGCGTTCATGCTTCACTTCGGAAAATCCCGCGTCGGCGAAAAACCCGGACCACTCGGCGGCGGAAAAAAGATGCGCCGGGACGCCCAAGATTTTTCCCCACTGATGGGCATGCACGTTTTCGCGGTAATAGTTGATGAGCACCCAGGCCGAGCCGCCTTCGCGCAGGACGCGGTAGATTTCGCGTAACGCGTTGCGCGGATCAGGCCAATAGTAGGCGGCTTCGATCGAAATGGCGTGAGTGAAGAAGTTGGCGTCCCAGGGAATCTCCTCCGCCTCGCCGACAACGAACATGGCGTTCTCGAGGCCGGCGTTGTTGCGGCGGGCCCGGCGAATCATCTCGTCCGCAAGATCCACGCCGACGACGCGCCCTTCGGGCACTTGCTCGGCAATGAGACGCGCGAGCCAGCCCGCGCCGCAACCAACATCCAGAACGTTATCTTCGGGAGCGAGGCGCATGCGGTCGAGCACGGGAAGGACAATGGGGAGATGCTCCTGCTCCATGCCCTCCCCGCGACCCGCCTCCGCCCAGCGGTTGAATTCCTGACGAAGCGATTCGGAATGAGTCTTTGAATCCGTCATGATTTCCGCTGCCAACAATTATTCCCTTGATCTAAAACTTCCTGTCACGCTTGTAAAGCGTAACGCTTCAGGGAGATGCCTGCGATTCTGACAGGCCAGCGTAAATCGTGGCAGTGCAGTAGACCAACATCTGATTGTCGTCAAGAAATTTAGGTGCGCATTTCTCTTTGGCGGATTCGAATCGCTTGCGATCGGAGAAATCAGGGGCGGGAATTAGGGGACGGCCCATGCCCGGGAGTTCGCGAGATACGCAGTCATCTACATCCCGAGAGTTCCCGCAAAAGGCTGTAATGAGCCGTTGTTCTCGACTGCTCGGGTCGGTATGACCCTGCTCAGGGTCATTTGCGGCATTTTCGATTGCACCTGGTTCATCGCTTTCGGGAGCTGGTGTTTTGACCTCTAGTTGATCATTAATTTTCTTCCCCACTCCCAGCGAAGATGCGAGCTTATATACTTGCAGACGAGCCGAATAATCCGGAACAGTTCCAGTCAGGGTTATCTCATTGCCGTTTTGCCCCACCTGAAGGTTCAGCCGGTTGAGAGCGGGGTCTGAAGATAGCTTCGCTCTAATCTCAGTCGCAACGTCGATCGAAGAGTTCTGTGAGCCTCCTTCGATAAGCAAGGCACCTATCCAAACCAAGACGCAAAGGCCAACAAATCCCAGAAGGACCGGCAGTGCGACGGACCGTTCTTCAGAATACACCGGCTCTTCATGCTGGCCTTCATGCGGGTGGCGAATTGCAGCGCCGGCTGTTACGAGCACGCCACCTAATAAAATGACGGCCCAACCCCATTGCAGTTGAATCGTGCTTACGGCGATGTCTGCAAAGCCCTGAAAGATGTTGCCATTTAAAGATGAATGAAGCTGCCCCTTCGCCTCCGATAGAACCTGAAGGGCACGAACGAAATCAAAGAGCGTTATTCCTAGTGCACTCAGACCTGTTATCCATAGCCATCCGCAGAGATCGAGAGCACCGAGAACCGCTGAGATTATTCCCAATATCAGAACGATCGTTCCGTCCCCTTCGCCATTCTTGAAGTAACTTATACTTCCAAATAGTGGAGCGCTGATAATTGGGAAAAAGACGCCGACAATGAGAACGGCCGAGCCGACTAAAGCAACCTTCTGTTTTGTATTCATCGGTTCTCCATGCTGGGTGAATGGAGTGCTTTCAAGTGGATACGAGCGTGTCGATCCGCGGCTACATATTGCCTTCGTCGGCGGAAGGGCCGTAAATCGAAGGCACGGGAAGATCATTAAGCCGCAGATACACTCCAAGCTGCGCGCGATGATGAATCATGTGGTTCATGATCATGGCGCGCAACACGCCAACGCGCGGCATGGTGAAAACGGCTTTTCCGCCGTTGAGCAGAGTCCACGGCGTCATCATGGCCTGGTCGCTGGCGGCCGCAATGGCCGCGCGCGCCTCCGGCACATTCTTGTCGAAAAATGCGAGAACGTCGGCTTTGCTCTTGAGTTCGGGCGGCCGCGCTTGCTGGCCTCCGGGAGGGTTCACGTCGAAATTGGGCGTTTCCAGGGTCAGCTTTCCCCAATGTGGAATCCAAGCAATGTGCGAAGCCAGCGCGCCCATGGTCATCGATTTTGTGTGCGGCTTCCAATTGAACTTAGCGTCCGGCACGCGCTCGAGACTCTTCCGCGTGTTGGCCATCTCATGGTCGAACTCCCCCAATAATCCCTGACTGATTGCCATATGCCTGCGCTCCTCCGTAATTGTTTAGAGTGACCTGTGCCAAAAAGACGAAACCGCGGCGTCCAAATGAGTTGCCTGCGGAGTTCTCTCCTCGAGGTCCTACGCGCCGGCACTTTCCTCAAGGGCCCGTGCGGCCAGCACTTTCGACTTTGGCCAGCAGTTGCACGAAGCGCTGTTCCCGTTCCGCCTGATCCATTCCGCCGACGGCTTCGGCGACCTGGGTAACGTTCATGGAACAGAACTTGGGCCCGCACATGGAGCAGAACTTGGCCTCCTTGTAGAAATCATCGGGCAAGGTCTCGTCATGCATGGCGCGGGCGGTTTCCGGGTCGAGGGAGAGCTCGAACTGCTTGTTCCAGTCGAAAAGGAAGCGCGCATAAGAAAGCGCGTCATCGCGATCGCGCGCGCCGGGGCGATGCCGGGCCACGTCGGCGGCATGCGCCGCGATCTTGTAGGCCAGTACGCCTTGCTTCACATCGTCGGCGTTCGGAAGCCCCAGATGCTCTTTGGGCGTGACGTAGCACAGCATGGAAGCGCCGTACCAGCCGATCATGGCCGCGCCGATGGCGCTGGTGATGTGGTCGTAGCCGGGCGCTATATCGATCACCAAAGGACCCAGCGTATAGAAGGGCGCCTCGTAGCACAGCTCCATCTCTTTCTTCACCTGCAATTCGATCTGGTCCATGGGGATGTGCCCGGGGCCCTCGATCATCACTTGCACCTCGTGCTGCCAGGCTTTTTGCGTCAGCTCGCCCAGCACTTGGAGCTCGGAAAACTGCGCCGCATCGCTGGCATCGCCGATCGAGCCGGGCCGCAGCCCATCGCCGAGAGAAAAGCTGACGTCATGCTTCTTGAAAATTTTGCAGATATCGTCGAAGCGCTCGTACAGGAAATTCTCTTTCTTGTGCGCGGCCATCCATAGCGCCATCAGCGCTCCGCCGCGGCTCACGATGCCGGTGATGCGGTTGCGCACCAGCGGCAGGAATTCGCGCATGACGCCGGCGTGAATGGTCATGTAGTCCACGCCCTGCTCGGCCTGCTCTTCGATCACTTCCAGCATGAGCTCCGCGGTGAGATCTTCGGTGCGCTTGACGCGAGAGATGGCTTCGTAGATGGGGACGGTGCCCACCGGCACCGGCGAAGCTTCGATAATGGCGCGGCGAATGGCGGGGATATCGCCGCCGGTGGAAAGATCCATGACGGTATCGGAGCCGTAGTGCACGGCGCGATGCAGCTTTTCGAGTTCCTGAGCGATTTCCGAGGTGACCGCGGAATTGCCGATATTGGCGTTGATTTTGCAGCGGAAGGCTACGCCGATGCCCATCGGTTCGAGCGATCGGTGATTGACATTGGCGGGAATGATGGCGCGCCCGCGGGCCACTTCGCCGCGCACGAGTTCGGGTTCGATCTTCTCGCGGCGGGCCACATATTCCATTTCCTCAGTAACGACGCCCTGACGGGCGAAATGCATTTGCGAAAGATTACGCGAGCCGTTCGCTGCCGCGCTTTGCGCCAGGCGCTTTTCGATCCAAAGATCTCGGATGGCCATGACTTCCCCCCGTGCTGAGACTGAGCTTTTTAGGCCGAAAAGGCGTCGCGTGACTTTGTTAGCGCCGCGAAGCTCCTGATGTCCATGACGTTCGCGTCGAAGACACGCTTTTTCGGTTCGACAATCGCATCATTCCCGCCACACTGCGATTTCAAACTGCCCTTCTTACCTGAAGGACACATTACCACATCTTGTGTTGGCGGGAGTGCCCTCCGGCAGGGCCAGAGCCCACGCATCGGACCGTGCCGAGAGCCTCCCGCATTCCGTATCGGTGAGGGCTAGGCGCAGCGCAAGGTGAGGAGGGAGATTTCGGGAGGGACACCGATGCGGACAGGGGCGCCAATGGTGCCCAAGCCGCGATTCACGTAGACCAGCGCCGCCGGGGCGGAAGGCGCGGCATTCCACACTTCTTTGTCATTCAGTGCGCTGGCGGAGCCGAGCGGGCGCTTATACAAACCGGCTTCATACGGAGTGAGGAAGCGGGCCGGGCTGAAGCGATGATCCAGAATCTCCACGCGCACCTGACCGCCATGCGTGTGTCCAGTGAGCATTAACTCGATGCCGAGCTCCGCCGAGCGCGGAAAGGAATTGGGATTGTGCGAAAGGAGAATGTTGGGCATATCTCGACGGACCAACGAACCGGTATCCGCCAGCATGATCGTGCGGCGGCCACGGAAGCTACGCGCGAGCTGGTAATCGACGCCGATCAGGTTGAACCTTCCGCCGCGCCAGCTTATCTCCGCGTTTTCCTGCCGCAAAAGCTTCATCCCGTGGCCGGCGAAAAGCTCGGCGGCCTCTTCCTGTGCGTCGGCATAAATCTCATGGTTTCCGTTGCAGCCCCAGACGCCCAGCGGGGCGCGCAGCCGGGCCAGCTCAGAGACGCAGGTTGCCAGAGGATCGTTCGGGCCGGTGATGAAGTCTCCGGTAATAACGGAGAGATCCGGCTTGAGTTCGTTGGCCATGCCCACGGCGCGACGCACGTCGGCAGCGGCCATGTAACTGCCGATGTGAATATCGCTGAGCTGGGCGATGCGCAAGCCATCGAGCTCCCGCGGCAATCCGCTGACGCGCAAATCGAGCTGATGGACGCGATAATCGTGCCGGCCGATGAGAAAGCCGTAGGCGCCTGCTCCGAAGGGAATCGCTCCGGCAAGCGCGGTGGCGGCTTGGACAAATTGGCGGCGATCGAGACGCACATCGTCTTGCAGAGTACTTAGCGGTAGGCGGCTTGGCGAATGTGCGGCGGGGCCAGCGGCGTCAGGCGCCCGGACAAGCAAAGAGCGAGCGCGCCGGCCGATCAAACGTATGCCGGAGACCAAGCTGATCACGACCCAGGAGAGGAACGCGGTGGTAATCCACAGGCCGACGACGCCCATCATTCCGGAGAAGCGCCAGACCAGATCACGGCGCCCCGAAAAGAACAACGCTAACAGCGCCGCGGCCACCAAGCCGAATCCGAAAACCGTCAGCCCATGCACGATCGGGCGCAGTACGCGCGATTCGATACGGTTGGCGAATCGCCAAAGGCGCAAGAACCAATAGCGCTGCGCCCACAGGAAGAGCAGCAGCAGAGGGACAGCGACTATGAGGCGCATGATGCTAAACATGTTCAAATGGGATGGCCTTAACCTTCGATTTTAGCATGCGAGAGGCACATGGCCCGGATCGGAGGGCGACGCGTGTGTCGCCCACTTCACGGGCGCACCTAAAGACAAGTACCGCGTCGTAAATCCACGCCAGGCCACCGCCGAATCGGGCGGTGTTCCTCCTCGGGGCTGATCTTTCGATGATGTGCCTACTGCTTCGGGATGTAGGCGGAGCTTGTGCCGCCCAACGACAATGTCGCGAGCCTAAACGGCGGCGGCGCCGGTGCCGGTGCCGGTGCCGAGATGCGCGAGAAGTTCGGTGAGTTTCTGCGGATCGGTGACGGGGGGGAAGCACGTGCCGGCCGCGCAGACAAAGGCCTGCGTTTTTTCCGCATGAGCCTCCGGCAGCATTTCCCGCAGAGTGCGCGGCAAGGCTTCGAAGTTCGGTTTTGGAGTCACGCGCAGCACGGCTCTTCCAAAACGATAAAAAAGAGAGGCGGCTCGCTCCAGTTGCCGGGCCGCTTCGTCTTCGTACGTTCCCGTGATCACGATTTGCAAGGGATGGCGGTCGTGCAGCGCCGTGGCGAGGCCATAGGTGGCGGCAAACATGCCGTAGCGCGACGCGACACCCGAAAAGGCCTCCAGGGCGGTGTGCGCCTGCTCGCGATATTCGTTCTTGCCGGTGTATTCGTAAAGGCGGTCGAGCACGATGATGGCGACGGGATTGCCGGCGGGCGTAGGCGAATCCTGAACGGGTTTGCGGCGCACATCGAAGCCGCCGAGCGGCGGTGCGTCCGCGGCGCGGTCGAAAAATCCGCCGTCTTCACTATCGGCGAATTTGTCGAGGACCACGCGGACGGCGCGCGCGGCGAGATCGAAGTAGCGCGTGTCGAGCGTGGCTTCGAAGCCGTCGAGCAAAGCGGCGGCGGCGAAGACCTGATCGTCAAGGGTGCCTTCGAGGCGGTCGGAATTTGAGCCCAGGCGATGGGAAAATCCGCGGCGCTCGTCCCAGCCTTCCTCGATCAGGCGATCGAGAGTGCCGAGAGCAAAGATGCGGCAGCTGTAGGCAGCCTCGCCATCGAGGATGTGAGCAGCCTCGAGATAAGCGGAGACGAACATGGCGTTCCAACAGGTGTAGATCGTGGTATCGACGTAAGGCGCAGGGCGCTTATGGCGTGCGGCTAATAGCTCCCTCCGAGCCTCCTCGATCTTCTTCCTAATGTCTTCGGCGGACGTGCCGAGCGCCTCGGCGATCGTTTCGGGCTCACGGGCAACCCACAGCACATTTTTTGCGGGGTTATGGTGCATTTCGCCGCGAGGGCCAACGTCGTAGTAAAGCTCGATCACGCGCGACAGGTCAGGGCTGAGGACGGCGCGGAGTTCATCGAGCGTCCAGGTGAAGTAGTCGCCATCATCATCGAGCGAGATATCGGCGTCCTGGCTGGCATAAAAGCCGCCGTGCTCGCGGTCGGAAAGTACGGTATCGACCCAGCGGATGATGCCCATGGCGGTTTCGCGGAAAAGAGGATTGCGTGTGACGGCGTAGCCGTGCAGATAATTTTTCAGCAGCTCGGAATTGTCGTAGGACATCTTTTCGAAATGGGGCACGAGCCAGCGCTCGTCGACGGAATAGCGGTGGAATCCGCCGCCGAGCTGATCGTAGACGCCGCCGCGAGCCATCTTTTCGAGTGTAGTCTGCGCGGCGAGCAGCAATTGCGGATCGCGCGTGGCCTGATAGCGCTCCAGGAGCAGGTCAATCGCGGCGGAGTGGGGGAATTTGGGGCCGCTGCCGAATCCGCCGTGGTGCGCATCGAAATGCTGGAGAATGGAGCCGGTCAGTTCGTCAATTAATGCGGGCGTCCAGCTTCCGCGCGCTCCGGCGAGAAGTTCGGCCTGCTGCACGGCGCCGAGCAAAGCGCCGGCGGCCTTTTCCACGTCATCGCGGCGCGTGCGAAAAGCCTCGGCAATGCTCTCGAGCACGCGGCGAAAGCTGGGGCGGCCCATGGAGTCCTGCGGAGGGAAGTAGGTGCCTCCGTAAAAAGGGCGGCCGTCGGAAAGGAGAAAGCCCGTGAGCGGCCAGCCGCCCTGGCCGGAGACGGCGCTGATCGCGGTTTGATAGCGCGCATCCACGTCGGGCCGCTCGTCGCGATCCACCTTTACGGGAACGAAAAGCTTGTTGATGAGGGCGGCCAGGCCGGGGTCCTCATAGCTTTCGCGGTCGATGACGTGGCACCAGTGGCACCACACCGCGCCGATGTCGAGCAGGATGGGCTTATCTTCGGCACGAGCGCGCGCAAAAGCTTCCTCGCCCCACTCATACCATTCCACAGGCTGGTGGGCGGCCGAGCGCAGGTAGGGGCTGGCGGAATGCGCGAGACGATTGGTTTGCTCAGCGCTCAAGTTTTTGCCTCACTGCACGGGATCTTTCGGGCCGGCGTCGCCGGGGTTGAGGGGCTTGCGGCCGGCGAAGCCCTCATTCTGGCGATGCCAGAAGCGGATGCGTTCTTCGCCGAGTTTCCAGCAGAGATACACCTCTTCATGATTAATGATGGCAGGGAAATCGAGCAGGCCGGTATCCAGGTCCTTTATCAGGCAGCCTGTAGACTGAATTTTTTCGAGTGCGGCTTTGAGGGACTCGGCGAGCTTGTCGTGCTCGAAACGAAGCCGCGCCGTTTTTTCGTAGGGAACGATGGAACCTCCAACCCACTGAATGTGCGCGGAAATGGCTCCCAGTTCCTCGACCAGCGGGGCAAGTTTTTTGCGCAGCTCGATGGCCTCGATCAGCACCGGCTCGATCTCGCGCCGGGTGCGTTCGGCCTCGGTGAGCGTGAATAACTTGGGTTCCGGCGCTTCTTGTTCGTTTTCTTCGTCTGCCATCGTATGCCGCTATCGTCCTCTGGAGTGGAAGGGCAAAGAGAAGCCGCGCCGCGCTCGCATTCCGGCTAAGTATTTTCGCCTACGCCGAACTACATTGCCAGCCCCCATGCCCGATCAATTTCTAGAGCGTCGGATGAATTGAAAGAGTTGGGAGCGGAGAGGACGCGGGCGGCGCGCAAGAGGCCGCAGTTTTTCCCAGCCTTTCCTGGCCCTTTTGACAGCCCGTCATACTTTCGATGCGCTCGATCATTTCTTTACTCGCACATTTTCCTCTGGCGCGGTTAATCTAAGTTCCGCGGAGGAGTGTCCTCAATGGCATTGGTGGGCCCAGTCAGTGAAAACATTGATGACGCGCAGAGCGCACCGGTGCGCACTGCCAGTGACGCCGGTCAGGTACTCACTTTCGATGAAATCGATAACCTGACGGCGGAAAGCGGCAAGCCGGCGGAAACGCTGATGAATGTGGTGGCGCTGATCGCCGGGAGATTTCACACCGACGTCTGCTCGGCATATCTGCTGGAGCCCGACCGCGCCAACCTGGTTTTAGCCGCAACGCTCGGACTCCGGCCGAGCTGTGTGGGGCGGCTTCGCATGGGCTTGAACGAAGGGCTGGCGGGGCTCGTCGCGGAACAGGTGCGCCCGGTGGCCGTCGAACAGGTCAAGAGCCATCCGCGGTTCAAATACTTCAGTGAGGCGGGAGAGGAACCTTATCAGTCTTTTCTAGGCGTTCCGCTGATCGACCGCGGCGTTTTGCAAGGCGTGCTCGTCGTGCAGACCATCGAGACCCGCGCCTTTCGGGAAGATGAGATTCGCATGCTGGTTCAAGCCGCCGCGCAAGTGGCGCCGGTGGTCAGCGAGGCGCGCACGCTTGATCGCTTCATTGCTCCGGCGCAAGAACGGCTTTGGGCGCTGGCACGCAATCTTTGGTGGAGCTGGGACCACGACTCCAGCAGCTTATTCCGTGAATTGGACCCTGCGCGCTGGTGGCAGCTCAATCAGAATCCCATCTCGCTTCTGAACGAAATTCCATTTGCGGGAATCGAACGGCGCGCGCGAGAAATGGTCCTGCACAGCCGCATCAACTACGCCTATCGCCGCCAACGAGAGTATCTGGAAGCGGACCGGACCTGGGGCGCGCGGCATGCCGGCGTCTTGCGCACTCGGCCGGTGGCCTATTTTTCGGCCGAGTTCGGATTGCATGAATCGATCCCCATCTATTCGGGTGGGTTGGGCGTGCTGGCCGGCGACCACATCAAAAGCGCATCGGACTTAGGCATTCCCCTGACCGGCATTGGGTTGTTTTATGGCCAAGGCTATTTTCGTCAGCGCCTGGATCGAAATGGCTGGCAGCGGGAAGAGTACCTTCCTACCGACATCAATCAATTGCCGATGGAGCCGGCCATCGGATGCAAAGGCGAAGCAGCGACGATCAAAATCGAGACGCTCAGCGGCGCCATCCGCGTAAAAATATGGCGCATCAAAGTCGGCCGCTGCGATCTTTTTCTTCTCGATTCCAACGTCGAAGGAAATGCTCCCGAGGACCGCGAGCTGACCTCGCGGCTGTACGGTGGAGATGGGCGTACGCGAATCCGGCAGGAATTGCTGCTGGGCGTGGGGGGATATCGTGCTTTGCGTGCGATGGGACTCACTCCCGGAGTCCTGCACCTGAATGAGGGGCATAGCGTCTTTGCGATTTTGGAGGCCGTTCGACATCGCATGCAGGACGAGGGCCTGGATTTTGACCGCGCGGCCACTAGCGTCGCGCG
>QHYR01000215.1 GCA_003223315.1 Acidobacteriota bacterium | reverse complement strand
ATAACCCGTGAACGAGAGCAGCAAGGTGAGCACCATCAGCAGCACGCCGACGCACCAGTTGAACTCGCGCGGCTTCTTATACGAACCCGTGAGGAACACGCGGAACATATGCAGCCAGACGGCGATGATCATCAAGTGCGCCGCCCAGCGGTGCATATTGCGCAGCAGCTTGCCGAAGGGGACGTCGTTTTCCAGATACAAAATATCGCGGAAGGCTTGCACCTTCGAGGGGTGGTAATAAAACATCAGCAGCACGCCGGTGAAGGTGAGCACGATGAAAAG
>QHYR01000214.1 GCA_003223315.1 Acidobacteriota bacterium | reverse complement strand
CCCCTGACTTCTTTACGCGGCAAAAGCGGCGTGATTTCCACGCCCTTTTGCCGCCCGACAACCCCATTCCCCCGATGTGAGCCGGGCTAGCCCCGACGCTACGTTTTGGGCCAAAAGCGCCATGATAACTTTGTTAACCGCGAAAAGCTCATCCTGTTGGTGACTTTTCGCGGCAGAGGCCTTTTGGCGCTCGACAACTTCTTTTTACGCCGCAAGCTCGCCTTACCGGCGACGTTGCGGCGCCCGACAACCCCATTCCCCCGGGGCGAACCACAGATGCTGGGCTAAAGCGAGGCGCGTTGGGGCCCCGGCCGCCGCGTTACACGTTTATAAAAGCGCCGGGGTCATTGAAGTGATTGACGCCGGCGTTGGGGTCGTCCACATAAAGGCGACTGGTATCGACCATGATTTTGCCCGTGGGATCGAGCTCCACATGGGCGCGGTCCATGGGCCGCGGCGCGGGCCCTTCAAAATTGATGGCTTCGGAATCGTAACCGCTGCCGTGACATGGGCACTTGAATTTATTCTCGCTGGGCTTCCACTCCGGCGTGCAACCCAGATGAGTGCAGCGGGCGAAAACGACGAAGAGCCGGTCGGGCTCCTTGATCACCCAGACGCGATTGGTCATCAAGAAGCGCTGATCCACGCCCAAACCGAAATCCGCGGGATAGCCGATGGAGAAAACGGTATTCGGCTCATAAAGTGCCCGCGGGAAGAAGAAGCGCAGGAACATCAGGAAATTGACGCCGAGGTAACCGCCGATGGCCGTCCAAATCACCCGCCGGCGCATGCGATCGGGCGGAGCCGACTCTCCCGCCTTTTCAGCGCTGGCTTTGACCGGAGGTTTTGCCGGAACCGTGGCGGTTCCGGTGGGTTTAGCGGTGGAACTCGGAGTTTCTGCAGTTTTCGTTTCGGCGTGGTCCGCCATTGGAAACTACGTTAACCTCATGCTAGGAAAGCAATATAAATGCAATCAAACACTCTTTTATAAGCCCCGAGTGGTTCGCTGTCAAGCCGATTTGGAGGACTCTTCAGTGACTTTTCGCCCCAAGGATGAGGTCGAGGCCGGCGGCTTGGGCGAATGCGTAGAAATCTCGGTCGCGCGTGAGGAGAGGAATGCCGCGGTCAATACAGCTTTGAGCAATCAGCGCATCGCCAAGGCGGGCTTTGCGCCGCTTGGCCAGTACCATAGCCCGCAAGGCTCCTGCACGTTGCCAATAGCCTAGCGCGGTCTCGATTAAAGGGACATCCGAAAGCGTTTCGGCGACGTCCGAGGGAAGCTTGGGATCACTCAAGAGTTCGGTCAGGACGACAGGCACCATGAGCACCTGCCGATCTTCCAGCGCCTTATCCAGCAACTGTGCATCCTCGCCGCCGCCACCGTCTAGAAAAGCAACCCAGGTGCTGGTGTCGGCCGCGATCATCGGTCGGATTTCAGGTCCGCTAGCGTGCGCGAGAAGCGCACCTTGCCGCGGAGTTGGCGCAGGCGGGCGTAAGTCTGCGATGCGGCAACGAGCTGCAGCCCCGTTCGGACGGTCTGAGTAATACCGGCGCCGCTGGCGCGTTGCGCCCTCTTGAGAAGCTCCTCCGGTACTTCCAGCGTGATCTTACGTGCTGTCTTCATACGCCTAGCATACCATAATGGGCACCAGCATTGGGTATGGTACTTCCCGAGGCGCAAATCAGCGGACCGGGGCGGGTTTGGAGGGGGCGGTGGATGCGGGAGGGATGGCAGCGAGCTTGCCGGCGACGGCGGCGCGGACGAGCGAAGCGAGCGCGGCGATGAATTCAGGCGAATCGCCGAGCGCGGCCATCATCTCGAACTGCTCGACGCCGGCGGCGAGCGCGTGGGCGCGCGCTTCGATATTGATCTCGTGCAGCGTCTCGATGTGTTCGGTGACGAACGAGATGGGAATGATCAGCAAATGCCTATTCCCTTCCCGCGGCAGGCGTTCGAGCGTGTGCGTGAGCGAGGGCTCGAGCCATTTCTGCCGGCCGACGCGGCTTTGAAAACAGAGCGTGTGGGAGTTGGGCCAGCCGCCGCGAGCCATCACGGCGGCGACGGTCTCTTCGACCTGGCGCTGGTAAGGATCGCCGCGGGCGATCAGGCTCAGCGGCAGGCCGTGGGCGCTGAAGACGAGCTGCGCGTTGCGGCGATCATCGAAACGCGCCAACGCGGTTTCGATGTTGCGCACCACCGCGCCGATATATTGCGGGTGCAGGTGGAATTCCTCCACGATGATTTCGAGAGGCGAGGGCGAGCGTGGGCGAGCGGCACGTTCTACCCGCGCGGAGACGCGGCGCCATTCCTTGAGGCTGCTCAAGGTGGTGGCGAAGGAGTGATGCGGGTAGAGCGGCAACAGCACGAGCACGCGGAAACCGGCGGAACGCACGGCCTCGACGGCTTCCCTGGTGAACGGATGCCAGTAGCGCATGGCGATGAAGCAGCGCGCGTCGAAATCGGGCGCGAGAGCCTCTTCGAGTTTGCGGGCCTGGCGTTCGGTGAGCTGACGGATGGGGGAATGACCGCCGATGGCGTCGTAGTGTTCGCGAACGATTGCGGCGCGGCGATGAGCAATCCAGCGCGCCAGGGGACGGCGGGCCAGCGAGGCTCCGAAAAAATTGATGATGTCGGGATCGCAGAAAAGATTGTAGAGGAAAGGCTCGACCGCTTCGGGCGAATCGGGTCCGCCGAGTTGGAAGAGGACGACGCCGAGCCGGGGTTTGGTCATGACTACGCGATCTGCCGAGAGCTATCAGGGAGAGATTCTTCGCTGCGCTCAGAATGACAACCACCATTTCGGTAAATCTTGGGCGCACAGCCAAGAGTGGCTGCGCCACTGGCACGCCGATACGGCTCGGGCGTCACTGCTTCAGGGATTGCTTGAGGCGTGCGATTTCGTCCTGCAGGCGCGCGACGCGGCGCGCGACGGTAAAGTGGTAGACGAAGAAGATGGCCCAGACGGCGAGATAAGCCGCCATCAGGCTATCGAGATTTTTCATTGTGCCTCCAACTTCTTTTGGCCGAAAAAACGCCGTGATGTGCACCGCTTTTTTCGGCTCGACAATACCAGCGACGCAAGCCGATCATGCGGAGCGTCCTTTGTTGCTCACCGCCGCAAATCCTTGCGGCTCGGAGCCGCGACTGTCAGATTCGAGGCGCAGGCGCTCGACTTCCCAGCGCAGCGCCTCCACGCGATAGCGCTGGCGCAGCAAAAGCGCCAGCAACGCCAGCGAGGCGCCCCAACAGAGCAGCAGCACATCCAGCATGCGCGGATCGAGCGAGCCGCCGGAGCCGAGCACCGGCTGCGGATGCTGCGTGCGGAAAAAC
>QHYR01000015.1 GCA_003223315.1 Acidobacteriota bacterium | reverse complement strand
CTCTGCTTGCTCCATCCTCCGGATAGGTAATCGATTTGGCCTCCCGCAGCGTGCGTTTTAGCGCCTCCGGTGTGTGGATGTCGGGCTTGGCCGCACCCGCGCGGATTCCAATACCCAGTTCAGAGCGAACCAACTCGGCGTGCGTGCCTGCCGCGATCTTTCCCTCTTTAATCAAGTCATCGATGGCTTCAGGCGTGATGATCGCGACATCAAACCCCTCGCCCGCCTCGATCTGCTTTTTCACGGCGGCGGTGGAATGGAACGGCAGCGCCAGGGGATGCCCGATCGCGCGCTCGCATTGCGGCTGGAGTTCCTCCATCGCAGCTTTCATGCCGTTTGAAACCAAGACGCGAACGCGAACTTCAGTACCTTGCGCCGCCCCTTCCGGCGTAGACAGCAAGACAAACCCGA
The DNA here is from genome assembly GCA_003223315.1 of Acidobacteriota bacterium. Lineage (GTDB taxonomy): Bacteria > Acidobacteriota > Terriglobia > Acidiferrales > UBA7541 > Palsa-189. The sequence continues at coordinate 13,361 of QHYR01000015.1, read as the reverse complement.
CCGTAGTTGCCACTATTGCCGCGAAGATCAAGCGTACTCTCATTGGCCTAATTTATATGGAATCCCACCGCAGTAGCAACCTCATTGCAAAAGATAGCTTCAAGTTCGGAAGAGCGGCTATTTGGATTATGCACAAGCCTCGCGCGGAACCCATCCGACCGAGATTCAGCTACCCTGCGGGCGCAACCGTCGCGGTGGCGATGCGGCACTGAAGGATGCCGTCCCGCCGCAGTTCGTCGAGCGTGCAAGAACGATGGTGTGGGAATCGATGGGCATTTTGGCGGGGACACGTGGTGCTTTCGCCGCTACGAAATCGTCTACGTCGCTTCACCTGTGAGTCGCACCCAGGAATTGCGCATTTCCAAAACTCGATTGAATTTCGGCGAGCCACAGGGGTAGACTACAAACATTCTTTGCGAGATTCTGCCCTCGACCTTTCGGGGAAGGTGTCATGAGCAAACGCAAGCGCGATATCTCCCGCAGGCAATTTCTCGAAGGCAGTGGCGCCGTGCTCGTCGCGGCGACCGCTGCGCCTAAGCTCAGTGCGCAGCTTTCCGCTGCCATCCCACCTGCGACGGATGGCGCGGCGGCGGGGGTGCCTAGCACGGCCATCCGGCTGGTGGTGAATGGCACCGAGCATCAACTCGAAGTGGAAGATCGTTGGACGCTGGCCGAACTGCTGCGCGATCATCTCGGCTTGACCGGAACGAAGATCGGCTGCGATCGCGGCGAATGCGGAGCCTGCACGGTGCTGTTGGACGGTAAGCCCGTATATTCGTGCAGCAATCTGGCGGTGTGGGCCGACGGGCGAGAGGTCCGCACCGTCGAGGGCCTCGCTCATGGCGACCAACTGGACCCGCTTCAACGGGCGTTCATAGAGCACGACGGACCGCAGTGTGGATTTTGCACGTCCGGACAGCTCATGAGCGCCAAAGGGCTGCTCACTCGCAATGCTCATCCAACGGCGAACGAGGTCCGCGCGGCGATGACCGGCAACATCTGCCGCTGCTCCAACTACAACCGCTACGTCGAGGCTGTGCTGGCGGCGGCAACCGGGGATGCCAAGACGTCCAACCGTGGCGCAGGCCATTCGACGGCGCCGCTCAAGCGGGGCGCAAAAGCCTCGGCGAGTGCGGGAGGTGCGTGATGAGCCGGCCATCCAGACTCACGCCATTGAAGATAATCGGGCATCCCACCGCCCGCATTGACGCCCTTGAGCGCGTAACCGGGAAAGCCACCTATACCGGAGACGTTCATCTTCCTGGGATGCTGTACGCGCGCGTATTACGCAGCCCGCATGCCCACGCGCGCATCCGGCAGATCGACTCCTCTAAGGCCTTAGCTCTTCCCGGCGTGAAATTGGTTCTGACGCACGAGAATTGCAGTGTCGTGTGGGGCGCTGGCTCGATCTCGGGTGGCAGGCAATATGTTGACGACATAAAGAAAATCACGTTGCATAAACGCTATCTGTTCAATAACCCGGTGCGCTTTTTCGGAGAACCCGTGGCGGCCGTAGCCGCGACCAATCGTCATCTCGCGGAAGAGGCTCTTCGGCTCATCAGCGTTGATTATGAGGTGCTTCCGTTCGTGCTCGATCAGGAAGCGGCGCTCCGCCCCGAGAGCGTCAAGATTTGGCCAGAGGGCAACATCTCGCCCGACGTGAAAAACAAACTAGAGCCAGCTGTGTATCGCCGCGGTAACGTCGAGGAAGGCTTCCGCACGGCGGACTTCGTCTTCGAAGAGCGCTACACCACCACTTATGTTCAGAACGCGCAGATGGAACCACGTCTGTGTGTTGCCAACTGGGAGGGCGAGAAGCTGACCTTATATACACCGACCCAGGGCACCTCGAATTGCCGCCACGACATGGCCAGAGATTTGGGAATCCCCGACGAGAAGGTGCGCGTCATCTGCAAGTACATGGGCGGCGGGTTCGGCAACAAGAACCAGAATCAGGATGCGGACTTGATCGCCGCCGTGCTGGCGAAGGAAACGGGCGCGCCGGTGAAGCTGGAAATGTCGCGCAAAGAGGATTTCATCGGGGTGCACGGCCGCTGGCCAACCACGCAGTACTACAAGGTTGGCGTCAGCCGCGATGGCGTACTTCAGGCGCTTCAGTTGCGCGGCTATAGCGGCATGGGGCCGTACCGCAAGAATACGGGCGGCATCGGCGGCGTCGAGCTCTATCAGTGCCCCAACGTCGAGAGTGTTATCTATCCTGTGTATACCAACCGGGCGGTCTCCGGAAACTACCGCGCGCCCGAATTCCCTCAGGGCTTTTTCGGCATCGAGTCCATGATGGACGATGTGGCCTACAAGATGAAGATGGACCCCGTCGAGTTCGTCCTGAAGAACATGACACGCCAGTCAGACGACGCCGTGCCTTACACGAATTACACCCTTGAGGATTGCATCCGCCGCGGCGCGGAAGCCTTCGGGTGGAAAAAGCGCTGGCATCCGCCGGGGGCGGAGCCGGGGCCGATCAAGCGCGGCGTGGGCATGGGTTTCATGGCCCTGCGATCCCCGACGGGCCAGAGCAGCGCCGTGATCCGTCTTGATTCGAATGGCCGATACACCGTTTTCGTCGGTGTTACGGACATTGGGGCGGGAGCCAAGACAACCATGGCCCTGATTGCGGCCGAGGAGTTGGGCGTGCCGCTGTCGAATATCGAGATCGTGTGGGGCGACACGGACCGGTGCCCGTACTCGGTGGGCGAGTCAGGCAGCCGCACCACGGACATGACCGGGTATGCCGTTATCGAGGCTGCACGCGATCTCAAGCGCCAGATTGTGGCGAAGGGTTTGCCGAAAGGCGATAACGCGCTGATCGCCTCCGCCTCGCCGAATCCGAGCACGGAGGGAAAAGTGCGCAAAGCGTTCGGCGCCCACTTTGTAGAAGTAGAAGTCGATACCGAGCTCGGCCGTGCGCGCGTGCTCAAGTATCTTGCGGTCCAAGATTCCGGTCGCATCCTTAATCCGCTTACAGCAACAAGTCAGGTGAAAGGCGGCGCGACCCAGGGCATCGGGATGGCCTTACACGAAGACTTGCTGTACGACCGGCAAACGGGACAGCCGCTGACGGCCGGCTATTACGGCACGCGGATTATGACTCATCTCGACGCCCCCGAGATCGAGGTGATCTTCATCGAGAGCGACGACGGATATGGTCCCTTTGGCGCCAAGTGCATCGGCGAGGCCGGAATTGTCCACGCGGTCGCGGCCGTCGGCAACGCCATATTCAACGCCATCGGTCGCCGCATGAAAGATTTGCCGATCACGCGCGACAAGATTCTGGGGGCGCTGGTATGAAAACCTTCACCAACACAAACGCGAATAGTCTCGATCAAGCCGTTTCCCTCGTCCAACAGGCACGCACGAGCGGACAGGCGGCCTCACTTGTCAGCGGTGGCAGCGATCTGTTGGCGCTGGTGAAAGACTTCGTCATCAAGCCCGACGTGCTCGTCAACCTCAAGACAATTAAGGGGCTCGACCAGGTGGTTCCTGGGACAGGCCGTGTGGACATCGGTGGCCTCATCACGCTCGACGCTCTCGCCAACCATCCTATGATTCGGAGTCAGTACACCGTTCTGGCCGAAGCGGCGGAAACGGTAGCGACCCCGCAGATCCGCAATGTCGGTACGCTGGCGGGCAACGTTTGCCAACGGCCCTGGTGTTGGTACTTCCGCAACGGCTTCCCGTGCCTGAAGAACGGCGGTTCGATGTGCTTTTCCGTAGGGGGCGAGAACCAGTTCCATGCGATCTTCGGCGGCGGCCCGAGTTACATCGTGCATCCCTCGGACACCGCTACGGCGCTGGTCGCGCTCGACGCGAGGTTCCGCGTCGTGGGACCCTCGGGTGAGCGCATGGTGCCGGCCGCTGACTTCTTCGTTCTGCCGCGGCAGGACGCCGCGCGAGAAAACATCCTCGCCCCCGGTGAAGTGTTGTCTGGAGTGCAGTTGGAGCCGGCCCCTGCAGGCAGGCGGAGCACCTATAACAAGGTCCTTGACCGCGAAGCATGGACGCACGCGGTGGTCAGCGCCGCGGTCGTGCTCGATATGGCCAAGGAAATCTGCCGGAGTGCGAGCATCGTCTTGGGCGGCGTCGCGCCGATTCCGTGGCGGTTACACGAAGTCGAACGCCTGCTCAGCGGCCAGCGCATCACACCGGCCCTGGCGGCAAAAGCTGGCGAAGCCGCTGTCGCGGGAGCTCAGCCGCTCGCAAAGAACGCATACAAGGTGCCGTTGACGAAAGGGCTGGTTCGCCGCACTCTGCTCGCGCTCGCAACGCGCGCATAGAAACCGTCCCCTTGGCCATCTCGGTGCAGTCCTTTGAATCGTCGCGACTTGATTTTGTTCGGAACCAGCCGAATAGCCCGCTCGGTCGAACTCTCCTGCGAGCGGCTGTACATGCAGTTCTGCGACTCACGACTGGACGCCACCACGGAGAAACTGTTCGAGCGCCTCGAGGGTGAATTGCGAGGCGTCGACGAATTGCGCTTAACGGACAGCGCATGGCTGGCGCGCGAAGATCTTAGGCAATGGCTCGAGCCGCTCTTGGTTTCCGTGCGGGCCCGTGGCGGGCGGGTCACATTTTTGCGGGCACCGGCATCAGACAGGACGGGATTTCGGCGCACCATGTGAGCCGGTCTCCCTCCCTGTGTCAGCAGGCACTGGCGATCTTTCAGAGCACCTGCCCTGTTCTGCGGCATGATAGGCTATCAGCGGTTCAGTCCAATGATTGGCGCCCATCCAGTACTTTCAACTCTGCCAGCCCTCCCCAAGTAACGTGCCTGATATCCTGGTAACAAATGACGATGGAATTCATGCCGCGGGTCTGCGGGCATTACTCAAAGGCCTTGAGGGGTTGGCCACCGTTAGCGTCGTAGCCCCTAGCCAGGAGCGGAGCGCCGCGGCTCAATCGCTAACTGTGCGCCACCCCATCTTCTGCGAACAAATATCCGAACGCGAATGGGCCATCGAGGGAACGCCGGCTGATGCCATGATGGTGGCGCTGCATCGGCTATTCCCGAAGCCCCCGGATCTGGTGATCTCCGGGATCAACAAAGGCCCAAATTTGGGCGAGAACGTGTTCTATTCCGGCACAGTGGGCGCGGCCACGGAGGCGGTTATCAACCACGTTCCGGCCATCGCGATCTCCTTGGCGCACCGCGGCAACGGATTTATCTATGACCATGCCGCGCGTTTTGCGAGGCGGCTCGCGGACCTTATCTTGCAAGAGGGGCTGCCTTCGGGCGTATTGCTGAACGTCAATGTGCCGCTCGAGTGGAACGGCGGCGTACGGTTGACGCGCCAGTCCGGCAAGTTGACACGAACAGTGCTCCAAGAAGGCGCAGATCCGCGTGGTCGAATCTATTACTGGCTTACCGAGGAACCGGTCGCCGAGCCGCCTGATCCCGAAAGCGATTATGCCGCTGTTTTTGCCGGGCACATATCCATGACGCCGATCGAGTTGGAACGCACCCATGAGCCTTCGCTGAGCTGTCTTTCCCACTGGACCGGGCTTCTGGAGGCTAAGGTCAGTCAGCCCCGCCCGCTGTAGAGGTAAGGCCTTCTTTATCAGTTAGTTTAATTTCAAGCCATTGAAAAGATGAGGGGTTGCGTCTGCCTCCCGAGACCGGCCCAGATTGCCAAAGGCATTTTCTATTACTAGCTCTTTTTATTTCAGTAAGATACAATCTCTCCAGACGTATCCGCTACTAGTACACCCGTACTCACGAAAATGAAGCTTTCCGGCCATAGCCGGTCCTGCGGGCGAAAGGGTAAATTATTTCCCATCGGAGGGGCTCGCAGGTCGTAAGAGGAAGCCCAGAGGTTTAAGGTTCCGGCGAGCTCACGAAACAGGGATTTCAGCTAAATAGTTAATTGCTTGGGAGTTAAAGAAGTTTACCTAAAAGAGCTGCCCAGAGTCTGAGAAAGGCAAATCGAAAGGCTAAAGGAGGAGCCGGCGTGAAGGCAGCCCAATCCGCTGCCGAGGGAAGTTAGGAGTTTGGAGGATAAACGTGCAGACCAAGCTACGAATGGCGGTAACAATTCTCGCAGCAAGCCTGCTGTCGGTTTCCATGATTTCTGCGGCATCCTTGAGCAAGCGCTTTACGGGTAACACCAAGTCTCACTCCGTAGGAATCGCCTCCTGGTACGGAATACAGCATCAGGGCCGGCCGATGGCGAATGGAAAGAAGTTTGACCGCCGCAAGCTAACCGCGGCCTATTGGTATGTGCCCCTGGGTACTGTGCTTCACGTGGTCAATCTGGAAAACGGTCGGTCGGTTACCGTTACCGTGACCGATCGTGGCCCCAACCTGCGTCTGCATCGCGTTCTCGATCTCTCCGAAGCCGCGGCCCGGAAGCTGGGTTACGTTGAAAAGGGCCTAACCCCTGTTTTCGTCTCTCCGATCCTGAAGTATGAGCCACAACATGCGGCGCTTCACCCCCGCCTTCTGGTCGAGCCGCCGGATCGCGATCTTGTGGCCACGTACACCGCGCCACAGCCTCTTCCGGCATTGCTTCGATCGGCGCGCTGATTTTCCCGGGGCCATGCCGCCCATTCCGGAAACTGCCCTGCTTCCGTGAAAACGGGTGCCCTCAATCACCCGCGGCGGGAATGTGAAGCAGCAGGGCCAGCAGCCCTGACAGGACCATGCAAACCAGAAGAAATACCAGTCCTGGCGTAAACGAGTTTGTCCGCGTCCGCAGATAACCGATAAAAAAGGGGCCGGCGAACCCCCCGAGGTTAGCAACAGAATTGATCAATCCAATCGACGCGGCGGCAGCGGACTCGGTGAGGATCGCCGTGGGCAAGGCCCAGAAGCTGGGCATGAACGCCGTGGTGCACGCTCCGACGATAACCATGCACAGAAAGGCCAAGGGCAGATGAGCGCTCGAACGAATGGCCACGGCCAGGCATCCCGCACCAAGAAACAGCGGAAAGGCGGTGTGCCAGCGCCTTTCGGCGGTTCGGTCGGAGTGCCATCCGTTCCAAATCATAGCGGCCAGACCGGCCACATAGGGTAAGGCGGAAAGCAGAGTCACGGCCATGTTTGGCAGGCTCGTGGCGCGCTGCACGATCGTTGGAAACCAGATCACGAAACCATAGATTCCGATAATGGCGAAGAAATAAACCAGCGTGAGCAGAATGACTTGGCGGCTGCGCATGGCTTGCCCTATGGTCCAGGCGCGAACCCTTGATTTCGCGGCTTTCTCGCGCTCGAGTTCTGACTGGATCCAGGCGCGTTCATCTGGCGCGAGCCAGTGCGCCTGCGGCGGCCAGTCGGTCAGATAAATAAGCGTGAGAATCCCGAATAAGATTGCCGGAAATCCCTCGACCACGAACAGCCATCTCCAGCCGGCAATGCCCGCCCAATGTTGGCTCAGAATCCATCCGGCCAGGGGCGCTCCGATGATGCTGGACATAGGGATCGCAGCCATAAAGATAGCCCCCGCTTTGGCGCGGTCTTCGTTGCGGAACCAATGGGTGAGATAGACGACGATGCCCGGGAAAAAGCCTGCTTCCGCGACTCCCAGCAGGAATCGAGCCAGATAGAATTGGCGTGGTGTGTGCACCCCCGCCATCAGAATGGTAACCAATCCCCAAGTCACCAGGATCCGCGCAATCCACTTGCGTGCGCTCCAGCGCTCCACGATCAGCGCGCCCGGTATTTCAAACAGAAAGTAGCCGATGGAGAAAATGCCGGCGCCCAGACCAAAGACGCGATCGCTGAAGTTCAGGTCACGCGACATCTCCAGGCCCGCATAACCCACGTTGACCCGATCCAGAAAGGCAATTACGTAAAGTACAAAAAGAAATGGCAGCAGGCGGCGAGCGATGAGCCGCGTCGCGCGCTGTCCCACATCCGGCAAAACAGTGGTAGCAGACATTTCGGCTCAGCGTTTGTAGCATAATTCCGTCGTTTGCCGATGCGGGATGCCCGTAAGCGCGCGGCGAATGCGGGCAGTGCTGAGGCCTTGAGTGATGACGCGAGTGGCCATTCTTGACGATTATCAGCGTGTAGCTCTTTCGCTGGCCGATTGGAAGAGTCTTGGCCCGGAGGTCACGGTCCAGGCGTTTCACGAAAGGCTATCGGGCGAAGATACCCTGGCGAAACGCCTGGGTGATTTTGAAGTGATCGTCGCCATGCGGGAGCGAACGCATTTTCCGCGCTCACTTCTCGAACGTCTGCCGAAACTCAAACTCCTGGTCACCACAGGAATGCGCAATGTAGCCATTGACGCCAAGGCAGCCGCCGAACTCGGAATTGTGGTCAGCGGCACGGGCATGCTTACCCCTCCGACGGCCGAGCTCACCTGGGGACTGATCCTTGCTCTAGCGCGTCATATCCCGCAAGAGGCCCAACAGATGCGCAATGGAGGCTGGCAGACCACGGTCGGTGTGGGCCTGAATGGCAAGATTCTCGGCATAGTGGGCTTGGGCAAGCTGGGCAGTGAAGTCGCCAGGGTTGGCCGTGCCTTTCAGATGGAAGTGATCGCCTGGAGCCAAAATTTGACCGCGGGACACGCCAGTTCGCTCGGCGCAACGCGGGTCGAAAAGGACGAGCTATTTCAGCGCGCTGATTTCGTGACGATTCATCTGGTGCTGAGCAAGCGCACGCGAGGGCTAGTGACGGCGCGCGAGTTGGCCCTGATGAAGCCGGGAGCTTACCTGATCAATACTTCTCGCGGACCTATCGTCGAAGAGCGCGCATTGATCGATGCGCTCACAAACCGGAAGCTCGCCGGAGCGGCGCTGGACGTATATGACGAAGAGCCTCTGCCGGCCGATCATCCGCTGCGCAAACTCGATAACGTTGTCCTCACGCCGCATCTCGGCTACGTGACGGTCGAAAATTATCGCCAATGTTATGGTGATGCGGTCGAAGACATTCGCGCGTTTCTCGCAGGGCATCCGATCCGCACAATCTGAGCCGAGTTTCGCATCTGTGAGCCCGGCTCGCGAGTCGAGTGTCTACACCAATTCTGCCTGATCGAGCAACTCGCCTGTGTAGCTGTAGGTTTCCAAGCTGACGAGCGGCCCGCGCACCTGCACCAGACAATACGACCAGGTATGGGCCACGAATTTCTTCACGGCCTTCGCCCACGGTACAGCGCTATCGCGAGGATAGAAGGGCGCGCCCGCGGCCCCCTGCGTAATTTGCCAGACGGGCTTGACGAAGCCGGCATTTGCGGTGCCGTCGCGGTGTACCGGCGTCTTGCTGTCGATCAATGTGCGGCTGTAGTTGTGTTCATGTCCGCAGAAGACGGCGCTCGTGCCTGCCTGCGTGATAATGCTCCAGAAACGGTCCCGCACTTTGACCCCTTCGGCTTCGCCCCCTCCCCAGAGCGCGTCCTGCACGTGGCCGCCATTGGGAAACGCCGGCTCGTGCACAAACACAAAAATGTGGCGAGCTCGCGCAGAACGTGCTGCCGTCAAATCCTTCTCCAGCCATTCGAGCTGCCCCGGTAGCAATCGCCCAAAGGGATTACCCGCGCGCTGCTGCGGACGGCTGGAATACCAATAATCCGAATTGAGTTGCGTGAAATGGCAGCCGGTGTAATCGAAGCTGTAGACGCTGCCTTTGTAAGGAGGCAGCCCAGGATGCTCAGGCTCGGGTCCGTTCATGGGGTGCACGAATTCAGACGCGAACACGGCTTCGGCGCTTTGCCCGGCCTGCTTGTCCGCTTGCACGCCGTCCGGGAATATGTCCAAGAGCGATTCATGATTGCCCATTCCCGTATACACCGGGACCTCGTGCCAAAGAGGCCCATAAATGCGCTTCCACGAACGCAATTGCGCGCGGAAGTCGTCTTCGCGCGTGGTGTAACCGTTGATGAGATCGCCCGTGAAGATCATCAGATGTGGCGAGTGGCGCGCCATCTGTATGGCGAGCGCGCGTGCGGAAATTCCATTGATGCCCTCCAGGGCCATGTCTCCGCCACCCAGGCCGCCGGTGCGACCGTCACAGGTGAAAACGAATGAAAATGCTGGCTCTTGCGGGGACGTTCTCAGAGTGTAGCTGCGCGAGCGGATCTCGCCATCTGACGCCGCGCTGACTGCCTGATAGCGATATTTCGTATTCGCGCTGAGATCCCTGAGACGAACGATATGACGGCTGGCCAGCCCGCCTTCGCTCGGCCCGCTTTCACTTGGAATGTTCACTCCATTGCTCAGCCGCACTTCGCCCTTCGTCGGCGTGTCTGTCACCCACCAGACGATTGCGGAATCAGCCTGGATCTGGCTAAGAAACGGCCCTTCCAAAATAGCAGGAGTCTTGCGAAATTTTCCGTTCTCTACCTGGAAAGAGAAATGGCGATCAATGAACTGCGCCGCGCTCTTTCGCGTATCAAAAAGCTCGAGACGATAGGCCAGCGTACCGCCTTCGAGCAGCATGCGCGGTGCCGAGCGACTGGCGTAGCCACGCAAATCGACACGCGCTTCATGTTTCAATCGGGCACTCTCCTCGGTCACGGATTGGCCGGCATTATAGATCGGCCAATCAAGCGCAATTTCATCATTCGGCACACCGACGTAAATCGTCCCGCCCTGCGCCGGAATTACCGTCTCCCACGCGATTGTGGCGGTGCCTTCGGCATCCAGCGTGACCACCGGCTCCGATTGCAGCAAGCGCTCGGGAGCACGTTGGACCAGTGATCCTGATAGCCCCGCATTTTGCCGCTCCTGATCTACTGCTGTTAGCTGGGGCAGCATTTCTTCCGGCAAAACGCCGCCCACAGCGGCGGCCATGGCACTTGAGCTGATAACCTTGAGAAGATCTCTGCGATCAATGGTCATGGGTTCTCTCCCTGAGCCGCTTTGCTAGGAAAGTCTCAGCCGGGAAAAGGATTGGGAAGCAATGGACACGAACGTATTGTAAGCGCAAACGTGAACCGATTTGCGGCGCCTGCACGGGCCGGTGCGGATTCCTGCTATGCGCTTTGCAAACCGTGCCTTACGCGTTGGTGCTGAGAATCTGAGTGGGTGGCGACAGGTGAGGCGGCGGCTGGAAAATTGGTTGTTCTGCGTCCATGAGGACGTCAAGTCGTTCGCGGCGCGAATGAGCGCTTCTTGGGCAGCGTTTTTGCAGCATGGGCGAGGCCCGCGGCTCTCTTCCGCCTCAGGGCGTGGGAATGGTGGCCGAGACCTGGTTTGAATACGTGCTCTCCACATTCCCCGAGGCCACGGCGGTCGCGACGTAGTAATAAATCTGCCCGGCCAGGACGGTGGAATCGACGTATTGAGTTCCCGCAACGAGCGAGGAATTCACCAGAGTGTAGGGTCCGCCCGAAACAGGTCCACGGTAGACGTTATAACCGATGACGGTTGATGTGCTCGCGGTCCAGCTCAACGTGGCCGAATGAGCCAGTACGCCACTGCCCGAAAGGCTGATCGAGGTCGGCGAATTCGAAGCATTGCTGGCGACGGTAACGTTGCCCGTGGTGCTGCCGGTTGCCGCCGGCGCAAACGTGACGTTCAGCGTCACCACCTGTCCGGGCGTGATGATCTGCCCATTGGAGACGCCGGAGGCGGTGAAGCCGGCGCCGGAAATCGTGACATTGGAAACAGTGATATTGACGCTGCCGGAATTCGTGAAGTTCACGCCGAGGACACTGTTGCTGCTGACGATCACATTGCCGAAGCTCAGGCTCGTTGTGCTGGGCGCGAGCGCGCCGGGAGTAGCGGCGTTGACGGTGAGCGTGGCGGCGTTGCTGGTCGCACTGCCCGCGCTGTTGCTGACGGTGACGGTGAATTGGGTGCCATTATCGGAGCTGATCGTGGCAGGGGTCGTGTAGCTCAAAGAAGCCGCCCCGCTAATGGTCGTCCCGTTCTTCTGCCACTGATAGGTGAGAGGCGATGTGCCTGTGGCCACTACCGCGAACGTAGCCGTCTGTCCTGCGGTCACGGTTTGGCTGAGTGGCTGGGTTGTAATCGAAGGCGCTACCGCTGGCGAAACGGCAAGCGTTACGGGAATTGCAAGCGGAGAATTTGTCACACCAGAAGCGGTCACAAATATGTTCCCACTGTAAGTTCCAGCAGCTAAGCCGCTTGGGTTTACACTGAACTGCATCGGAGTGCCGCCCGATTGCGTGGTTCCTGATGTCGCGCTCAGGGTAATCCACGACTTATCGGTCGACAGGGTGAACGGCAGAGGCCCTGGAGTGGTGTCGTTGATCGAGACCGTCTGCGTTAACACAGCTCCGCCTGCCTGCGCGGAAAGTGAGAACGAAGAAGGGGTCGCTGTGAGGACGTAGCTGGTCACCGTGAGTGTCGCTGCGTTACTGGTTGCGCTGCCCGCGCTGTTGCTGACCGTGACGGTGAACTGCGTACCGCTGCCGGAAGTCGTTGTAGCCGGAGTGGTGTAGGTTGACGAGGTCGCCCCGCTGACGGCCGTCCCGTTCTTTTGCCACTGATAGCTCAATGGAGCGGTACCTGTGGCCGTCACCGAGAAGGTTGCGGTCTGCCCGGCAGGGACCGTCTGGCTGGCCGGCTGGGTGCTGATCGAAGGTGCTACTGCGGCGGCATTGACGGTGAGCGTGGCGGCGTTGCTGGTCGCACTGCCCGCGCTGTTGCTGATAGTGACGGTGAACTGGGCGCCATTATCGGAGCTGCTGGTGGCCGGGGTTGTGTAGTTCGCCGAAGTTGCACCGCTGATAGCTACCCCGTTCTTCTGCCACTGATAGCTGAACGGTGTTGTGCCCGAAGCCGTCACCGAGAAGGTTGCCGTCTGCCCGACAGTGACAGTCTGGCTGGCCGGCTGAGTGGTGATCGAGGGCGCGACGTTGACCGTTAGGGTGGCAGCGCTGCTAGTGACGCTGCCCGCCGAATTGCTGACGGTCACGGTGAACTGTGCGCCATTGTCCGCCGTTGTTGTGACTGGGGTCGTGTAACTCGATGAGGTGGCGCCGCCGATGGCCGTGCCGTTCTTGTTCCACTGATAGCTCAACGGCGAGGTTCCGCTGGCGGTAACGGAGAAGCTTGCCGTCTGACCAGCGGTGGCGGTCTGGCTGATCGGTTGAGCACTGATCGACGGCGGGGTGTTAACTGTCAGGGTAGCTGCGTTGCTGGTGACCGTGCCCACCGAATTGCTGATAATGACGGTGAACTGGGCGCCATTATCGGAGCTGGTGGTGGCCGGTGTCGTGTAGGTCGAGGAAGTTGCACCGCTGATGGCCGTGCCGTTTTTGTTCCACTGATAGGTCAATGGAGCAGCGCCTGTGGCCGCGACAGAGAAGCTTGCCGTCTGACTAACAATGACGGTTTGGCTGACCGGCTGAGTGGTGATCGACGGCGGAGTGTTAACGGTCAGGGTAGCTGCGTTGCTGGTGACCGTGCCGGCCGAATTACTGACGGTG
>QHYR01000014.1 GCA_003223315.1 Acidobacteriota bacterium | reverse complement strand
GCCTCCTGTATCGAAATCGAGCGCGCGGTCTGGGGCTCGGCCGATGTGGACATCGTTCCGCTGCCGCTCTTCGTCTTGGCCGCGGAAACGGGCGGGCAAGTGCTGGGCGCATTTGCGGGCGATCGCATGATCGGGTTCACGCTAGCCATCGCCGGCCTGCGCGGCCGCAAGCCCTTTCTGCATTCCCACATGACGGCGGTTCTGCGGCCTTACCGGAACCGCGGCGCGGGGCGCAAGCTGAAGCTCTTCCAGTGCCAGGAGGCGCTG
>QHYR01000013.1 GCA_003223315.1 Acidobacteriota bacterium | reverse complement strand
TGATCGAATGGACCTTCGACCCGCTGGAGATCAGGAACGCCTACTTCAACTTTCGCCTTGGCGCGATCGTGCGGCGGTTTATTCCCAATATGTACGGCGTAACCACCAGCCCGCTGCACGGTGGTTTGCCGACCGACCGGCTGGTCGTGGAATGGCGTCTGCGCTCGACGCGAGTGCGCCGCGCGCTTGCGGATAAGCGCCCGGCCTCCTCGAAGTCGCGCAGCAAGGAGTTCGCGCGTATTCGCGTGCCCACGGATTTCGCCAGGATCCGCGGCACCAAGCCGGAAGACGCCGCGCGCCTGCAAGCGGAAGTCCGGCTGGAATTCGAGCATTGGCTGGCTTCGGGTTACGCGGCTACCGGCATCCACAAGACCGATGATGCCGCCGAATACCTGCTCCAGCCCTGGGCGGATAAGTGAGCATCCGACCAGGATGCTCATCCCGAGCGACAAACTGGAGCGAGGGATCTGCTTTTTCGAGCACCCGAACCA
>QHYR01000012.1 GCA_003223315.1 Acidobacteriota bacterium | reverse complement strand
CTAAAGCCCCAAGACGCTGATCTGCTCAATGTCAGAGCTGAAGCTCTGACCCCCTAAAGAGAAATGCGCCTGTGCCAGGCCACACTCCGCGAGATTCAAATGCCGCTGGTGCGGCCTTTCGAGACGAGCTTCGGGCGCACCGCCGACCGGCGCATTCTCCTGATCGAAGTTGAGGCCGATGGCGTGGCCGGGTGGGGCGAATGCGTCGCCGGCGAACGGCCTTCCTATTCCCCTGAAACGATCGAGACCGCCTGGCACGTCCTGCGCGATTTCCTCTGGCCCGCGCTGGCACGCAAGGAATTTTCCGCTGCCGGCGACGTGTGGGAAATGCTGGCCTCGATACGCGGACACAATATGGCTAAAGGGGCCATCGAGGCGGCCGTTTGGGATGCGGAGGCGCGGCAGAAAAATCTGCCTTTGTGGAAGCTGATCGGCGGCACGCTCGAGGAGATCGCTTGCGGCGTCTCCATCGGCATTCAGGAGAGCGATGACGAACTCGAGCGCGCCGTGGAAAAGGAATTGGCCGCCGGATATCAGCGCATCAAGATCAAGATCAAGCCTGGTTACGATGTGCAGCCGGTCGCGCGCCTGCGGCGGCGTTTTCCCCAGGTTCGTCTGATGGTGGACGCGAATTCCGCGTATAGACTCGAGGACGCGGCGCGGCTGCGCGAGCTCGAACCCTACTACCTGATGATGATCGAGCAGCCGCTCGGCTGGGACGATATCTGGAGCCACGCGGAATTGCAGCGCCAGCTCAAGACGCCGATCTGTCTCGATGAATGCATCCATACCGAAGAGCACGCGCAAGCGGCCATTGCGCTGGGCGCCTGCCGCATCATCAATATGAAGCTGGGCCGTGTGGGCGGATTCACCCCGGCGCGGCGCATCCACGACCTCTGCCGCGATCACGGCATTCCGGTGTGGTGCGGCGGCATGCTCGAATCCGGCATCGGCCGCGCGCATAACATCGCCCTCTCCACCCTGGCGAACTTCACGCTTCCCGGTGATGTCACCGCCAGCAAGCGCTATTGGACCGAAGACGTCATCGATCCCGAAGTGACCGTCACGCCGCAGGGAACCATTCGCGTGCCCTCGCGTCCCGGTATCAGTTACGAGCCCCGGCGCGAACGCATTGACCGGCTCACGGTGCGGCGCGAGGTCTTGCGTTAGTCCGTGGGTGCTGGCAAAGAGTCCCGTTCTGCGACGTTTCTTCCAGAGCCCGCTCGTCCTGAGCCTCGAAGGGTGCGGCCAGCACCGTCTTACCTCTGGATTTTCCTGGCCATGGCCTTCCTGATCCTCGTGTGGTCCTTGAACTACATCGTTGCCAAAATCGGCCTCCGCGAACTTCCGGCGCTTGCGCTCGGATCATTTCGGCTGCTAACGGCGGGAATCGTGTCGCTGCCGGTGCTGTTCTTGCCGAGAGAGGGGAAGCAGCAGGGAATTAAAGCAACACTTGAGGTATCGCGGAAGGGACCGACGCAACGCAACGAGCTTTGGACCGTCACTTACCTCGGTTTCTTCGGCGTCTTTCTCAATCAAGGCTGCTTCACGGTGGGCTTGAGCTACACCTCCGTCAGCCACTCTTCTTTGATCATCGGCTGCGCGCCCATCCTTACACTGCTCTTCTCCTGGGCTCTACGGCTCGAAGCGCTCACCAAGCGCAAGGCCATCGGCATGGCGCTCGCCTTCCTGGGTGCTGCGGCGGTGGGCACGGAACAGGCCGGGAGCGCCGGCGCGGGAAGGCTTAGCGGCGATCTGCTCACGTTTCTTGCCGGCGTCGGGCTGGCGCTTTACACCGTGCTGGGGAAGCGAGTGGTTGCGGAATATAGCGCCGTGCGCATGAGCCTGCTGAGTAATATTTCGGCCGCAGTGCTCGCGTCGCCCATCGCTCTGTGGCAGATTCGCGCACTTGCTCGCGCCGGCCGGTTGGGCGCGGTCGGCCTCGAGGGCTGGGGCGCGGTGATCTACATGGGCGTGCTGGCCTCTGCGGTTTCCTACATTTTATATTTCTGGGCGCTGCGCTATATGACTCCGGCGCGGCTGGGCTCGGTGAGTTATCTTCAGCCTATCGGCGCGACGCTGCTGGGCTTGGTGCTGCTCGGCGAACCGATCACCCGCCGCGTGGCCGTCGGCGGGCTTATGGTAATCGCCGGCGTCTACGCCATCGAAACCCACCCCGGCGATCCTCCGCCGGAGGAAGAATTAGCCTGATCCCAAGCCGGCGATGCCCATGCCAGCGGAACCGGCGCGCGGCATCCGCTGCCCGTTTGTGGGAATTCGGTGCGCATGGTAGGCTTCGTCCCTTGGATTCGAAAGAGAACTTTCCGAGTTGTTTCTGTGTTCTCGCAGGTTCAGGGCGCTGAATGAGAGTCTTCACAATGAAAACGAGAATTCTGATCGCACTGTCGCTGCTGTCTCTGTGCTCGAGGCTACAAGCTCAGCAGGCGCGGCCGGATGAGCCGCGTTACACGAGTGACGGCCAGTTCATGAGACCGGACAATTATCGCGAATGGATTTATCTTAGCTCGGGGCTCGGAATGACCTACGCGGGTGCCGGGACCGCCGTGAATGCCCTTAATGAACGCTTTGACAATGTCTTCGTCACGCCCCAAGCCTACAAGACTTTTCTCGAGACAGGCACCTGGCCCGACAAGACCGTGTTTGTTCTGGAACTTCGCTCTTCGGCGAGCAAGGGGTCGATCAACAAAGGCGGTCACTATCAAGAAGAAGTTGTCGGCATGGAAGTTCATCTCAAGGATGTCTCCCGATTTCCAGAAACGAAATGGGCATTTTTTGAGTTCGGCACGTCGGCGCGAACAGCCCAGCCTTTGCCCCCCAACTCGAGATGTCAGACGTGCCATTCCATGAATGGTGCTGTGGACCAGACCTTCGTGCAGTTTTATCCGACGCTGATTCCCGTGGCCAAGGCCAAGGGTACGTTCAAGCCGGAGAGCGAAAAATAGATTTCAGGACGGTGTCCATCCGCCATCCCGTAGTGTCAATCGCATCCAATTTTCGCGCACACTGATCTTGTGAACGCTTCCACTTCCGCCGAGCGAACCGTCAAACGCATTGCGGTCATTCCCGGCGATGGCATCGGCAGGGAAGTCATACCGGAAGCCGTAAGGGTTCTCACTGCGGCTGTCGCCAAAACAACTCGCGAAGCTGAATTCGTGGAGTTCGACTGGGGCGCGGAGCGCTTCCTGCGCGACGCCACCACGCTTCCCGCCGGCGCCGTGGAAATGTTCCGGCGCGATTTCGACGCTATTCTCTTCGGCGCCGTGGGCGATCCGCGCGTGCCGTCGAACCGTCACGCCGCGGATATTCTTCTCGGCCTGCGTGCCACGCTCGATCTTTACGTGAACGCTCGACCCGTCGAGCTGCTCGATCGTTCGCTCACGCCTTTGCGCGACCGCAGCGAAGACGATATTCGCTTCATCATTTTTCGCGAGAATACCGAAGGGCTCTACGCCGGCGCGGGCGGGCAATTCCGGCGCGGCGATCCCGAGGAAATCGCCATCCAGGAAGACATCAACACGCGCCGCGGCGTCGAGCGCGTCATTCGCTACGCCTTTGAATACGCGCGCGCGCGCAAGCTGGGCAAAGTGCTGATGAGCGACAAATCAAACGCGCTCACTTTCGGCCACGAGCTCTGGCAGCGCGTCTTTGCTGAGGTGCGCCGCGAATATCCGGAGATCGAGGCGCGTCATCTTTATATCGACACTTTGGCGGCAGAACTGGTGCGCGATCCGAGCCAGTTTCGCGTGATCGTCACCTGCAATCTCTTCGGCGATATCGCCAGCGATCTCGCGGCGCAGTTGGCGGGCGGATTGGGGATCGCGCCGTCAGGAAATATTCATCCCGGCCAGGTGTCGCTATTCGAGCCGGTGCACGGCTCGGCGCCGAATATCACGGGGAAGGGCATCGCCAATCCCATGGGCGCGGTGCTGGCGTCCGCCATGCTTTGCGATCACATTGGCTGGAGCGATTTGGGGGACCTGCTACGCGCGGCGGTGCGCGCGGCGGTTCGCGAACAGCAGACGACGCGCGACCTGGGCGGCACGCGGTCGACCCGCGAAGTCGCCGACTGGCTGCTCGAATACGTCACACGTGCGCGGCCCACGGGGGCTTAGCCGCTCGCGCCCCAGAAACCGTATTGGCGGCGGCTCTGGCGCAGTCCCCAGACTAAAAGCATCCCCAGCAGGAAGCCGCCGATATGCGCCCACCAGGCCACGCCGCCTTGGTTGATCTGCCCCAGGGTGCTCAGGCCGCTCAGGAACTGAATGACGAACCAGTACCCCAGCATGAGCAGCGCTGGAATTCGGATGGTGAAGAAAAAGAAGAGCAACGGAACGAGCGTCAGCACGCGCGCACCCGGAAACAGCACGATGTAAGCTCCCATGACGCCGGAGATGGCGCCGCTCGCGCCGATGGAAGGGAGCCGCGAGCCCCAGTTCACGACGATCTGCGCCAGCCCTGCGCCGATGCCACACATAAAGTAAAACCCGAGATATCGCAGATGGCCCAGCCGGTCCTCCACGTTGCCGCCAAACACCCACAGGAACAGCATGTTCCCGAGAATGTGCAGAAAGCCGCCATGCAGAAACATGCTGGTCACCAGCGGCACGATGGCCGGACCCAATTGCGCGCCGGGATGCGCCAGAGCCCGTTCCGCGCGCAGGGGAACCAAGCCAAACTGCTGCACCAGCAAATCTCCCGCTCGCGGAGGCAGAGAGAGTTGATAGACGAACACCAGAAGGTTCGCCACGATCAGCAGGATATTCACGATCGGGAACGTACGGCGCGGCGTTTCGCTGCGAAGAGGTATCATCCAGCCTTCACTTCTTACTTGAACTATCTTTCGGCGTCGTTGTGACCGCACGAGCCGCGGCTCGGCGCAACTCTTCATCCGCGTACAGGCGCTGGTGGCGAATCCCGCCGCGCCGCAATTGCTCGATTTCGTCTACCGGGCGAATGCCGCCGCGAGCGCCGAGCGCCGTACAGTTCAGCCCCGCCGCGGCACAACTAAATTCAAGTATCACTGGAAGTACATCGCCGCGCAGCAGGGCATAAGCGAATCCGGCATGAAAGACGTCGCCCGCTCCGGTGGTGTCCACCGTGCCAACGCGGAAGGCCGGGCAGTAGTGGAATTGCGTTCCGTCCCACGCCAGCACGCCATCGCGTCCCAGCGTCGCCCCGGACACGCGGCAGCCGAAGCGTCGCGTGATCTCCGGCAGCGACTCCAATAAGTCCGGCAGGCCGAGCAGGCGTTCGGGAAAATCGCGCGAGCTGATCATGAAATCGACATGTTCAAGTAATTCTTCAACTCCGGGATAGATGTTGTCCAGGTCCGCGGTGACCACCGCGCCCGCCTCGCGAGCCCAGCGGGCCGCCGCTGCCGCCGGGGCGCAGGGATGTCCGTCTACGTGGACCAGGCGTGCGCCGCGAATCCATTCCTCCGGCAACTCTTCGGGCCGCAGATCGAGCCGGTCGTCGCGCTGCCACAAAATCGTGCGTTCGCCGGTGCACTGATCGACGATGATGAAGGCCAACTGGCTCGCGCAATTGGGCACCTCGATCAGATGCGCCTCGATTCCTTCTCGCGCGAATTCTTCCCGCTGCAGCCGGCCTGCGGCATCGTCGCCGATCTTGCCCACGTAGCGGCTGCGCAGTCCCCAGCGGCGGCAGGCCACGGCGGCCGTGGCGGCTTGTCCTCCGGGAAGCAAAGAGGAGGACAGGATCTGGGCCTTAGAGTCGAAGGCAGGGAAGCGGGGCACACAAATCAGCGTGTCGGTGGCGTTGAGCCCGATGGCGACCATGTCGGCGCGGTTTGAGTCGATGCGCTTGGCGGCGGCGCGGGAACCGTGCGCATCGCCTCGGCGTGCGCTGTTTCGCTGCGGAGGCATGAACGAAAGACTCTATGCGATTATCGCGGATTTGCAAGCGCCGCGCGGCCGCCGAAATATAGAGTGTTGCTCGATAGGGGGTCGGACCTTCAGGTCCGACTTACGGATGGCATTGAACTGGCCTTCAGACCCTGAAGCCTGGATACGCCGCGCAGCGTAATGGGCTAATTCTGTGTTGCGGAAAGTCCCAGGAGGGACGACACATCTTAGCCCAGCGCGGAACCGGGGTCCTCAAGGCGCGCCGCTTTTGCGTGCGTTGGGGTGGTGGCAGCGCTGGGAAAATGAGTTGATGTGGACCAGAAAACCCCGGCAGGCGTGGTCCTCAAGGCGCGCCGACTTCGCGCGCATTGGGGTGGCGGAAGGGGTGACACATCGCACCCAGCCACACAACATGAGCCCACCAAACCGCGCAGTGCTACGTTGCGCGCCGCGCCGCGCTATGATAATTACTTTCACTTGCGTTTTGCGGCGTGGCTCTGCCGGTAAACGGCGGTCGGCGCGCCGACACGCCGATGCCGGTTCGCGAATCCGAAGCGCTGATTCTCCGCAGCTTTCCTCTCGGCGAGGCCGACAAGCTGGTGAGTTTTCTCAGTCGCAGCGAAGGACGCCTGCGCGGTGTGGCCAGCGGTGCGCGCCGGACCAAGAGCCGCTTCGGTTCGACGCTGGAACTTTTTTCCTACGTGCGCATGTGGTTCTACGAGCGCGAGACGCGGGAACTGGTGCGCATCAACCAGTGCGAGCTGATCGAGTCGTTTCTCGAGGTGCAGCGGGATTACGCCGTCAGCCTGGCTCTGGCCCTGGTGAGCGAAGTGACCGAAGCCGTGCTCGGCGAACATGAAGTGGCCGAGCCTAATTTTCGCCTGCTGCTGGTGATCGCGCGGGCCATCAAGGGGGGCGCGAAGCTGCCCGCGGCGCTTGCGTATTTCGCGTTTTGGACTGTGCGCTTGGGCGGCTGGATGCCCGCGCTCGATCGCTGCTCGCGTTGCGGCGCGGCTTTGATGGACCGCGCCTCCATGGCCAGAAGCGGGCTGTATTGCCCAAATTGCACCCTGCCGGGGCAGCGCTCTATATCTCAAGAGGCACTTCAAGTCGCGCGCCGCATGAGCAGCGAGAAACTGGAGCAATTGGTGAAGGCCGATTTGGCGGGCGCGGCGGTAGATGAAGTCAAGGATCACATGCTGAATCTGATCGAGCAGCACATCGAGAAGAAGTTGCAAACCAGAAAAATGCTGGCGGATGAGCCGGAGCAACTTAAGTGAAAGAGGGCGTGAGAAAGGGCATGAGAAAGGGCGTGAAATCGGAAACCGTCAAATCTCAAGTCCAACTTGAGAAAGCAAAATCGGGCAAGCTGGCGGGGCCGAGCTTCCAGGATCTTATCCTGGAACTTCAGAAATTCTGGGCCGACCGCGATTGCGTTCTTCAGCAGCCCTATGATGTCGAGGTCGGCGCCGGCACCATGCACCCGGAGACGTTTCTTCGGGTTCTCGGTCCCGAGCCATATCGCGTCGCTTACGTGCAGCCAAGCCGCCGTCCCGCTGACGGGCGTTACGGCGAGAATCCCAACCGGCTCTACAAGCACCTCCAACTTCAAGTAATACTTAAACCTCCGCCTGCCGATATACAGAATCTCTATCTCCAGAGCATTCAGGCCATCGGCATCCAGCTTTCCGAGCACGACATTCGCTTCGAGGAAGACAATTGGGAATCTCCCACACTGGGCGCCTGGGGCATCGGATGGCAAGTGTTACTTGATGGCTTGGAGATTACCCAGTTTACGTATTTCCAGCAGTGCGGAGGCATCGACCTGGACCCGGTTTCGGTCGAACTGACCTACGGGCTCGATCGCATCGCCGCTTACTTACAGAACGTCGATAACGTTTTCGATTTGCGGTGGTCGCGCGACCGCCGCTACGGGGAAGTGCGGCTGGCCGAAGAGCAGCAGTTCTCGGCCTACAGTTTCGATTACGCTAATGCGGAAATCACGCGCAAGCTCTTCGACCTGCACGAGCGCGAAGCTAATGCGTTACTTGAAGCCTTCGGCCAGGCGAGCGAGGAAGAGAAGCGGCGCTTTCCGGTACTCGCCGCTTATGACCAGTGCTTGAAGTGCTCGCACCTATTTAATGTGCTCGATTCGCGCGGCGTAATTTCGGTGACGGAGCGAGCCACGCTGATCGGTCGCGTGCGGCAGGTCGCCTGCCGCATCGCCAAGGCTTACCTCGCGCAGCACGAACTCGCTTCCGCGCCGCCGCAAGAGAAGCAGGCCGAGGCGGGCGCATGAAGTCGGAGATGAAACCCCCCGCGCCGGCTCACAAACACGACCACACAGCCGCCCCAATAAAAGCTGGATTCGCGGAGTTGTTCCTGGAAGTGGGATGCGAAGAGATACCGGCCGGCATGATCGCGAACGCGGCGCACGAATTTCAAGTAGTTCTTAACAAGTATCTCGCGCTCGAGAAGCTGGCCGACGGGGCCGAGGCCTTTGCGTTTGGCGCTCCCCGGCGTCTGGTGGCCGCGTGCCCACGCGTTCGGCTGAAGCAAGAGGATATGCGGAAAGAAATCGTGGGACCGCCGAAATCGATCGCGTTCGACGGGCAGAATGCGCCCACACCGAAGGCTGAGGGGTTTGCCGCCAAATACGGCCTTTCGGTCGAGAAACTCTACACCGTCAGCACCCCGCGCGGCGAATACGTCGCCGTGGAGCAATTCGTACCTGGGCGGGCGGCCGCCGAACGCCTGGCCGAAATCATTCCCCGTGCAATCGCCGAGATTCCATGGCCGAAAACGATGTACTGGACGGGCGCCTCGGGCCTGCGGTTCATCCGGCCGATTCGCTGGCTGGTGGCGTTGCTCGGAGGCCGCGCACTGCGCCTGGAAATCGCCGGAGTGGCTGCCGGTGCGTCCACAGCGGGTCACCGCTTCCTCGGGAAGTCTTCGATCACCGTCAGCGGGTACGACGATTATCTTGCCAAGCTCGCGAAGAATTACGTGCTGGCGCCCCCGGAAAGGCGCCGCGAAAAAGTGGAGCGCGAGCTTTCCAGGCTGGCGGCGGGGAAGGGGCTTCGCGTGAACGCGGATGCCGCACTTTCCGACCTCGTCGTTTATCTGAACGAATATCCCTCGGCGATTTTGGGGAACTTCGATCCCGCGTATCTGGAATTGCCGGAAGAAATTCTCATCACCGTCATGCGCGATCACCAGAAATATTTCGCCGCGCGCCGGCGCGACGGCAAACTGGCGCCGCATTTTCTCGCGGTGATCAATTTGAATCGGGACGCGAAGGGGCTGGTGCGCGCGGGACACGAGCGCGTCCTGCGCGCGCGCTTTGCCGACGCCAAATTCTTCTGGGAAGTGGACCAGAAATGTCGGCTCGCCGACTATCTTCCCAAACTCGCGAGCGTCACCTTCCAGGCCAAGCTCGGTTCCTACGGCGACAAAGTGGAAAGACTCCGCGCGCTCTCGCGCTGGCTCGCCGAACAGTGGTTCGCGCGCGGAATTCACGAAGCGCGCGTGGCTGCTGCCGACCGCGCCGCCGAATTGGCGAAATGCGATCTCGTCACGGACATGGTCCGCGAGTTTACCGAATTGCAGGGAATCGTCGGCGGCCTTTACGCAAAAGTTCAAGGAGAACCTGAAGAAGTTTCCTGGGCCGTCTACGATCACTATCGCCCCACCGGCCTCGACGAGCCCGCGCCTAGAAATCTGACCGGGGCCACAGTCTCGATCGCCGACAAGCTCGATACGCTGGTCGGCTGCTTCGCCGTGGGTCTCGCGCCCACGGGTTCAAGTGATCCTTTTGGTTTGCGCCGGGCCGGCCTGGGCATCGTCAAAATCATTCTCGAGCGCAAACTGCCGGTCTCTTTGTCCGAATCGATCTCCGCTGCCGCGCGCGGTCTTTTTGGGTATGCGCCAAAACTTAAAGTAATACCTGAAGTCGAGAAGTCCGTGTTCGATTTCCTCATTGACCGCGCCCGGTATATTTTTCTGGAACGCGAGGGCTTCGCTTACGACGAAATCAACGCCGTGGTCGCCGCGGGCGCCGACGATCTGGTGGATGCGCGGGACCGCCTCGCGGCCGTGCGCGAGATTCGCAAGACGCGAAACTTCGAGCCGCTGGCGGTCTCCTTCAAGCGCGTTCGCAAGATCTTGGAAAAGGCGGGAAGTCCCAAAACCTGGCGCTTTCCTGCCGTGCGTCCGGAATTATTTCAAGAAGAAGCCGAACGCCGGCTGCACGCCGCGGCGCAGCGTGCGGCCCAGGAAGCCGAAGGACACAAGAAAGTGCGCGGATACCGTGAAGCCTTGCAGGGAATCGCCAGGTTGCGGCCCGAGGTGGACGAATTTTTCGACCGCGTGCTGGTGATGGCCGACGAGGAAGACATTCGCCGCAATCGGCTGACGCTGCTGGCGGAGCTTCTGCGCGAATTCTCCACCATCGCCGATTTCTCCGAAATCGTCGCCGCGGACAAATAGTTGAATCTGAATCAATAAAAAGGAAAAGCAGATTCCTCGTCGCGCCGCGCACACGCCTGAAAGCAGCGTGCCAGGATGTGCGAGGCGCTCCTCGGAATGACACCTTCTCTACTCATTCAGTTTTGCCGAGCAGTTTCATGTTTGCTGCGGGTTAAAGTAGTTCTTGCGTAGCCGTCGACGCGCCGACGAGTTCTCAATTGACACTTGAGGTGTGCCGACGTATCAGCCCCTTGTCCTTCTAACAGTGTTGAGATCAGGATGATCCCAACCTATTTTCTTTAACTCGTTCCTCCACTCCTCTTCGGTCATTGTTTGTTGAATTATATGAGTCCGCGTATCAATGAGAAAATAACCCGGCGCCTTCCGTTCGGAATCTGCGTCGATGCATCTCGTATCGGCGTAACCCGTGATAAATGGCAGGCGCACCGCGTAGCTTTGTATGCTGCCATCAAGCATCTGGGGGTCCAGCGCGGCCTTTCGGTAGATCCGCACCTCGCAGGCGTTCATATATGTCAGATGGTAGTCTCCGATCAGGGTTCGGTCATCCTGGAATTGGCATCCAACGGCGAGAAAGAGAAGCAAAAAGGACATCAATTTCAGGGATTTGCTGAGCCTGCGGCTGAGGCATCCTCGTGAAAGCAAACTCTCGCACAACGTCGTGCTGGTCTCCATCATGGGCTCACTTACGTGGGCATCCTCAGGAAGAAATACAGGCCGCAGAAGAGAAAGATAAAATCGGGAGACCAGGCGCTCAGAATCGGTGGAAGCTGCCCCACCCCGCCCAGCGCCTCGAAGAGCGCCGCCGTGGCCCAGTAAACGACGGCCAGGCCCACGCCCAGCGCCAGCCCGCCCACGGCGCCGCGGCTTCCCACCAGAATCGAAAACGGAATGGCCAGCATGATGACGATGGGCGCGATGAGCGGAAACGCCAGCTTCTTGTGCAATTGCACGGAGAAGCGCGCTACGTCAAACCCCGAATGCCGCAGCCTGGCGATATAATTTCGCAACTCGAACCAATCCATCTCCGAGCTTTGCCGGGTTTCGCGCGTGAAGTAAGAGGGCGGCTCATCGAGTTCGGGCAGCTCCATCACCTGGAACTCCGCGTAGCGCGAGATGGCGCCGCCCTGAAAGTCGCGAATCCAGCCGGACTCCAGAATCCAGGCGTGTTGCTGCGGCTCCCAGTAGGCGCGGCCGGCGTAGACGCGGCGGCGAAGCGAGAAATGTTGCGGATCCAGCTCGAAGACGCTCAGTCCGCCGAAGAGAACGCGATCCGGATCGAAGAGCTGATAGTTGTAGATCTTCGCGTTGTTGCCGAAGATCCAGCGGTGCTGAGGCTCGAAATACGTGGAAGGCGGAAGTCCCTTGATGATGCTGTGCAGCTCCTCGGCGCGCTGGTTGGCGTAAGGCAGATAGCTTTGATCGAAGGCGATGAGCCCGGCGGTCATCATCCCGCCCGCCAATAGCAAGGGTAGCGCGACACGATAGAGGCTGATTCCGGCAGCCTTGAACGCGACCAGTTCGTTATTCTTGGTCATGACTCCGAGCGTGATCAGGATGGAAACCAGGCAGGCCAGCGGAGCCAGCTGGTAAAGCAAGTAGTAGCCGAGGTATCGGAAATAATTCGCCACTTGAAGGAACGAGGCGCGGTGGCGCGCAATGTCGTCCAGCAGATCGAAGAAAGTAAAGATCTCGAACAGAAGAATGAAGCCCACCAGCAGCAGCACAAAATAGAAGAGGAAATTGCGCAGCAGATAATAGTCCAGGACTTGCGGGAATCTGCCGACATAGCGCCTGCGTGAGCCCTCGAGCGGCGCGGCGAAATCCGACCGCGACACCGCGGCTTCAAGTCTTTCTTTAGCTTTTAAGTGAGCTTTTAACTGGCGCCACCAATGCCTCAGCCCGGTCAGCGCTTCGCCCAGCCAGGTTTCGCCACCCAATCTTTCCACCGAAGGCAGCAGGGCAATGGCGGCGGCGGTCATCAAGATATTCGCGGTCCAAATGCCCAGCCAGATAGGCATGGAGCCGTCGCGGGCCAGTTCGGCGCAAAAGACAAAGATGATGTAGTAAGCACAGACCAGCGCTACGGCCAGAACGAAGCCGGCTGCGCGCCCTCCGCGGCGGGGCCGCGAGCCCACCGGGAGCGCGACCAAGGCAAAAACCAGGCATGCCGCAGGGAAGGCGAAGCGCCGATGAAACTCCACGCGCGACTCCCTCGCACTCGGCCCGTGGTCGGCTAAAAGCTGGCGGAGAGGGCGCTCGGAATTGACCAGCGCGGTGGCCTGCGTTGCGCCGTTGCCGGCCACAGCCACGGCCAGGTCGCGCTCGCTATAAACCGAAAGCCCGTAATGTTCCGGGCCCTGCGTTTGCGATTCGTGCACACTGCCGTTACGCAGATAGAGCTGCAGCTTGCCCTGATTGCGGTCGGCTACTACAATGGCGTCCTCCGCCAGCGTCAGGCGCGAAACGTCGCCCCCATCGGATTCCGCCAAAAAGACGCCATGCCAATTCATGGCGGCGGCCGGGATGTCCTGCACGTAGAGCACCAGGTGAGGAAATTGCTCGTTGAAAATACGCGGCTGGACCTCGAAAGAAGCCTGCGTGCTGCGCAAGCGTTCTTCGAGCGAGCGCAGAGTGCGGATGGATATCGGACCGAGCCACACGGTCATGCATAGCGTGATGCCGGCGGCCAGCAGCGCCAGCACGCTCACCGGAACGAGGATGCGCTTCAGCCCCATTCCCGCGGCGTTCATGGCGATCAATTCGCTATCGGCGGACATGCGCCCCAAGCCGATCAGTACGCCCACCAGCACGCCGATGGGCACGCTGAAGGTGAGCACGCGCGGAAATGCGCTGAGGAAGAGAAGCGCAATCTGGCGCGCGTCTCCGGAATGCCGCGCCACCACGTTCATGATCTGCACGAGCTGTGGAACGAAAATGACGAAGGTGAAAATGCCCAGCCCCAGCAGTGCGTGGGAGAGAACTTCGCGGAAGATGTAGCGATCGATGATGCGCATCGCCCCGATACCAAAAACCGAAGACCGCCATTCTAGCACGCTCGCCTCGCGCGGGTTCGGAGCGCCGCGCGCATGACGCGTATCCATCTCGTGCTGCTTTGGCACATGCACCAGCCGCAATACCGCGATCCCGCTACGCGCCGCTACATCCTTCCCTGGACGCGCCTGCATGCGCTCAAGGATTACTGGGGCATGGTCCGCGTGCTCGAGGAATTTCCCGCCGTGCACGCCACCTTCAACGTGGTGCCTTCGCTCGCCGCGCAACTGGAAGAGTACGCGGGCGGCAAATTTGACGAGCCCTGGTTCACGCTGGCCTTTTCGCCCGCCGAGAAATTGAGCGACGAGGATAAAGCCGAATTGCTCTTGCGCGGTTTTCAGGCCAATGTCGACCACCTGATCGGCCTCTGGCCGCGGTACAAGGAACTTTTCGACCGGGCGCATTCTGCCGATGCGGCTCTGGCGATTCGCACCTTTGCACTGCGGGACTGGCGCGATCTGCAGTTGCTTTCGCAGCTTGCCTGGATGGATGAGGAATATCTGGCCAAGGATGCGGATGTGAGCCGGCTATCGAAGAAGGGCAGCGACTACACGGAGAAAGACAAGCAGTCACTGCGCGCGAAGCAACTCGAGCTTCTCGCGCGCGTTTTGCCCGAATATCGCCGCGCGCGCGACTCCGGACAAATCGAAATCTCCACCACGCCGTTTTATCATCCGATCCTGCCGCTGCTTTGCGATACGGACATCGCGCGGCAGGCCAATCCCGAAACGCCGCTGCCCAGCCCCGCCTTTCGCCATCCCGAGGATGCCCGCGAGCAACTGGTCCGCGCGCGCGCCTATCACGAGCGCCTCTTCGGCGCGCCGCCCGCCGGGCTGTGGCCGTCGGAGGGATCGGTCTCCAACGAGGCGCTCTCCATCGCCGCCGACCTCGGCTTCCGCTGGTTCGCCAGCGATGAAGGCGTGCTCGGCCGCACGTTGAATATTGGTTTCGGCCGCGACGCCGAAGGCGTTCCCTCGAATGCCGAGCGGCTCTACGCGCCGCTGCGCGTGAATCTCGGCGAACGCGAAATCGCCGGCATCTTTCGCGATCATTATCTTTCGGACCTGGTCGGCTTCGTCTATAGCCGCATGGACGCGGTCTCCGCGGCCGAGGACCTCTACCGCCGCATGCGCATCGTCGCCGAACGCGTGCAGTCGCGCGCCCCGCTCACCTTGCCGCTGATTCTCGATGGCGAAAATGCCTGGGAGTATTACCCCGGCAACGGCCGCGAATTTCTGCGCCATTTCTACGGGCGAATTTCGCGCGATCCGGATATTCGCGCCTTGACCGTCAGCGAAGCGTTGCGGGAAGCAGGCGAAATCGCCACCGTTAAGGGAATTGCGCCCGGCTCCTGGATCAACGCCAACTTCGACGTGTGGATTGGGCACAAAGAGGACGTCACTGCCTGGGAATTACTGGCGCGCGCGCGGGAATTTTATGCCCAGCAACTCGCGCGGCGCGAGGGCGGCGAAGCGAATGCTCCTGGTGCCGATCAGCTCTCCGCCGCGTTCGAGGCGCTGCTCATGGCCGAAGGCAGCGACTGGTGCTGGTGGTTCGGTCCCGAACACAGTTCCGCAAACGACGAGGAATTCGACGCGTTTTTCCGGCAACTACTGAGCGAGGCCTATCAGAGCCTGGGCCGCGATGCTCCCGATGAATTGGCCGAGCCCATCAAGCAAAAGCCTGCGCCGGCGCACGTCACCGCGCCGTCGGCCTTTCTCGATGTGCGCGTGGACGGGCGCGAATCCACTTATTTCGAGTGGCTGGGCGCCGGGCTCTATTCGCCCGACCGTCAGGGTAGTTCCATGCATGGCCGCGTGCATTGGCTGCATCAGTTTCGGTATGGCTTCAGCAGCGAACGCTTCTACATTCGCGTGGATTTTGCCGACAATCAACTGGCCGCCCTGCAGGACGCGGAATTTCGCATCACGCTGCGCGGCGAAGAAGAACTGCGCATCGTTCTGCACGCGCGCGAAGGAAAACTCCGCGATCAGCGCGTGGAGACGAAAGACACCTGCCTTTGGGGACCGCAGGACATGGTCATCGCCTCTTGCGATCGCATCCTCGAAGTTTCCGTCGCCCGCAAACTCTTGCGCCTGGGCCAGCGCAATTCGTTTTCTCTGGTGATTGCGCTGTGGGAAGGCGGCCTGCCCGTGGATTTGCTTCCCGCCGAAGGCTGGTTCGAGGTGGCCCTCGGCGAAGACCACTTCGCCTGGGCGATTCAGTAGCTATTCAACGAATTTGAAGCCCTCGACCCAGTGGTCGCGGTCGAGTTCGTAAGACACGATTTGAAATCCCTGCGGAAATTCAGCGAAGCCGGGCTTCTCGCAAAGGCGCTGAATTGCAGATTTGGCTTCTTCCTCGTTAGAGTACACACCAATCAGCATCTCGACGTCCTCTATCTTGAGCCCTGCCCTGACGAACCACAGCAGATAGACTGCGTTGCTCATGCTGATACTCCTTCGAGGCTTTTGACGGCCATATCTAATCTGGTTGCATTCAAAACAGCAGCGTCACGATCTCGGTTGGATGCGAGCCGACGGGCACCATGGTCAGCAAACTCGAAGTGCGCAACCGGATGACCGCCAGATCGTTTGACTCCTGATTCGCCACCAGCAGAAGCTCGCCGCTCGGGTCCATCGTGCACGTCACCGGCTCGCGGCCGACCGTGATGGGATTCGCGCTGAGGACGCCGGTTTCCGGCGCGAGTCCCACCAGCATGGATTCGGCGATTTCCGTGGTCCAGGTATTGACGATCTCGATGGCGTGCAAATTCGGCACGGTGACGTAGAGCTCGCCGCCATCCGGCTTGAGGATCATGGCGTGGGGCGCGCCGCCGAGCTGCAGGTTGCTGAGCAAGACGTTTCTCTTTAGATCGACCACCGAGATTTCCTTCGCATCGGCGGCGGAGATGAAAGCGACCGAACTATCCGGCAGGACCACGACTTGCTCCGGATGTTCGGCCACACCGACGATGCCGATCGGCGCCAGCGTCTGCGCGTCGAAAATTTCGAGCGTGGAATCGTCGCGGTTGGGAACGAGCAGCAGGCGGCCGTTGGGAGTGAGGCGCGCGAACCACGGATGCCGCCCGGTACGCGCGCGGCCGCTGATCTGCTTCGTGGCCGTATCAATGCGCACGATCTGGTTCGATCCCGAAGAAGCGATGTAGGCGCGCTGGCCATCAGCCGAAAATTCCACCGCGGAGGGAAACGGCCCGACGGCGATGCGCGAGATCACGCGCCCCGATTCCGCGCTGATCACCCAGGCGTATCCGCCATCGCCGCCCGATAAGCTCGATAGGCTGGATACACCCCAAATCTCCTTGCGCGGCGTCAGCACGCGCAGCCCGGAAGGAATCGGGCCCACCGGAATGGTGGCGATGGCTTTCAGCGCCACCAGATCCACCACGGAGACGCTTCCATCGCCGGCATTGGCGATGTAAGCGTAGAGCCGCGCGCCCGCCTTTAATACCGGCGGCCGGTACTCGCGCCTGATCTGCCAGCCCGCGATGGCCGCGAGCACAACAACCAGCACGATCATCCGCAGGTATTTTTTGTGCCGCATCAAAGGCCGCGCATCGCTTGCAAGAAACGAGCAAGGTGAACGCACATGGTAGCAGGAAAACAAAATGTAGCGCCGCCCTTCGGGGCGAATCCCCTAGGCGCGAAGATTGCCGGGCTGAAGTGCAAGAATTGCGGACGCTTGGCTGGGCGACGACAGCGTGGTACCTTACCCCTCAATCAAACCAACGAAATCAGAAGCCAGGAGGGGGTCACCAGTGCGGAATGGCTTGATCTTTTCTGCGGCAGCTGTGACGGCGATGTTTGCGCTCGTACCCGCGACGCGCGGTCAAGATGCGTCCCACGCGGGATCGGTACCGGACATTTCCGGCGTCTGGCTAGTGGAAAAGTTTGAGCCCAGGCTGTTTCCGAACGGAGGCGCGCCTTTGCAACCTTGGGCGGAAATGAAATTCAAGGCGACCAACCCTCAGACCGACGACCCCAATCTAGGCTGTCTGCCTTTGGGAGTGCCGCGGTTCATGATTTCTGTGCCTTACCCCATGGAAATCTTTCAAGTGCCCACGCGCGTGATCATCCTTCACGAGGGTCCACAGGTGATGCGCCAAATCTATATGAATCGGCAGCACCCCAAAGACTTGGACCCCACTTATTCGGGTGACTCCATTGGCAAGTGGGAAGGCGACACGCTGGTTGTGGATACCATCGGCTTCAACGATAAGACCTGGCTTGACGGCGACGGACTCCCTCATAGCGAAGCCATGCACCTGGTGGAGCGCATCCGCCGCGTCGACCACGACACGCTCGCGGACGACCTTACGATCGAGGATCCCATGGCGTACACGAAACCCATCACGGTTCAGCAAGTCTACAAGTTGAAGCCCGGCTGGGAGATCCAGGAATACGTCTGTGAAGAGAATAACAAGTACAATTACCAGGGAAAATGACTGCGCGAGAAGACAACAAGAGAGAGGAGGGGGCCGCAATGAGGAATAGGCTGGCGGTGTTCCCCGTTACCGCGGTTCTTCTGCTGCTTTCGCTGGCAGCGTCCACGTACGCTCATCATGGGTTTGTGTCCTGGTTCGACATGTCCCGCTCGGTCACCGTGAAAGGAACCGTGACAAGCTTCGACTGGACCAATCCCCATGCCTACATTTATCTCGACGTGAAGGATGACAAGGGCGCTATCGTAAAGTGGAGCGCCGAATTGGGTGCCATCGCCATGCTGACCAGGGCGGGCTGGAAAAGAGATACGCTAAAGCCCGGCGACGAACTCACCATGACCGGCAATCCCGCCAAGGACGGCAAGCCCGTGATGCATCTGGACAAGATTGTCTTGGCCAATGGCCAGGAGCTTGCTACCGCGCTCTGACGGCGTGTAGTCGAGTCGTTGAGTACGCCGACAAATTTTTTCGCCGCCTTGGACCAGCCGGTGTAAGCTATAAGCCGATTCTCTTACCGAACCGCCCGGGCCGGTTGCGCCGAGGCAGCTTTTCACTGCGCAACGATACCCGCGCGAAAGTCACCAGACCGCCCTGCGCGGAAGCTTTCGCGTGTCAAAAAAGTCGAGAACGAGAAAGGAAACTCGCATGGCGCGAATCTCGCTTCGAGTAAATAACCAATCTCGGGTTGTGGACACCGATCCCACCACCCCGCTCTTGTATGTCTTGCGCGATGATCTCGAACTGCGCGGGCCCAGATTCGGCTGCGGCCTCGGCCAGTGCGGCGCGTGTACCGTGATCCTGGACGGAAGCGCGGTGCGCTCCTGCAGCGTTCCCGTCAACGCGGCGCAGAATCGCGGCATCACCACGCTCGAAGGCTTGGGGACGCTCGAGCATCCTCACGTGCTGCAAACTGCGTTCATCGAAGAGCAGGCCGCGCAGTGCGGTTACTGCATGAACGGTATGATCATGACGGCGAAAGTGCTCCTG
>QHYR01000213.1 GCA_003223315.1 Acidobacteriota bacterium | reverse complement strand
TCGTCATCGGTGATCGGGCTCGCCTTTAAGCTGTCCAGGAACCGAGTGTGGTTCCAAATCTCCAAGTAATTCAAATTCCCGAGCACATCTACATCACCACGCATCTGTGCGGATTCGCGCAAGATCGAGGGGACCAGGATGCGCCCCTGCCCGTCGAGCTCGACAACCTGGCCATAATAGTTGGTGCGCGTCAGGAACTTCTGCTTCGTCCGGTTATGAGACGAAAGGCGCGCCAGCTTCTCCTCAATCTCGTTCCAGATCTTCATCGGATATACGCGCACGTAATCGCCGTTTTCGCTGGTCACGTAAAACTTGTTCCCGTACTCCCGCAGTGCTTCCAGGAAGGCAGCCGGGATCTTCACTCTGCCCTTGTCGTCCACCTTCGCCGGATAGTTGCCACGAAGCACTAGAGAAATCGCCACGCAACCGGGAATTCGGTTCGCTTCTCACCACTTCACATCACTGATCGCCACTCTATCCCACTTTGGACCACGATCTTAGCGGCTCTTCTGCGGTTGTCAACAGGAAAACCAGGGCCAGCGCCAAAATCTGTGGAAAACAGCGCGGCTGGGTCCAGCGAAGTCCAAAACTACCAGACGTTGTACTCAGCTGCGGTAGGCACCAGATATGTGGCCTTCGCGTTTCTCGGCGAGCCAGATCACGATGTGTCTAATCAGTAATCATAAAGCGAATAAGAGGAGAAACTGCGTTGAAGGCAGGGCGTTGGCCATAATGTGACTGTCGCCTGTGCTACCATCCGCGATTCATGCAAACGGGGATCGTCGGCTTACCGCAGGTCGGCAAGACCACTCTCTTTCGCATCCTGACGCGAGCGCATCTCGAAGAAAAGGGCGGACGCGGCGCCATGCACATCGGCGTGGCGCGCGTGCCGGAGCCGCGCATCGATCAGCTCGCCGCGCTTTACAAGCCGCGCAAGGTGACCTATGCCACCGTGGATTACGTTGATGTAGGCGGAATCGTGCGCGACCGCGCGCGCGATTCGGCGGTGCTGGCGCCATTACGCGAAGTGGACGCGCTCGCGCACGTCCTGCGCGTCTTTGACGATCCTGCCGTGCCGCACCCGGCGGGCAGCGTCGATCCTTTGCGCGATGCGCAATCGCTCGATCTCGAGCTGATGCTCTCCGATCTGGAACAGATTGAACGCCGCCTCGAGCGGATAGAAAAAGACCTCAAAAAGAAAAAGGACCCAGCAACGGAGCACGAGCACGCGCTGCTCGCGCGCTGCCGCGCTTCGATCGAGGGTGAACATCCGCTGCGTGAGTTCGAGTTCACGGCCGAGGAGCGCAAAATCCTAACCGGCTTCATGTTCCTTTCGCTGCGGCCCATGCTCTATGTGCTGAACCTCGGCGACGACGAAGTGGACAAACTGGAGACCGCAGTCGAGCGGCATGGCTTGCAGAAATTGCGCGGGCGGCCACAAAGCGCGGTCGTTCCCGTCTGCGGGCGCATCGAAGCTGAACTCGCCGAACTCGATGATGCCGCGGCCGCCGAACTCCTGGCAGCTTACGGGCTGAAGGAGCCGGGTCTGCACCGGCTCATCCGCGCCACCTACGATCTGCTGGGGCTGATCTCGTTCTTTACCGCTGGCGACCCTGAAGTGCGCGCCTGGACGATTCGCCGCGGCACTCCTGCAGTAAAGGCAGCCGGCGCGATCCACACCGATATCGAACGCAACTTCATCCGCGCCGAAGTGGTGCGCTGCGAGGATTTGCTCGCCGCCGGGAGTTGGCCCGTGGCGCGCGAAAAAGGGCAGGTGCGCCTCGAAGGCAAGGATTACCTGGTGCAAGAAGGCGACGTGATCTTATTCCGGCACTCCGGCTGAAGCGCGCCGCGTCGGTTGTCGTGCCCGAAGAGAGGTGCGGGGCGCTCAAATTAGATTCACTCCCGGGAGCCACGGAGCCTGCCTTGAGGCAATAAATTCAATGGGATAGGCGGAGGTCGAATAGCCAATGGCGCATCAAGCATGGATATCTTAAGCCGCAACTTTTTGATGGCTAAAGGGTTGGATAGAATGTGGAGGCCATGGCCAGGTCCGACGTCCAACTGATGCTGGACGTGAAGTCCGGAGACGACTCGTCTTTCGAGCTTCTGTTGCGCAAGTATCGGACACCGGTGGTCAATTTCCTGTACCGTATGGTGCGGGATGCTGCAGCGGCGGAGGATCTCGCGCAGGAAGTTTTCCTGCGGGTTTATCGCGCGCGAGGACAGTACCTGCCCAGGGCCAAGTTCACCACGTGGATGTTCCGGATCGCTACGAACCTGGCGTTTAACGCGTTGCGGGACGGCCGCTATCGTCAGATGGAAGTCTCCATCGATCAGTCAGGGGTGGATCGTTCGGGCGATGGAGAGAGCAAGCAGCCGGCGCTGGAGATCGCCGACCGGCAGCCCAGCATCGAGTTGGAGCTGATTCGACGGGATCGCGCCGAGTTGATCCGCCGCGCCGTAGAATCGCTTCCCGAGAAGCAGCGGGCGGCGGTTCTGCTGCACAAGTATCAAGAGATGGATTACGATGAAATAGCCAGGGTTTTAGGCTGCTCGGAGAGCGCTCTGAAATCGCTGCTCTTCCGTGCCTATGAAACTCTGCGAGTGGAGTTGGCCCCGCTGGTGGGAGCGGCCCAAGTACAAGCGCAGTTGACCCGGCCTGGGAAATGAGGTTGTCGAACATGAACTGCGGACATACGGAAAAGAAGTTGGTCGCTTATTTGGATGGCAGGCTCACGATGGCCGAGCGCCGTCAGTTCGAGGCGCATTTGGCCCTTTGCGCCGTGTGCCGGGGGCGTGCCCAGGGATTCCGCTCGGTATGGGACGCGCTCGATGAGCTGCCGCCCCTCGCGCCATCGCCCGCATTCGACAGCCGCGTGAAGGCGCGCTTGGCGCAAGAACAGCGCCGGGCGGGTTTCTGGAGCTGGATCATGCCTTCGCCGCGCATGGCTTTCGCCGCGACGGCGCTGCTCATCGCTTCGATCTGGCTGTCCTCGTTTCAGCCAGCCCAGCTTCCAGTGACGCATGCGCCTGTTGGTAGCCCTGCGCAGAATACCGAGGCTGAGTTCGGAATGATCAAAGACCTGCCGGTGCTCGAAAATTACGACGTGCTGACGAGCTTCGACGCGCTCTCGGAATTGCCGGCGCAAGAAAGCGCGCAGCCGCAGTCTTTGAATCGGTTGTAGCGAAATTGTGAGGAGAAGGGAAAAAACCGGCTTCGTGCGCAGATTCGCTCAATTCGGAATGGCAGTGCTGGCATCGGCACTTTGGATGCCGCCAACGAATCTTTTCGCCCAAAAAGGTGCGCCGCGTCCGCGGGCCGAACGGCCTCCGGCCTCGAGGGTGGCTCCGAGGGTGGCTCCCCCCCGGGGAGCTCCTGCTCCCCGGCAAAACGCCGATTTGCCGCCTCGCTGGGTCGAACGCCTGCAAGAGATGACTCCCGCGGAACAGGAGAAGTTTCTCAACAACAACGAGCGCTTCCGCAGCCTGCCACCCGAACAGCAAGCGCGGATCCGCCAGCGGCTGCAGACCTGGAATAATCTCCCACCCGCGCAGCGGCAAACGCTCATGCAGCGCGAGCGCGTTCTCGAGCAAATGACTGCTGAGCAGCGCCGCTACGTTCGCCAGACTCTGTTGCCCGAATGGCAAAATCTCCCGCCCGCCCGGCGCCAGGCGGTGTTAGGAAAACTTCGCGATCTGCGCGGCCTTAGCGAATCGGAACGCGCCGCCAAGCTGAACGACGAGTCTTTCTTGGACGGCCTCGCTCCCGATGAGCGCCAGATGCTGCGCGATCTCTCCAATCT
>QHYR01000212.1 GCA_003223315.1 Acidobacteriota bacterium | reverse complement strand
ATTGATCTCGTCCGGGAGTTGCCGGAAGCGCTCCGGAGTCACTCGCCGCACATGCCAGGCCACGGCCTCCGGCACGTATAAGCAGGACCAGCCCATCAGTTGCGCGCGCCAGGCCAGGTCCGCGTCTTCGCGGTAGGCAAAGAAGTCCTCATCGAAAAATTCGCCGCCCACCGAAATATCTTCCACCATGGTCCGACGATAAAGCGCGGCCGCTCCCGTCGCGCCAAAGACGTATTCCCGCCGCTGGTATTGCCCGCGATCGGTTTCGTCGCTCCCGCGATCTAGATGCCGGAGATTGCGAAGGAAATAGATTCCCGTCGAATCGATCACGTTGCTGCGCTCGTCGCTCGCGCCGGGCTTCCAGCGCAGCAGCTTGCCGCACAGCGCGCCGATCTTTCGTTTGCTCGGGCTTTCGCCCGGGTCTCTGCCGTCTGCTGCCGCTAAGAGTTTCGATAGGAAATCGGGCTTCAAGATCACGTCGGGATTCAGGGACAAGAGCCAGTCGCCGTGCGACTGCGCCATGGCCTGGTTCTGGCCCGCGGCAAAGCCGCGATTCGCATCGTTATAGATCACGCGCAAGCGAGCCCCGCGCTCGCCCGCAAAATGACTCTCGAATTCCCGCAACACCGCCCGCGTGCCGTCACTCGAGGCGTTGTCTACGATAATGATCTCCCGATCCGCATAATCCTGCTGCAAGACCGATTCCAGGCACGCTTTCAGGAATTGTGCGGAGTTGTAGGTAGTGATGAGAATCGAGACCATTGCATCGTTGCCGCGTAAAGCGGCCTAGGGCAAGAGACGCGCTTGCCATTGGCATGGGTATCCCGCCAAGGAACGGCGCCGATCGAGCGCCAATCGGGCGGGTTCAATATAGTCCAAAATCGGCCGGAGACGTGCAGGCCCTATCGTCCATATTCATCGGGCGTATTCATCACGGCGGCGCACCCAGAACTGGCTACGGCCGCCTTCGTCGCGCCCCTTGGGTGTCAAATCGATGTAGTTATAAGCGGTGTTCAGCAGGTCGATCCCGCGCGCATACGTGGAATAGGTGTGAAATACGCTGCCGGCCGCATCCTTATAAAAGACGCTTGTTCCCTCACGCTCTGAAAACCAGGGATCCTGCGTGGCGAAATTGTAGAAGGCCTGCTTCTTGGCCAGCTCTTCGGGCGTGAACGAGACGTAGTAGTCGAAATTGAAATCGCTTCCGTGCGATGACACCCACTTGAAATTCCAGCCCATGCGCTTCTCGTAGGCCGCCAGCTTCGCATAGGGCGCGCGAGACACCGCGATCATGGTCGTGTCGCGCTGATTCATATGCACGATCACCGGATTAAAATTATCGGCCCAAAAGGAGCAGTTCGGGCACCCCGCGTCCCAGCTGGGGTCAAACATGAAGTGGTAGACGATCAGCTGGCTTCTTCCGTCAAAGAGTTCCGCCAGAGTTTGCCTCCCAGCCGATCCCTCGAAAACATACTCTTTCTTCACAGCTTCCCATGGCAGCTCACGTCGCTCGCGGCTCAGTTCGTCCCGTAGCCGCGTGAACTCCTTCTCCTTGGCGAGAAATGCCGCCCTCGCGGAAAGCCACTTCTCGTGCGAAACCACTGCGTGATCCTTGCTGCCGCCGTCCTGAGCGACCGTCTTGGTGGCCATGCTTTCTCCTTGGTTGTCTTTCTGAAGCCGTCTTGCATTCCGGTAAGTGTGTTCAGGCCTCTGTTTCGAATATCACCGAGTCGATATCGTTCGGTCCCACGTCTGATGCCTTTCTGAATTCAATTTTCCCCTTACGAATCGCCAAATCATATAAAGGCGTAACCGATTTCAAATCTTTCGAGATCACGCACGGCGCCAGAAAATAGATTTTGTGCTCTTGGTATAGTTGCTTAAAGACCTCCAGATTTCGAGAACCGGGTTGTGGGTTCATCCGATTGATGCGACTCACGAATAACTGAATGTCATGTTCGCTGACACTGTAGCCCGCAGCTTTCAACCGCTTGACCCAGGCATCGGGGTCTGTGCCAATGTGAACTGAGTATCCGTCTCCCTCGCCTTCAATCGGCCCTTCTATGATCGAGACGCGAAGCTCTTCAAACTGATCGTTGTTTCCGTAACGATTATGCCATTGCTCGAAAATCTTACGGGCAGCCTCTTCATTTTTGTAAGCAATTCCGAGAATAGGCGGTTTTCCCGGTGTGTAAGCGAACAGAGTTGCTTTCCACTCTGCGGCATTCCATAAGTCCACGTCGATAGGGACGGTCATATACATCGAGGGGCTCGATTTAGCGGGTTTTGGTGGCAGTGATCGACGCTTCCCGAGCTTCGGCTTTACCGTTTTTGGCTGATCGGTCAACCTGAGGTACAAACCCTCGTAACCCGTGGGTCGAGCAAGGCTGTAGTAGGTCGCGCCTTGCAATGGCAGAGGAATGTGAACTTTATGCTTTTCCTCGAACACGACAGGAATAAATTTACTGTTCGTTGTACCTGCATTGTAGATGTGCTGGTAAATCAAATTTCCTTCCCAACAGACACCTAATCCGACGCCCTCCTTCTCTTCACCCATAACACGCTTGTAGTAGGGCTCCGTACAGATTACAAGTACATATTTCGCGCCGCGAATCTTCTTGTTCATCCACCTAGGCCAACCTTCAGGCGGATTTACTTCATACTGATCAAGGACACAGTCCACGCCTTCCGAGCGCAAACGATTCGATAGCTCTAACACTCGTTCTGAGTGCTCAACAGACTCTTGGGTATAGCTGATGAATCGCGATAGAATCCATGGCCTGGGTTCCGTGTCGCAACCGAATTTACCACGTTTGATCTTTACTCAAGCCCTGTTCTGCCGCTTCCTGCCTCGTCGCCGCACCTAGCGGTGCGCCGCCTGACCCCGTGAGCTAGTCAAGTATCGCGGAGCCTTTCTAAGGCTTAGCTCATTTCCGTCATTCGAATGAAGTTCCAAACATTTTCCCTCCGCCTCCTACTCATTCATTCGAATAAATCGCGCCCCTCCCTTCATTCGAATAATCTATCAGGTAAACAAATATGTTGACGCTTATGTACTTCTATGGTAACATCTCGTATGACTACCGTACAAGAACCACCCACAGATGCTATTCCGCCGTTTCCTTTTTTTATCGAGAATCCTGCTGAGCTGAATCACACCGATCTCCCGACGAACTCTTCGCGCGAAAGTCATGGCAATCAGGAGCTTTCGCGCGTCAACAACGTCCGCCCGGAAACTTCTCCCAACCCATTGCCCGAGCGCTGCCAATTCGACCATCCGATCAGGATGGTCGTCCCGTCTGCCGGCGAAAGTCACCTACAGGATGAGCTTTCGCCGGTCAACAAAGTACAACGTGAGAGAGGGACCTCTCCGGAGCTTCGCGGCGATCACGGCTTCATAGACACCAACCCATTGCCCGAGCGCTGCCAATTCTTCTTCTCCGACGGGCGCCAATGCCGCATGGCTCGCTCCGAAATTCATCCCTCGCGCTGCCCCTTCCACGCCGAAAGAGAAGATCAGTTGTTCGGCGACCCCGCACCCGGAGGCAACGTCGTCGGCGCCGCACTCGATCTTCCCGAACTCTTTTCCGCCTGCCGCGACCTCACCACCGCCGCTGGCGTGAACCGCGCCCTCGCCCAGGTGTTTCGCCTGCTCGCGCAACGGCGCATCTCTCGCCAGGAAGCCGCCACCTTCGGCCATCTCGCCCAACTCCTGCTGCGAACCATTTCGGCCGCCCGCGCCGAATCCGCCGATCCGATCAGGTCCTCCGGCGAAAGTCACCAACGGGATGAGCTTTCGCCGGTCAACAAAGTCGTCCCGAGGGAACAACGTGAGCCGAGGGATCTCTCCGTTCCCACGCCGCTCAATAAAGCCCAGTCGCCGCCCAACGGGCGGCCCCATGAGCCCGCCGGGCCGTCCGAAGGCCCCGCCGCTCCTCCTCCTCTGACTTCCTTCGACGCAACCTCCGGCGCCGCCGGAGCCGCGCCCGCGCCGCAAAAAGCAAACGCCACAGCTTTCCCCGACGTCGCGAGCACTTTCTCCCGGCCTGCCAACGTGGCGCACGCCGCGTCGCCGCCGAATTCGCAACTCTCGCAGAATGAACAGATGCGCAGAACGCGCCTGCAACTCACACAGAATGAACACTTGCAAAATCTCGACACTTGAACCCGTTCAGAATGTGCACTTACAAAAATCGTGGCGGACGGCGTCCACATCGGGTTTGTGTAGCGGCGGCCTTTAGGCCGGCATTTGGGGGGCGTTAACGAAGTCAGGGTAAGAGTCGAGTGCATTGAGCAACGGGTAGTGGAGTTGTCGAGCGCCAAAAGGACGTTCTTCGCGCGAAAGTCATGGACATCAGGAGCTTTCGCGCGTTAAAAAAGTCCACGTCGCTTTTGGCGCATAAAAAAGTACACGCCGAAGAGGGATGCAGGTCAGGGCGAAAATCGTTCCAGGAGATTTTCATCCCGCCGGTAGCTGATATCATCGAAAGCAGCGGCCACGCCGTACCAGCCGACCTGCTCCGCCGGTTCGCTGCGAACTACATGAGCCGCAGCGCTCATGCGCACTGTGGCTCGCGCAAGAGGTGGATGAATCAGTTGGACCTCGAGTTCGATGGGCGTGCCGGCATCCATGCGCAGCGGCGCAAGAAAGAAAAGGCCGCTCGAACTGATATTTGCCGTGCGCAAGGAGTGTGGCTGGGTATGGCGTTGTCCGGCTACCCGCTCCAAGCGGAGCGGCAGGGAGAGCCGGGCGCGGGCGTAGGCACGCCGTTCGCGAGCGCGACCCACCGAATGCGTGGGCACGCGCCTGATCCCCCGCGGCCGATTGGGCCATTCCGTATTCGCGACACGTGCGGGAGCAGATGGAGCTTGTGTATCTTGAACTACCGATCCGGCCGAGCCTGCGGCTGGGGCAGGCCGAGAAATGCGCATGGTTCCCCCCTTTCGGGATGCGTTTCCGGCGCTGCTGGCGTGACTATGCCCCCGCGTTGATCGGAGGTCAACGAATTGCGGCCGACAGGCGTACCAATGTGTAAACTTCTTTATGAACTCCGGGCAGAAGAGTTCAGCGCGATTTGAACGCAAAAATCGGATAGCCGCGGTTCCGCCAAGAATGTATTTTGGGGCCATGAAACAGAGCACTCAGATGAGGATCGAGAATCAGCCGGCAAAACGCGGCGACGCGCCAAGGCCATGGGAACGCCGATTCTGGCGGGCCGTCGCGGCGCGCGACGGCCGATACGACGGAAGGTTCGTCTATGCGGTTCGCTCGACCGGGATTTATTGCCGGCCATCGTGCCCATCGCGCCGCCCGCGACGCGAGCGGGTGGTGTTTTTTGCGGCGCCCGACGCCGCGGAGCGCGAAGGATTTCGGCCTTGCCGCCGTTGCCATCCGCGGGGCGTGCCAGGAATGGCGGAATCGCATTTAATCCGGCAGGCCTGCCTTCTGCTGGAGCAAGACACCGGCGATCCCGTGCGGATTGCGAGCGTGGCACGCCAGATGGGCATAAGCCCTTTTCGGCTGCAGCGAATGTTTCGCCGCCTGGTGGGGATCAGTCCGGGCGCCTATGTTCAGTCGGTTCGTCTGCGGCGTTTCAAAACACGCTTACGCGAGGGTAGCGACGTGACCAACGCGCTATACGAAGCCGGGTATGGTTCATCAAGCCGTCTATACGAATATTCCAATGGGCATTTGGGCATGACTCCCGGGACCTACCGGCGCGGGGGGCGGGGCATGGAAATCGGCTATACCACGGGGCCCAGCCGCCTGGGCCGGCTGCTCGTGGCCGGAACCGTTAAGGGAGTCTCGGCGATTTATGTGGGCGATTCCGAGGAGCGTTTGGAAGCAGCGCTTCGCCGCGAGTACCCCGCGGCGAACATAACCAAGAATCCCGCTCAGGTTTCGCGATGGCTTCGGCAGCTGGTACGGCACCTCTCCGGCCAGCAGCCGGATCTGGATTTGCCCCTCGATGTGAAAGCCACTGCATTTCAGCGCCGGGTTTGGGAAGCGCTGCAACAGATTCCGCGCGGCAGGACGCGCAGCTACACCGATATCGCTCGCGCCATTGGGCTGCCCAAGGGCCAACGCGCGGTGGCACGCGCCTGTGCCACCAACCCAGCGGCGATTTTGATTCCCTGCCATCGCGTGGTGCGGGAAGACGGAGGCTTGGGCGGGTACCGCTGGGGGATCAAACGCAAACAGGCGCTGCTGGCCGCTGAGGCGCAAAAACGCGCAGGCGCAAAATCGAGCTGAATAGAGGCTGGGGCTGCCCGTTAATCTTGCGGCTTGACCCGAGTGACGCCCTTTGGCCATGCCGGGCGGAAACGTGCATCGGAGATGGGAACGTTTCGGGCGACGTTCAGATAGCGAATGATGGAGTAATCTCCCGATCCGGTCTCATAAAATTGCTGCTGGGCGGGAAGCCAGTTTGCTTCATTCAGCCAGAGCTCGATCTTGGAGATTTGCTTGCGCACGTCGTCGGAACGCGGCGTCAATTCCAGACGCACCACCTTCTGGCCGTTCAAAGTGTCTTCCCCTTGCATGGTAACCAGATAGCTCTTTTTGAGGCTTTCGCCAGAGGTGCCAAAGCCC
This sequence comes from Acidobacteriota bacterium, assembly GCA_003223315.1. Taxonomy (GTDB): domain Bacteria; phylum Acidobacteriota; class Terriglobia; order Acidiferrales; family UBA7541; genus Palsa-189. Next base: position 400 of record QHYR01000212.1, on the reverse strand, counting down.
AACAGGAGAAGCTGATCCACCAGATCACGGTGTTTGCTGAGATCGTACTCCTCGACCCGGCGGATTTTCGGCGTGTAAACGTAGATCCGATCGCCGTCACGCAGGATGGTTTTCTGGTCCGGAGAGATCAGATCGATGCGCATCCTGCCGTCGCGGCGGACTTCGATCTGACCAGACTCCGTGGAGCGGTCGTTGACGACCACGGTCACCTTGGTACGTTCAATACTGGCCGTGAGGCTTTCAAATTGATTTTGCTCGCGATCCATTTGCTTGAGAACGTCGTCCAGCGCCAACGGGCCAGCGGCCAGCCCGGCAGGGAAAATGGCGGACCCGGCGAGGGCCAGGAGCACGAACACGGAGCAAAACAGGAATCGAAAAGTTCTCATTTAGAATGGCGCCG
>QHYR01000111.1 GCA_003223315.1 Acidobacteriota bacterium | reverse complement strand
ACCACCGAACCCGACTTCGGCCGCCGCTCCGCCTCAAATGCGTACGGATCGGCTTTCAAGAACGCAAGCTCGCCCAACCGCGAGCGAATCTCATACTTGTAGACCATTCCTTCGCGCAACTCAGGAATGAAGATCTCCCACACGCCCGAGTTTCCCCGCGAGCGCATGGGGCTTAGGCGTCCGTCCCAGCGGTTGAAATCGCCCACCACGCTCACGCGCAGGGCATTCGGGGCCCATACGGCAAAATGCACGCCCTGTACGCCCTCCATCTCGCCTACGTGCGCGCCCAATTTGTCGTAGCTTTGCCAATGCGAACCTTCTCCCAGAAGATGCAGGTCGAAATCGGTCAGCAGGGTGGGGAAGGCATATGCGTCCGCCACTTCGCTGACGCTGCCGTCATCCCAGCGTATGCGCAGCCGATAATCGCGCGCCTCCAGGTGCCGGTAATCGGCTGGCAGCAAGGCTTCAAATATCCCTCCGGGGTGGACGCGCTCCGCGGGAAAGGCGCGGCCCTCGAGGACCACGCTGACCGCGCCTGCGTAAGGCTGAATCGTGCGCACCAGGATGCGCTGCGCGCCTTCGCGCTGCACGGCGTGCGGACCCAGCAGTCGAAAGGGCTCGCCGTGTTCCGCCCGCGCCAGCGCGGCAAGTTCCAGCTCCAGCTCCGACGGCGGTTCCTTCGGTATGCCCCGACGCGCATTTTCCGCCACTTTGGCCAAGTATATCGCTCCTTCAACCATGTAATTTTAGATGAATTCGTCCGTTCTGTGGGAAATCGTTCTCGCCGGACCCTCAAGCAGCCACAACTTGCCGTGTCAAGTTGATGCCGCGCAGCCGCGAGAAGAGAAGCAGTTCTCCTAATTCGATCTGCTGTAGAATCCTGTGGTCATGAAACCGCTCACCGTATTCCTCGGCAGGCTCCTCGGCCTTTTCACGCTGATCACCAGCTTTTGGCTCTTGACCGAACGGCAAAACACTCTCTCTACCATTCCCGCGCTCCTCGGCGATCGTCCGGCCATGGTGATCTTCGCCATTATCGCGCTCGCCGGCGGGCTTGCCATTATCCTCGCGCACAACATCTGGTCCGGCGGCGTCTTGCCCATCCTGGTCACACTGATTGGATGGGTGATGCTGATTCGCGGCGTGCTCTTCCTTTTCCTTCCGCCCGAAGCCACGCTGGGGATCTTGGCCGCCATGCAATTCGAGCGCCTGTTCTATATCTATCTGACGATTCCTTTTGTCCTCGGCCTCTACCTTTCTTACCTCGCCTTCACCGCGCACTCCCGCCGCGAATAGCTGTAGCGCATAGCGCCATTGCCACAGGCGACCTGGCCACCGCGCAACTTCAGCGAAGCTCTGACCGAGCGCCTCGCGTCGCGGACCGCAGACGGCAGCCGCTAGCCAGATATCACGCCCCTTCCACATCCATGGCGAACTGGTGTAGCATCCTGGGCCAATCACGCTGTACGGCTCGTGTTCGACTCACAAACGCGGAGGGGAGAACCCATGAAAACGAATCACAAACTGGTATTGGCAGTGCTGGCCGGCGTCGCCATGGGCGTCGTTGGCGCCATGGCCATTCACGCGCAGCAAGCCAAGACTGCACTTGGCTACGTGATCGCCGAAGTCGACGTCCACGACGCCGCCACCTTCCAGAAATACGGGGCGCAGGTTCCGGACACGCTGAAGCCTTTCAACGGCCATTACCTTGTGCGTGGCGGAAAGATTGAAGGCCTCGAAGGCACAGCGCCCAAGGACCGCTTCGTGGTGATCGCTTTCGGTAGCGTGGAGAAAGCGCGAGCCTGGGAAAATTCGGCGGCCTATGAGGCCATCAAGCCGATCCGCCATAGCTCGGCGACGAGCCGCGTATTCATCGTCGAAGGCGTGGCGCCCTAGTCTCGGCGATTTTCATTCACAAATCTGAATCACCTCGCGGCGGCACCATCAAACGGCCGCCGCGGTGATTCCTGCGATTGGCCGAAACGCTCAGCCCCGCGGCCCTGCCTGAGTGGACGCCGCCGGATAGGTCGGCAGCGTAACGTGATCGCCGAAGGTTGCCTTCAAACCCTCGATGGCGCAATTCTCATCGCCGCCGCCCGCCCCGCCGCCGACGCCCACGGCGCCGATCATCTGCCCATCCACAACGATGGGGATGCCGCCCGAATTCGTGAAGAGATTGAAATATACGGTTTGCCGGGCAGTGCCGGCGGCGTTGTTCTTGAGCTGCGCGTTCGCGATGGAGGTGGGCTGGCGCGTCTTCAGCGAGGTCTGCGCCTTCAACAACGCGGTACGGATGTTGTTATAGATCTGGCCGTCCATGCGCTCCATGTGCACGAATTCGCCAGCATTATCGACGACGTAGATTGACGCCGCGCCGCCCTTCGAGGCCGCCCAGTCGCGGCAAACGCGGGCGATCTTCTTGGCTGCCGCGAGCGAAATCTGATTGCCGTCAAAAACGTTACCGGCGCCTTTGCCGCCCACTACGAATTCGGCTGGCAGAGTCGTCTTGGGTGGGTTGGCGGTGGCAAAGCGCGGCACCGGCGCATTGCCCGGATTGGCGTTCTGGCGCGGCGGAAGGTCTTCCACCAGCGGCGGCACGGACGGCCCGATCACTTCCGTCAGCGCCTTGTGCCCGCAAATTTCGTCGCTCCACACCGGCGGGCGTGGCGCGGAACCGCCCACGCCGACCACGCCGATCAGCTGCTTGTTGACGACAACGGGAAGCCCGCCAGAATTCGCAAACTCGCCGAGTTGCATCTGCTGAAGTTCCACGGTCGGATCCTGGATCACCCGGTTCATAAGGAGCTTGCTTGGTGCGCGATTCATGAGCGCGGTGCGCGCCTTCATCTCGGCCGTGATGATATTGAGATAGCCCTGGCCGTCCATGCGATCCATGTACACATGGTTGCCGTCGTTATCGAGCACCATGATGCTGATCTGCACGCCTTGCGCCGTGGCGGCCTTCTCGCACGCGTCCGCAATGCGCTCCGCCGTGGCCAGATTGATGGTGGTGAAATCCTGAATCTTTTCGGCGGCTTTGCCGCTCACCACGAATTGCTCCGGCACGTTTTGAGCAAACGCCGCGCCGCCCAGCGCGATGACTGCGGCTGCCGCCAGTCCCAATACCAAGCCCGCCCTTAATGCCAATGTCAAGCCGACGTCGCGAAGTTTCATTTCTTGTCCTCCTGTGACTTTAGGTCGCCCAAGTCTGCTCCCGCCGGGGCAAGAGTGTCAATTCGGCTTGGCGGTGTTTGCGCGCCGCAGGTGGCCACGGGCGTTTGGTTATCCCCCGGGGCTAGCCCTCACAGGCGGCCTCGCGAAACGGCGGGATAGATGATCTAGCCCTGCCTACTTCTCAGCCAGAAGAGGATTGTGCGGGTGTGCCTGCTTGTGCCTCGGCCGTATCGACAGACTTGGCGGTTATTTCCAGCCCATTCTTATTCATGTCGAATCTCTGTTTCCGGTCCAAGCCTTTGACAAACCCACGTGCCGCCTTAGCTACGGCTCCGGGAAGAGTCGACGCATCGACTTTGACTGTCGATTCCACCGTTCCTTGATTCCGATCTTGATAGCGAAATCGAACCTCAAATGTTTTCATGCAGCTGACCTCTCACTTGTCTTTATTATTTCTAGGGAGTGCTCATCTAGTCCTGGCCTAATGATATCGACAATCTCCACTTTCGCGCCATTCTTCCAGGGTTACACCCTCCCTTTTTCTGCAAGTGTTCCTGGTCCGATGTGACCGGCATCAGCTCCTTGTAAAGGTTTGCAAATGTAATCGCGCGGCAGCGTGCAGCTTCGCTTCATATTCCAGGCCAAAGGCGCATGTACAAATCGGATGCCAGCCGGGATCTTTTAAATGCCGTCGAAGCTCTCACCAATAAACGAATGTTCTTCACCTCGGGTGTCGCGAAAAGCCTGATCGATGAATTTTCCAAGCCACCTTCGGAACCACCACCACCTTTGACTCGCTCACCGAACGCATTTCGAGCTTGCGCTTGACATTGGCGCGATGGGTCTCCGCCGTCTTGACGCTGATGATCGAGCCTTGAAACTTATTTGACCCCTGCGCTGGAATGGGTTCGTGTTGATTCCTAGTTCGTTTGGGTATATGCCTCGACCGACTGCAGCATCATGGAGTTCAGGCTCTTGGTTAGAATCCAAAGCTCCGTCGTCAGCCCGATGCTTCCCAAAGGCAGAACTTCGCTTTGAAGCAGTTCGTAGATCGTCTCCCCGATTAATTGAAACTCCTTGATGACGAGGGGAACAGGGTAGCCATCCTTCCTTCTTCTCTCACCGTGTTTGGCGGCGAGGTGCAGCGCATCCGGCTTCAAAACAGGACTTTTGCTTTCTAACTGCTCGATCATCGCCGCAAATATCGCGGGAAGATGGTCCACTCGCTGATCATCGCTTAAGGGCGCCTTCGCCATGGTTGGGTCACGATTGATCGCGGCGAGAATGCGATTGGTAATCTCTTGGCTGTGTTCTCTCAGCACAGCCGGGAGTCTCTCGCCCGAAGTGGCAAGCGATCGCTCAGGCGCGGCGAGTTTTTCTTGCAGGCGTTTTACGAGATGATCGATCTCGACGGGCTTACTGAAAGCGTCGTCTGCCTGGTTCTGAATTGCTCTGATCGCATTCTCCAGACGGGGATAGCCGGTCAGCACAAAGTTTCTGCACTTTGGCTGTTTGTGGCGCATGGCGCTGATAACGATAAAGCCGTCACTTTCATGATGGATATTCAAGTCTGCGAGCAGAGCGTCAAATTTCAAACAGGTAATTTGGGTGACAGCATCGGCCACCGTTCCCACCGCTGTGACGTCGAAGCCGTATTTTTCTAACAGGAGCGGCAGCGTGCGGCGGATGTCTTCCTCATCGTCCACGAAGAGAATACGTGCCCGTCTTTCAACAGGCGTAGCAGGTGCAGGAATCTCGGATTTCACGCTCGGAAGCCAGTATGGAAGGCGGGGAACTCCCTGCACCGGCATAATAATCTTAACCGTATGGCATTTGTCTGGACAATAGGGAACAAACAGTATTTTTTGCAAGATGAGGACACCCGTCCCAAGGACGCCCACTTAAAGGCGGACGATACATCCGCCTGGAAGGCGTCGGCACAAGAAGCCCCGGAGTCCCCGCAAGACGGCGGGGCGCCTTGGCTACAAAGTGCGTCGCAAATGCCGACAGCGGGATCAGAAAGGGGCGGAATTGATCGGGCCACGGGCTTACGCCAGTTTTCCGCGTGCTGAGGTGGCAATTGCGCCTGCCGCGCGATTGCGCTACAGTGCGGCTCAAGTTTGGCTCGTCTTCGCCATAGGCTGCGGCGGGCAGGAAATTCTGGAGGAGGCGGCGGTGCCATGCGCACAATCATTAATCCTTCGCCAATATTGCGGGCGCGATTACTCCCGCCTGCGCCAAGGCTTCGGCGGGCTCTCCTGGTTCTGCTCTCGGCGGTCATTGTGGTGACAAGCTACCTCGGTTCGGAGGCCATCGCGCAGGACCGCAGCCAAGGCCGGTCCATGGTGATCTCCCGCAATGGCATCGTGGCCGCGGAATCGCCCCTGGCGGCGCAGGCCGGCGTGCAGATCCTCGAACGCGGTGGGAACGCGGTGGATGCCGCAGTCGCGGCGAACGCATTGATGGGCCTTGTCGCGCCGATGTCCAACGGCATCGGCGGCGATCTTTTCGCCATCGTCTACGACGCCAAGAGCGGAAAGCTCTACGGATTGAATGCCAGCGGATGGGCGCCTGCCGGCTTGACCATCGAATTTCTGAAGAACCAAGGGTTCCAAAGCATGCCGCAGCAGGGCATCCAGAGCGTCACCGTGCCCGGAGCCGTGGACGGCTGGCAAAAGCTCGAGGACCGCTTTGGGAAAAAGAAATTCTCTGAGGTGCTGGCCCCGGCCATTCGAACCGCGGAGCAGGGCTTTCCGGTTACCGAGTGGACTGCTGCACTCTGGGGCGCGAATGCTGATTTCCTGCGGGGGAATGAGGCTGCGGCGCGGACGTATCTTCCGGACAACAAGGCGCCGGCAGTAGGACAGATCTTCCGCAATCCGGATCTGGCGCGCTCGCTGCGCTTGATCGCTCAGGGCGGCCGCGACGCCTTCTACAAGGGCGAGCTGGCCAAGAGCGTTGTGGAAACTTCTCGCCGGCATGGCGGGACCTTGGCCGAAAAAGACTTTGCCGAATTCTCTGGGGAATGGGTGGAGCCCATCTCGACAACGTATCGTGGCTGGACCGTTTACGAACTGCCGCCAAACGGCCAGGGTCTGGCGGCGCTGGAAATGCTCAACATCATGGAGACGTTTCCGCTGGACAAGACGGGACTCAATTCCGCCGCCACGCTGCACGCTATGATCGAGGCGAAAAAGCTGGCCTACGCCGACCTCCTCCGCTACATCGGCGATCCGAAATTTTCAACCCTCCCGGTGGGCCAGCTTCTGTCCAAGGATTTTGCCGCGACGCGCGCCAAGCAGATCGATCCCAACAAGGCGAACTGCAATGTGGGTCCGGGCACGTTGCTGCCGGGCAGCAGCACGATTTATTTGAGCGCTGTGGATCGCGACGGCAACATGGTTTCGCTGATCCAGAGCAATTTCGCCGATTTCGGTTCGGGCGTGGTAGCCGACGGCACCGGTTTTGTGCTGCACGATCGCGGCGCGCTCTTTACCCTGGACTCCTCCTCACCCAATGCGCTGGCTCCCAGAAAGCGCCCTCTGCATACGATCATTCCCGCATTCATGGAGAAAGGGAATGTGCGCATCGCCTTCGGGATCATGGGCGGATGGAACCAGTCTCAGGCGCACGCGCAATACGTCTCGCACATCGCCGACTTCAACCAGAACATCCAGGCGGCCATGGAGACGGCGCGCTTTACGAAGCTGAGCTTCCAGGGCTGCGACGTGGCGCTGGAGAATCGCGTGCCCGGCAACGTGAAGCCGGAGCTGGAAGCCAAGGGGCACGTGTTGCAGATGCATAATGGCTTCTCCAATCGGTTTGGCGGTGGCCAGGCCGTGATGCGCGATTTCGGCACGGGCGTCAATTACGGCGCGTCCGACCCGCGCAAAGACGGCGCCGCTGTGCCCGAGCTTCCGTCAGCAAATCCGTGAGCATAGCGAACGCGGATTTAACACAGAGCGCACGGAGAACAGGAAGAAGTCCTAAGACTCATATTACGAGGCGTGGTGTCGCTTCGGCTCTGTAACGCTCGGTGCGCTGCAAATTCCGTATAGATTAAGGTTGCCACGAAGGGAAGGAAAGTGCATTAGTAGGGAAATGCCCTTCTCTCGGTGCAAGTAGCTTTCTTGTGCCTTGCTGCGCCAGTCTGTAAGTTACTGACTTTATGATCGTTCCTAAGAGATTCCTGCACACGAATGGAACCCTGGGTGCACTGATCTGGTGCAGTCGCCGCGGCGACCATGGGAGCCACGCCCAGCGGAACCAATATGCGAATCTCTCAAAACTTCCCGCTTTTATCTCTGACAGCCTTTCTATTGGCCGTCACTGCGATGGTCAGTCCGGCGCGGGCGCAGCAACGGCTCGACGGCGATTACCACTGCGTGCGGATCCAGTTCCAAGGGCAATCCGCACCGTGCCAAAGTCCGCCGCTTGTTCTCAACCGAGATGGAAGCTACGAAATCTGGGGCGAGCACGGGACCTACGAGGTCGTCCAGGGCGGCTGGCTGCTCCTATCGCATTCCAAGCGCCGCGGCTTAGGCCACTTTGTTGCGCAGGAGATCGTCTTCGAGTACCGCGTGGATGGACGAGTTTGCCGCGTTACCTTCCGCAGGATCTCCGAAGCGCCGCCCGGTTTTTGGTGGGGCTAAGGCGAATCCACAGCGGACTCATCCTGGCCACCCCTGTCGCTAATTACCGCCGACCGGTGTTTGCTTCCTGTTTCATCGCGTAGAGGGCCTCGTCGGCCGCCATCAGCAGCCGCTCCGCAGTGGTACCGCTTGACGGGTATACCGCCACGCCGACACTCACCGAGATTTTCGGCTGCTCGGTTTGTAACATGAGACGTTCGCGAATGCGACCAGCCACGCGCCGGGCCGCCTGAAATCCGGTTTCCGGCATCACCAGGGCAAACTCATCACCGCCGTACCGGGCGGGCGTATCCACCGCGCGCGAATGCACGCGCAAAACATCTGCCAGGCGCCGGAGAGCACGGCTTCCTACAAGATGTCCGTATTGATCGTTAACGCTCTTGAGCCCATCCAGATCGAGCAAAAGGACCGAGAACTCGCGGCTGGTGCGGCCGGAGCGCTCGATCTCCGATTCGAGGACGTCGATCAAGTGACGGTAGTTCGCCAGGCCAGTAAGAGGATCGCTGATGGCCAATTGCCGTACTTGCATAAATAGCCTGGAGTTATCCAGCAACGTACCGCCCAGCACGACGGCATAGCTCGAGACGCGCAAGATCTGTGCCAGGGTGAAGGGGGCATCGGCCGCCTGCAATGACACCGTGCGCACCAGGTGCGCCCCGGCATTCATCGCGGCCGCGAGTGCGAGCGCTTTATCGAGTCCGGAGGAAACCATCTTGGGGTGCTGATGGAAGGCAGCGGCTGCTAGCAGATACAGAAACACCGGCAGCAGTTCCAGCGGCTGCGCCATGGGTCCGAGAGCGCGAATTTTGGGCTCGTGCCCGAAGAGCAAGTAAAGCGCGCCAGCCGAATAAGCTACTGTGCCAGTGAGCGCTGTCAGTGCCAGATCCGTTCGGGGTAAGTTTGCCGAATGCGGGAAAGGGCGCTCCACCACGGAAGCCAGCAGCATCGCTTCCGCCAGCAGCATGCTGCTTTGAAGCCAAAAAGGGCGCAGTGAATCGAGCAACCGCAATGCAGAATCCAGGTTATGAAAGAGCTGCAAGGAGAGGGCCAGCTGCATCAGCCCTACAACGCCGAAACCGATGGCCAAGATCAACGACATCAGATCGCGCGTGCCGCGGAAGCGAACCAAAGCATTCGCCGTAAATGTGAAAGTCAGGAATGCTCCGATCGTGTCAATGCTGGCGCATAGGGAAGGATCGGCGGAAAAGGTAAGTGCGCGCAGGCGCAGTGCGATGGCGAAAATCGCCACCCCGCCGGCAATGACCGCGAAAGCGGTTCGCGCATTTGGCGCTAAGGCACGTTCCATACCCACGCCCATCTCGCTCAGGAAGCTGGAATTATTATCCCTCAGCAGCGCAGGAAAATCTCGCGGAAGTCGCCACTTGTTAACTACAGGGTATTCCTGACCCAGGCGATCAGGGCACGTTCGCTGCGGGGAAAGGGCGGTACTGCTGACCGCGCTCGGTGGCCACGGCACGGGCGTTCTCGGAGACCGATTGCACTGCGCCGATTGGGCTGGACTGAGGGACGAAATCGGAACTCTTGACCTCCTTCCGGGACGACGGATTGCCCCTGGTACAAACGGGCTTAGCAGCGATCTCACCTCATTGGATTTTCCGCGGGAAATATCGTTCATCGGGGAGCTAGCGTGGGCAGGAATCACACCTTGTATGGTGAACCAAAGGAGAACTCGTAGTGCCCGGAATCGATTCCATAAGGAGGTAAGAGGCCCTAAGCCACAGAAAGTACAGAGTTTGCATAGGCCTTTGTCCGAAACGATCGGCGCCCGAGGGCAGGTTGAAATGTGCTGGCGCGGGAATCAGCGAAGCGAGCGGAGATAATCAACAACATCCCAGATTTGGTCGTCTGTTTCGGTGCCGGCAAATCCGGGCATTCCCGTGAACCGGACTCCGTCTCGGATAATGGAAAACAGTTCGCGATCGGAATAACTTTGGACGTTGTCGGAATCGAGGGCTAATAGCCCCCATCGCATCCAGGATTCTCCGAAGATTCGCCAGGCCGCGATTACCAGAACCAGCCGTACCCATTGCAGATACAACGGCTTTGCGGGTCAGAGCAAAACTGCAAAAGGGGCAGGCGCTCCGCCGAAAGGGTGCCGCCCAGTGGGCCATAGCTGGACAGGGCGAGGCGGAGAGCCGTATCGTCTTTGGTGCGCCGAACTTCGGCGTGGTCAACAGTGCGCAGGACGCCAGGGAGCTTCAGTCCGCCGTGAAATTTGTGTTCTGATTTGTGCGCGGGTTGACCCACACGGCCGGGCCAGTATAAGTGCACAGCCGGGCGATGGCTGCGCGACGAGCGGCGAGTCCGAGGGCAAAGATGCGGATCACCATAATGGGTGCGGGCGGGGTGGGCGGCTATTTCGGCGCCAAGCTGGCCAAGAGCGGCTGCGAAGTCGGGTTCGTCGCGCGGGGAGCGCATCTCGCCGCGATGCGCCAAAATGGCTTGCGCGTGGAAAGCCAGTTAGGCGAGATCCATCTTCCCGAAGTGCGTGCGAGCGATGATCCCGCTGTGCTCGGCTCGCCCGATTACGTTTTCCTGTGCGTGAAGTTGTGGGACACGGAAGCGGCCGTTCGCGTCATGGCGAAAATTGTCGCGCCGCATACCGCGGTTCTTTCTTTTCAAAACGGTGTGCAGAAGGATGATGTGCTGCGCAAATCGCTCGGCGAGAAAGCGGTGATGGGAGGCGTGGCTTACATTGGGGCAGGGATCGCGCGTCCGGGAGTGATTCGCCACACGGGAACGATACAGAGATTGGTGTTCGGCGAATTTGACGGCAGCCGCTCGGAACGCGCCGCGGCGTTGCTGCAAGCGTGCACGCGCGCGGGAATCGATGCGGAAATCAGCGCGGATGTGCGGCGAGCGATCTGGGAGAAATTTGTTTTTATCGTGGGACTCTCCGCGCTGACCAGCGCCACGCGCAAGACCATCGGGCCTGTCCGCGGGAATGCGCGCACGCGCGCTTTGCTGCTGGAGATCATGAAGGAGACGGTGGCGGTGGGCCGCGCTTACGGTGTGAATTTGCCGGAGGATTATGCTGATAAGCGGCTGGCGTTTGTGGATAGCCTGCCCGCGGAGATGACTTCGTCGATGCACAACGACCTCGAGGCCGGTAAGCGCCTGGAACTCGATTGGCTGAGCGGCGGCGTGGTCGAATTGGGCAAAGCTGTGAACGTGACCACGCCGATGAATCGCGCCGTAAGCGCCATCCTGGCGCTCTACGCAAATGGTAGCGAGGCGCCGGTGCCGCGTGCGGCAACGCGATAGAGCCCGAAGCGTATGGCCCCGGTCCTGACGATTCGCTCCATCCGAAGCAGGGCCGTCTCCGTGCCGCTGCGATTTGCGTTGGGCACCAGCGCGCAAACGGTGCGCACGGCGCCCTTGTTGCTGGTCGACCTGGAAACCGACGGGGGAATTACCGGCCGGACGTATCTTTTCTGCTACATGCCCATGGGCGCCGCGCTTGTCGCGCGCGTGCTCGAAGAGGCGCTGGGCGCGATCAAGGGCCACGCGATCGAGCCGACGAAAATTGGTGCGCGACTGGCGCGGCATTTTCGGCTGCTTGCGGCTAGCGGAGTCGTGGCGCTGGCGCTCTCGGCCATTGATGTGGCTTGCTGGGATGCGATGGCCATTGCGGCGGGGAAGCGGCTCGTGGAATTTCTGGGCGGGAAACGCAAAACGATTCCCGCTTACAACAGCAACGGGCTGGGCCTGATGGCGCCGGAGAAACTTGCGGACGAGGCGGAGAAACTTCTCGAGGGCGGGTTTCGGGCGGTGAAATTGCGGCTGGGCTATGCGACGCTGGCGGAAGATCTTGCCGCCGTGCGCGCGGTCAGGAAGGCCCTGCCGGATGATGTCTCCATCATGACCGACTACAACCAGGCGCTCACAGTGGACGAAGCGTTCGAGCGCGGTCGGGCGCTCGAACGCGAAGGACTCGCGTGGATCGAGGAGCCGATCGAGCATGACAACTACGCGGGATGCGCGCGAATCGCGCGCGAGCTCGCCACGCCGATCCAAATCGGCGAGAATTTCGTGGGCCCGAATGCGATGACCGCGGCAATTGCGGCGCAGGCGGCGGATTATATGATGCCAGACCTGATGCGCATCGGCGGGGTGAGCGGTTGGATGCGAGCGGCGTCGCTCGCGGCGGCGGCGAAGATTCCTCTGTCCTCGCATCTTTTGCCGGAAGTGAGCGCGGCTTTGCTGGCGGTGAGTCCGACGGGGCACTGGCTTGAGTACGTGGATTGGGCCGCGGCGATATTGGCGGAGCCGTTGCGGGTGGTGAACGGCACGGTGACCCCGCCGGATGCGCCGGGGAGCGGAGTGAATTGGAATGAAGAGGCGGTCGCGCGCTACGGAATTTAACACCGGCGCAGGGAGACACAGAGCACATAGAGTTGGTTACAATGGCGAGGATTTCGACGAGGTAAGGATGGCGGGCGCGATGGCGGATGACGCAAAAAGAAATGGACTCGCGGGGCTGCGCGTTTTGTGTTTGGAAAGCAGGCGCGGGCAGGAGATGGCCAAGCTGATCGCGAATTATGGCGGCGAGGCGATCACTGCCCCTTCCATGCAGGAAGTGACCCTGAAAGACAATCCGGAGGCGCTGGCCTTCGCGCGGAAATTGGCCGAGGGCGGATTCGATATGGTCATTTTCCTTACAGGAGTGGGGACCCGCGCGCTGGCTCGGCTGGTGGAGGCGCACGATTTGCGGCAGAAGTTTGTGGACGCGCTGCGGCGAGTGAAGGTCGTGGCGCGCGGGCCGAAGCCAATGGCCGCGCTGGCGGAACTCGGAGTTCCCGTGAGCCTGGCCGTGCCGGAGCCAAATACGTGGCGAGAGTTGCTCGCCGCGCTCGATGCGCGAGCGGATTCCATTCCGCTGAAGGGAAGCCGCGTTGCGGTTCAGGAATATGGCGCGACGAATCCGGAGTTGCTGGCGGGACTGAAAGAGCGCGGCGCGAGCGTGACGCGGGTTCCCGTCTACGAATGGGCGCTGCCGGCGGATACGGGTCCCCTGCGAGAGGGCGTCCAAGCCATCGTGAACGGCCGCATCGACATCGCTTTTTTCACGACGTCGGTGCAGGTGCATCACCTCTTGCGCATCGCCTCGGAGATGCAGCTCGAAGATCCGCTGCGCCGCGCATTTCGGCGCATCGCGGTCGGGTCAATCGGGCCGATGACGTCGGAGGCGCTGCGGCAAAATGGGCTGCCCGTGGATTTTGAGCCGGAGCATCCCAAGATGGGATTTTTGGTTGCGGAGGCGGCGCAGCGGGGCCGGGATTTGCTCGAGCAGAAACGCAGGGGAGGCAAGTGATGGCGGGGCAATATCGGGCCGATCATGTGGGAAGTTTCCTGCGGCCGGCAGAACTGCTGGAGGCGCGGCGCAACGGCAAAGATCAGCGCCCGCTGCATGAACTCGAAGATCGTCACATCGCGCGCGTGCTGGCGAAGCAAAAGGAGCTGGGTTTCGAGATTTTCACCGACGGGGAATTGCGGCGCCGGAATTTCATGAGCGATTTCATTGACGCCGTGGAGGGCTTCGATTTGGGCGACGCTGTGGCGCGAACCTGGGAGGGCGCCGAGGCCAAGAGCGCGCCGGTCAGCAGCGTTACGGGAATTGTGACTGCGAAATTGCGGCAAGTGCGCCCATTGACCGGCCATGAGCTGCCTTATCTCAAGGCGCATAGCCCAGGCGCGATCAAGATGACGCTGCCGAGCGCGACGCAATTTCCGGCGATCTCGTATAAACGCGGCGCCACGGATAAGGTCTACGACACGCATTCGGCGCTGTTGTGGGACATCGTCAGCATCATGAAGGCGGATCTCGCAAAGCTCGCCGGCGAGGACGTGAAATATATTCAAATCGACGCGCCGCGCTACAGCTATTTCATGGACGAAAAATGGCGGCAATGGATCCGCAAAGAGATGAAGGTCGAGCCGGATGCGCTGCTCGAGGAATCGATCCGCGCGGATAATGCCTGCTTTCATGCGGCGAGGCGTCCGGGCGTGACATTGGCGATTCATCTTTGCCGCGGGAATAACCGCAGCCATTGGTATGCCGAAGGCGGTTACGACGCGATTGCGGAAAAACTTTTCGGAACGATGAACGTGGATCGCTTCCTGCTCGAATACGACGACGAACGCTCCGGCACGTTCGAGCCCCTGCGATTCGTGCCCAAGGGGAAGACCGTTGTGCTGGGGCTCATCAGCTCAAAGCGCCCGCAGCTGGAAAAAGCGGACGTGCTGGCGCGGCGGATCGACGAGGCGTCACGGTTGGTGCCGCTGGAGAATCTGGCGATCAGCCCGCAGTGCGGGTTCGCCTCGACGATGGAAGGGAATTTACTGACGGAAGACGATCAGTGGGCCAAGCTGCGGCTGGTGGTGGAGACCGCGCGGCGGGTGTGGAAATAAGGTGTCAGCCGAGACCGCAGAGAGATTCTTCGTCCGCCTAGAGCAGACGCAAAGATGGAAAACGGCAAGGGTCTAACCGGAAAAATTGCCATCGTGACGGGGGGCAGCCGCGGAATTGGCCGCGCCATCGCGGTGCGATTCGCACGCGAGGGCGCGCACTTGGTGATCGCGGCGCGGGATAAGGCACCGTTGACTGCCGCGGCCGAGGAAATCGGCAAGGCCGGCGGCAAAGTGAAAACATTTGCCGCCGATCTGCGCGAGCCCGAATCGCCCGGCGCTTTGGTGCGGGCGGCGCTCGAGGCGTTTGGGGCGATCGACATCGTGGTGAACAACGCGGGCGCGACCCGGCGCGGTGAGTTCCTGGAGCTATCGGAGGCGGATTGGGCGGATGGCTTCGCGCTGAAGTTTTTTGGCGCGGTGCGCCTGGTGCGAGCGGCCTGGGCGCACCTGAAGGAACGGCGCGGCGCGGTGCTGAACATCATCGGCACCGGCGGGCGTACGCCGGGCCCGCTCTTTACCATCGGCGGCTCGGTGAATGGCGCGTGCCTCTCGTTCACCAAGGCGCTGGCGGATATCGGGATTCGCGATGGTGTGCAGGTGAACGCCATCAATCCCGGATTTATCCGCACCGACCGGCTGCGTGGTTGGCTGCAGGCGGCTGCCGCACAGCATGGCGGAGATGCGGAAGCGGCGGCGCGCGAGATGGTTACGCGCGCGAATATCGTCCGGCTCGGGGAGCCGGAGGATATCGCAAATCTGGCGGCGTTCGTGCTGGCTCCGCAGAATCGGTTTCTGCAGGGCGCTCTGATTGATCTGGATGGCGGGATGACGAAGACGGTGTGATTTATTTGAACGGGTGCTGGGATGAGAGCAAAAGCCCCAGGGCCGGCTGGTAAGCGCCGCGCCCAGGCTACAGACTGTGGTCCCTGGCGGGAGTCCGGAAGAAAAACAAGGCCGCCGAGATTCGCTACTTGAGCGAGCTACGTCTGTTCTGAGGGTTGAACTGCGACTGTACTTGCGGGGCGCTTCTTCGCCAGCTTGCGATGTTTTAGGGCTGTCGAGAGGCAAGTGGCCACGCCGCCTAGAAGGAACCAGTTTTGCGTGAAGGCGAAGAGGAGGAAGAATAATCCTGCAAAAGCAAGCAAGTCATACGAAGACATGCGATACGCGAGGGGGCGAGAGTACTCGATGCGGCCACGAACCTCGTCTGTGTGATTGACAGACCAGTACAGGAAGAGATTGCGGAAGTGGCGCACGTGAATCGCGAGTTCAAGCAGAATCATGGAACCCAACACGAAATCGTAAAGTTGTGGCAGCGGTTGTGAGATAGCGAGCGCCCAAGCCAGCGCGAGCAAGAACAGGCTCCAAACGAGAGCTACCAGAAAGCGGGGGCTAAACAATTTCAAGGAATCAATGTCGCGTTGATAATAAGGTGTTAGCTCGTAACTCCCTTCAATGACGATGATCTGATTCGCTCGAACTCGACGGAGGTGGGCGCAGATAATCGTTAAAGAATAGTCAGAAATATAGAGAATGCTCCAGGCGACCATTCCGGGCCACAGGCTGTCGAAGAAAGGGTTGGGCAAGTTAGGTACTCCGTACTCCGTCCGGCTATCTCTCCATGTTGCAAAGGTGGCATTTCATAAAATAACTTGGCAATAGACCGAAAGTTAGGTGGTTACGTATCGCCAATTGAGGGTTCGGCTAAAGCGGCCCCCGTACGAAAGGGCCTAATCTTGCGGCTGATTTGGTCTCGGTTTGAGGCCCGAAAGTCTAATAGCGAGGGGCGAACAGCAGCCGGGGAACTGGGCGAAGGCTTCAGCGCGGCACGTTAGAATGGAGTATATGTTTAGAGATCGGAGTGAGGCAGGGCACGTGCTCGCACAGGAATTGTCGGCATATGACGGCCGGGAAGACGTGATCGTGCTGGCGCTGCCGCGCGGCGGCGTGCCCGTGGCTTTTGAAGTAGCGCGAGCGATTCACGCGCCCCTGGACGTGTTTGTGGTGCGGAAGCTGGGAGTGCCCGGCCATGAGGAATTGGCGATGGGAGCGATCGCTAGCGGAGGAATTTTGGTGACCGAGCCGAACGTGATCGAGGACCTGGCCATCCCACCGGACGTGGTGGCCGACGTGGCTGCACGTGAGGAGCAGGAGAGATTGCGGCGAGAAAGAGAATATCGAGGAGATCGGCCGGAGGTGGATGTGCTAGGCCGGACGGTGATTCTCGTAGACGACGGATTGGCGACCGGTTCGACGATGCGGGCGGCAGTGGCTGCGCTGCGGAAGCTTCGGCCGGCAAGCATCGTGGTGGCAGTGCCGGTGGCGGCCCCGTCGGCGTGCGCCGAACTCGCGCCGGAAGTGGACGATATCGTCTGCACGCGGACGCCCGAGCCGTTTTATTCCGTAGGCCGGTGGTATGGGGAGTTTTCACAGACAACGGATGAAGAGGTGCGCGAGCTGCTGGCTCGGGCGGAGCGGGAGGCGACACATCCGCGGCGGTGAATGGATGTACGGCGTACGACATTTTTGTATGTGGCTGTGAGAGAAATACCAGGACCCACATAGCGGGTTGGCGCGCCGCGTCTAAAATGCGCGGGTGAAACAATCCCAAAAAAGGAAAAAGCAGAGCCCTCGGTCGCCCGAAGCAGTCTCGGCAAACGCGAAAGTGACAGCTGGCGCGACCTCGGATGCCGGTTCATCAGGGCCACGCGGATGTGGGACTCTCCAGTGTTGCTTTATAGGGTCCTGTCCTTTAGGACAGTAGTATTGGTTTCTCTTAGCTCCTAACCTGTTGTTTTCCGGTGGCCTGGGCGGCATTTGGCAATCGGGCCGGAGCCTGCCCGGAATATGCCTGGGAAGAGGACCCCGCGAATGCAAAAAGGACCTCGCGAATGAAGAGACGTCCAACCGCACCAGATGGAACCAAGGTGGAGCGCAGGAAAGAGAAGCGTTTTCCCGTGAGTATTTCGTTGGAGGTGAGTTGGAAGACCCCGGACGGCGTGCTGATGAAGGAGGAAGCCGTCGCGAGACTAGTGAATGCGCATGGCGGCCTATTGGACATAGCGAGTTATCCGGAGCTCGGAACCAGGGTGACGCTCACAAATGTGCTCTCCGCCGAAACGATTGAGGCGCGTGTGCTGGCGACGCCTAATTCCCGGATAGGAGTTTCGCACGGGATCGTGGTGGAGCTCGTTTCCGCCGACGAGGGCTTCTGGGGCGCGAGCCTGCAAGTGAAAATAGCGAGCGCGGAGCTGCAAAGCTTGGAGAAGAGCCTGCGTTCACAAAATCTGGACGTGCGGCTGCTCAAGGAGTTTCGTGATGCCGTTGACTACTTGCAGGCGATCGCCGGGTCGGTGCAGCAGACGCGGGAACCCCAGACCGAGGGCAATGAGGAAAGCACGGACTCCCGGCTCGTCGGGGAGCGCATTCGGCGCGCCATAAACTTCTGCCTCGAGGTGATTATCGACTTTGAGGCCGGCCACATCACTGAAGAGACGAAAGGGCTGACCGAGCTCGTGGAAACAGCCGAGCAGATCAGCCAGCGCTTCCGCACCCTGCTTACGCCCGGGATTTCCCGCGGCATGCGGGATACGGATGTCGCCGCGCCCGAGCCGTCTCCGGTCGGACGGCGGAGCCGGGCCGAATCCCGCATGGAATAGTTAGCGCGCTGCCGCCGCGGCGGCTTTGACGTTGATTTTTTCGGCCAGACCTGTAAGTTTCAAATCGGTTTCTTTTTCTTCATCCAAAGTTTCCTGCAGTAGCGAAGCCGCTTTCTTGTCGCCGAGAATATTGGCGTAGGTGCGTGCTGTCCCGCTGCTTTATTGGAACTGGAGGTTTGCTTTACGCCTTGACGTGAGGGCGGGGGAACGATGGGGAACCTCATATGTAAAAAACGACACATTGGCGCCAATTTGGCAGAGTCGCTGGGCAAAGAGGTTCATACTTTTGATCATGAAGGTCGAAACCCATCGCGCGATGCGGCGCCCGTTCGCGGCCCGCG
>QHYR01000110.1 GCA_003223315.1 Acidobacteriota bacterium | reverse complement strand
TGCCGTTTTTGTCGGTGATGCTGATTTGCACGGCGGGTTTGGCGAGCTCTTTGGCAATGGACGCAGGAGGATTGTCGTAGACCTCGTCGGCCTGATCCTCCCCGAGTTCGCCGATGAAATCGGGGCACGAAGGCGGCGCAGCCTTCTTATCGGCCGTTTGCTCAAGGACCAAGCCGCTGCCGGAGCCTTTGACGCAGGCAAAGGTGCCGTTCAGATTGTGGACCTCGGCGCGCGTGACATCATCGGGCTTGATATGCGTGATCTGCTTATCGCGGAGATCGATGTATTTATCGCTCAGGATTGAATAAAGATTGTCGTTGATCTCGAATACGCCGGGACGCGAAAGATCGTGGGCGTAATAATCGGCGCCCTCCTTTTTCCCCACCTCTAACCGAACGGATTTGCCATCGGCGAGCTTAGCCTGGAAGCGTACGGTGGGCTTATCGAGGCCGTATTTCGCGAGCGCGGCGTTCGTATCGCTGACGAACTTGGTGATCTGGCCGGTGCCGACGGCGCCCAGCAGCGCATCGATTTTGCTGCGGTCTCCGCCGACAGCGCGGGGCTTGTTCAGCGTCCAGTCGTTGTCTTTCTTGGTTCCCGAAACTTCGCCAGAGGAATTCACCAAATCAAAGAAATTTGCGTCGGAGGTGGGGACCGTGGTCAGCGACTTGTCGCGGAAATCATCGGGCGATTTGTCGCTGCTGGTGTAGAGGGTGTCCGGCATCAGCGAAACTTGTTTACCGTCGTCGATCAACGCGTATACCGACGACGCTGAGAAATCCTTGGAACCGAAGCGCAGCTGGTGGCTCGTGCCGTTATTCAACGTGAAATCCACGGTCACAGCGGGATCTTTCAGGCCGAAGGAATTGAGATTGTCGGGAGTCGCGGGAAACGTGCGGTCGACGCTAACGAAGGAGAGCGTGCTGGCGAGGCCATCGAGCGCCGACCCTTCCGCGCGGAGCGAACGGGGCTGGGTCATATACCAGCCGTCGCTCTTGCGTTCAAAACTCATGGCCGTGCCGGCGCGCTGGATTTTGATTTGCTTCACATCAGTTGACGTCAGGGAGAATGCGGGTTTGGAGCTCGCCGAGGAAGCCTCGCTCGCGGGTTTGCGCTTCACATCGTAGAAATAGACAAAGGCCCCCAGAGCCAGGGCCACCAGGAAAACGATTCCGGTGCTTCGCTTCATATGTTTTCCACGGGGCTTTCCATGGGCGTTTTCAACGGCGCCGCAACCAGATGACGGCGCCGCAAATGATCACCAGGCCCGGCAGAAAGAACAAGCTGGCGAAACCCAGCTCGCGCAGCTGCGTATCGGTGAGGATGACGCGCCGGTTGGTGGGATTCTTGGGCCGCACGGAGATGAGGTCTTCATCCTGCGCCAGCCAGTTGATGGCATTCGCGAAAAGATCGCCATTGCGCTGCAAGCCCGCCCATTGGTTGGTGGCGAAGGCCGAATTGCCGATGACCACGAGCCGTGCGCCCTTCGTGTCCGTGCCCGTGCCGACATGGCGTTCCGCGGCCACGCCGAGAGAGAGCGGGCCGGCCTGATCTTTGGCAGGATCGTAGCGGACTTCCTTGGTGTTCAGGTTTGGCACGGTGAAGCTGCGGGCCGAAGTCTTGAGCAACTCGGTACCCTCGGGATCGCTCTTGCCCTTATCTTTCAGGGACACTGTGCGCGCCAAATTGAAAAACGTCATCGTTCCCGCGAAGTTTTGGACGATGGGATTGGGACCGTAGTCCACGACCAGAGGAACGGCGGGCCCGGTGCCGAAGAGCCGGCCCACGCCGCTCGCATCGATGACTACATTGCTGCCCAGAGCGATATTCCAAGCGTCGAGGACGCTATCCACCTTGGGATCCATTTCGGGATCGAGCAGAAGCAAGGCTCTGCCGCCGCCGCCGAGATACTTGGCGATAAAACCGGCCTCCTGGGGGAAGAGCGACTGCTTCGGGCCGGCATCCACGAGGACGCTGCAATCCGAGGGCACTGCGCCGGACGAAACTAAATTGACGGTCTTGGTCTGATAGCCTTCGCTCTTGAGCGCTTTGTCGCCACCCTGCAAGCCGTCCTGCTCGCCGGAAGCGATGGATTTCTCGCCGTGGCCTTCGACGAAGCAGATCGTCTTCACGGTCTCGCGGGTGACTTTGATGATCGCGTTGGTGACATCCTGCTCTCCAGTTCCGCTCAGCGTTTCGTTATGGGAGCCGGAGGAGACCACGATATCGTTCATGTGCGTGACGTTATATTGCCGGGCCACCTCGGGCTTTTCCTGCGGATCCACTTCGCGATAGTGCACGTGGCTGCCGGCATTGGCGTATTCGCCGGCCAAATCCTTGAACGTGGGGTCGGGCTGTTTCGCAAAGTGAATGATCTCCACGTCCTTCTTCAGATCGGCCACGGTGCGCCGGGACTGATCGGAAAGCGTATAGAGCTTTTCGCTGGTGACGTCCAGGCGCTTGTGATGGCGATAACCAAGAAAATTGATCAGGCCGAGGACGACGAGCACCAGAACCGTGATGGTGAGCGCATTGGCTCCCAGCTGGGACGAGCGGGCGCTGAAAAACGTCACGAAATCGCGGTAGCTCAGGGCCAGACCGGCAAGGAAGAGGACTCCGCCGCCGATCAAAAGAATTTCGCTCCAGCGCGTGAGCTCGCCCTGGGTGGAATAGCGGACCAACCCGGCCGCGGCCAAGGCAAGACCGAACGCCGCGAGCCAACGCAGCTCTCGCTTCCAGTCCAGCTTTACTGGCATTTTCTCCTCCTTCTACAAAGGCTTCCGGGGCTAAAGCCCCATGAAAACCGAAGCCGTTAACGTCGGAGCTGAAGCTCCGACTCCCTAAAAGCCGCTCGGGACGACCGAGCTGCAAAAGCGCGGCCCGGCGCAGCCAATTTCAAGCGCGTCGCCAGCGCATGGAATCCACGCTGCGGATCGTCAGAAAAACGCCTAAAAAAATGAAACTGAGATAGAAAATCACGTTCGAGGTATCGATCACTCCGCGCGTGAAATCGTCGTAATGGCGAAAAGCAGAAAGATATTCCAAAGCTGAGGCCCAAGCACTGGAAGCCGTCTGGGATCCGAAATCGAGCACCCACAGCAGAAGATTGGCGCCGAAACTCAGTATCACGGCAATGAGCTGGCTTTCGGTTACGGAAGAGAAAAACGAACCGATGGCCAGCAGAGCGGTACCCAGGAGGAAGACTCCGAGATATTCGCTCCCCAGGACCCGCCAGGGCGCGGTGGGCTCGCTATGGTGAAGCATGTAAGCGAACCCAATGGCCGTGGGAAGGAGCATGATCACGAGCAAAGTGATCGAGGCGAGAAATTTGCCGAGGACGATCTGCACGTCCGTGACCGGCGAAGTCATCAGCAACTCCATGGTTCCGCGCCGGCGTTCCTCGGCGTAAACGCCCATGGTCAGCATGGGCGTAAGAAAAAGCAGGAGCGTAGACAACACGCCGAAGAAGCTGCGCATGACCAGGGAAGGAACATCGAACGCCGCACCTCCTCCGAACTGCCCTTCCTCCAAGCCGGCTTCGAAGGCTCGCTGAATGTACAAAGCCAGAAGCTGCGTGAAGAAATATGCCGCCAGAATGAGAAAAACGGCGACGATGACGTAAGCCACAGGCGAAACGAAGTAGTGGCCCATCTCCTTGCGGTAAACGGCGTACATTCCTTTCATAGTTTCTCCGTCTCAGTTTGAACTTGCGGCAGCATGTTCGGACTCTTCCGTGGTGAGCTGGAGGAAAATCTCCTCGAGGCTCAGATTCACGCCGCGCAATTCGTATAACGGCCAGCCCTTGCCGACAATTTTGGCGGCAAGCTGGCTGCGTACATCCTGTCCCGGCGAGACTTCCACCATTAGGGCCACGCGGCCTTTGCCGCCGGCCGGTTCTCCGCTCACCCGGCGCACTCCGGGAACTTCTCGAATAGCCGCGCAGGCGGCATTTTGGTCCGCCTGCACTTCCAGGCGCACGTTCTGCCCGCCCTTGAGCTGCGTGGTGAGGTTGGCCGGCGTATCGATGGCTGCAACACGCCCGCGGTTGATGATCACCACGCGATCGCAGGTCATGCTGACTTCCGGCAAAATGTGCGTGGAAAGAATGATGGTGTGGCTTCCGGCGAGCCCTTTGATGAGGTGGCGCACTTCAATGATCTGCTTGGGATCGAGTCCCACGGTGGGCTCGTCCAGGATGATGACCTCCGGATCGTGCACCAGGGCCTGGGCCAGGCCGACGCGCTGCTTGTATCCGCGCGAGAGGCGCTTGATCAATTCGTGGCGCTTGTCTGTAATAGTGGTTTTCTGCAGGGCATCCTCGATACGAGCCCGGCGCTTCTCCGCCGGAACGTTCTTAATCCGGGCGACAAAGTCGAGATAATCGGTGACGGTCATGTCCAGGTAGAGCGGCGGATTTTCGGGCAGGTAGCCGATGCGCTTGCGAACTTCGAGCGAGTCGTTGAAGACGTCGAAACCGGCCACTTGCGCGGTCCCGCTGGTCGCCGGCAGAAAACCGGTCAGGATGCGCATGGTGGTGGTCTTCCCAGCCCCGTTGGGACCGAGGAAGCCCAGAATCTCGCCCTTGTTCACCACAAACGAAACGTGATCTACCGCAGTGTGCTCTGCGAATCTCTTCGTCAAATCCTTTACTTCAATCAACGGTAACCTCCGGCCGCAAACGTGCGCTTGCCTGTCACCGGCGATACTCCCTTATTGTAAAGAAGCAAAACGAAAATGGAAGATTTTCGCCAGAATTCCCTTCGAGCATGCGTGTATTTAAAAATAGATGCAAGGCAAAAGCGGTTGGTTTCCCGAATTTGCGCGATCCGGCCGAAGGGAATCCGGGGCGGCAAACCGGATTCGCGAGGGCCGATTTTGGATCGGTCACGGTGGAAAAAAAGGCGTGAAGAAAAAGCGTGAAAAAAGGGGGTGGAATAAAAGTACAGGTGTCCGCTTACTGCACTTTCGTACAGGGTGTTTTGGCGGAGAAAGTGCTCCAAAATGGTACCGCAAGGAATTTTATATGGACTCATTTAAAAGAAATGATCAACGCAAGAACAAAACGAAACCTGCGCATTTTTCTGGCTGCCGCGGCGCTCTCCGGCTGCGTCACCGTAATCGCTCATTTTCTGCGCCAACTCGGCCTCACCTTTAATCCGGTCCTATGGGCCAGCGCCGAAATCATTGCGGCGCTCCTCGGCTTCACCATTGCAGCAAACATCCTGGTGCGATACTACGGCACCGGCGACCGCTTCTCGTTATTTCTGGGCGCGGCGTTCTGGCTCGACGGATTGATCCAGCTTAGCGGCATCGTGGAGCTTCACGGAGAGTTGTTGAACCGGGCGAACGCCGCGCGCGTTCCGCTTTACTGGATGGCGGGCGGGACACTGTTGGGTGTGCTTTTGTTGGGGGCGATTGGATTCGATAAGTGGCTGCCCTGGCCGCGGGATTCCAAGAGGACCATTCTCGCCGTGCTGAGCGTGGTCGCGGCGATTGCCAGCATGACGGGCATCCTATTTCTTGCGCTGAGCCACGGACCCTTGATTCGGGGCTCTAAGTTGATAGCCCGCCCCTGGGATCTCCTGCCTGCCGGAATGTTCCTGGCGGGCGCCATCCTTTTGTATCGCAGTCCTTATCGGCTGAGCTCCGCCCTGGGAGTCTCTCTGCCGTGGGTGGCGGGAATGAATGCCGCCTGTCACCTTATGGCCACGCAATCGGCGCAGTTGCTCGATGCACCGGCAATCGCGGCGCAACTGCTGAATTCCGCGAGCTATATGATTCTGCTGGGAGCTACGGTGATTGATAACGTGCGGCTCTTCGGCGAAGTCCGCCACCGAGCCATCAGCGACAGCTTGACCGGCTTGGCCAATTACCGCCGCTTTATCGAAGCGCTGCAAAGCGAACTGGAGAGGTCGGGCAGGACCAACCGGCCGTTTTCGGTTTTGCTGATGGATCTGGATAAGCTGAAGGAGATCAACGATCGTTACGGACACCAAACGGGCACGCGGGCCATCTGCCGCGTGGCTGAGGTTCTTCGTCAGCACTGTCGCGCCATCGACACCGCCGCGCGGTATGGCGGCGATGAATTTTCCCTGCTGCTGCCGGAAACCGGCGACACCCCAGCGCGACGGGTGGCCTCCAGAATCAAGCGGCATCTGGAGAGCAGCACGGAAGAGCCGAAACTGACGGTGAGCATCGGGGTGGCCACGCACCCGCCCAGCGGCACATCGGTGCAGCATCTGGTCGAATCTGCCGACCAGGAACTTTACGCACAGAAGGCGGCGCGCGGCCGCAAAGTTCACTCGCGGGAGCGCTGAGGGGGCGAAAGCTGCGCGCGCCTTGGCGCGCATTTTCACGCCGCTTCTAGTCACTCAATGCGCAATGGCTCTGGAAACGCCTATATGCATCGAATGGGCGAACGTCGTAGAAGGGGTAGTTGCAAGAAGAGGGGCTCGTCGAGATCGACTGAGGGGGCTCTGCTCGTGTGGCAGGTGCGCCCTCGATGCCATGATGAGAGACCCGCTGACAGCACAATCGCGATTTTGTAAGCCGAGCTCGTTTCGGCATCGGACGGGCGTGCGGTTCACGCAGAGCCTCCTTCTTTTGGCCATTGGCATGGCCATTTCCACAAGCGGACACGCTCAGGAGCAGGCTTGCCAGATCATTCCGTCGGGCCAGGAGTTTTGGATTCGGCTTAGCGAGCCGGTTTCCACCTACAGTTCAAAAAATGGCGCCACGGTCCAGGCCATCCTTATCGAGTCCCCGCGCTGCCATGGAATCCCGGTTTTCTCCACAGGAACCGCAGTGCAAGGGCATATTGCGCATTTGCGCAGGGTGGGCATGGGGCTTCGGCATGCGTCATCCGCGGTGGCGATCGACTTTGACGAGATCCTGGCCGGCCCCCAACCGCTCCCTTTCAAAGCGCAGGTCGAGGAGGTCGCTAATGGGCGAGAAGATGTAAAACGTGGCGTTATCGAAGGCGTGGCCGGGGAAGAGACGCCCCAAGCGCTTATGACCACGCGCCTGCTTCACCTTCCCTCCTGGAATCCCGAATCTTATTGGATATTTCTCTTGCGGCGCGCAGCCTTTCCATACTCGCCCGAGCCCGAGATCTACCTGCCGCCGGGAACCGATTTACGCCTGCGATTGATGGCCCCCCTGGAGCTCCCTGCCGGCTTGCCGAGCGCGCCACAGACGGACACTCCGGAGGATGGCGCCAAAATCGATACGGGACTGCGCGCCAAGTTACTGGCCCTGCCGGATCGCAGTTCGACTGGCAAAGGCCAACCTTCTGACGTGGTGAATCTCGCCTTCCTGGGTTCCGCGCAGCAAATCGAACAGGCCTTCCGGGCTGCCGGATGGACTTATGGTGATTCCGTCTCCACGTGGTCCGTGCTGCGCGAAATGCGCGCCTTGAGCGTATTAAACAGCTATCCTCACCTGCCGATTTCAAATCAATGGCTCAGCGGAGAGGCGCCCGATTTCACCTTGCAGAAGAGCTTTGACAGCTATCAAAAACGCGAGCACATCAGGTTCTGGAACGAGACCGGCCTCGAGCAAAATCTTTGGGTTGGCGGCGCAATCCGCGAGACGAGCGCTGCCTGGTCATTTCGCAGGCGGAAGTTTATTCATCACGTGGACTCCGATCTGGCTGCAGAACGCGAAAAGGTGGTGCGCGACCTGACCTTGACGGGATGTGTCGCCAATGTTTACCGCGTGCAGCGGGCGAAAGCTCCGGAGCGGCTGAAAAATGCGGGCGGAGACACGCTTCGGACAGACTGGCGAGTGGCAGTCGTACAACTGAGGGACTGCGAAGCGGCGCCTAACTTATTCCTTACGTCAAGCACCGCCTTGCCCTCACGGCCCAGAACCAGATTGGGGCGTTTCGTGCGCACTCAGGCACTTTCCATTCACGATCTCTGGCGATCCAACGCGATTTACGCATCCTTTGATTTCAGCCGCATGTTCATCCATTCATTGCAGAATCGGTCTTTGCAAAATCGGCGTATCCGCGAATACGAAGCCGCGGAAAAAAACATCGCTGTTGAGAACACGGCGAGCGGCGCGAATTAAGCGAAGAAATGCTGAGCCCGGAGAGATCCGTGCGAATCTGTCCGGCTCAAATCAGCGGAACGCTCGGCAGGAGGTTCAGGTCCGGGTGCAATGGGCGCTTGGGAGGCAGTACAGGTGCGCGAATTGATTCATTCGAAGTTCCTTACGGTAGGATTTCGTTTTGTTCACATGCCAGATTTGAATCGGTGAAACTTCGCTGGGCGGGGCATACAATGGCATTCGTAAGCTGCTGAGACAACCTGAACGAACCGGGACCGAATCTCGTAACTCATATTCATTACTTGTTAGAAGAGTGGGAAGAAATCGCGTCAATTTTTCAATGGGGTGACCTTGTTAATCCATCGGCTTCGACGGACCCTTCTTTTTTGCACGGCCGGGCTGGCCTGCTCGTTCTTCGGCCTGGCGTTGCCAGCGCAACAGTTAGAGCAGCGGCCGCCTGAACGGCAGCATCCGGAAGCGCCGTCACAATCAGAAAGTCCCGATACTTCAGCTCCTAAATTCGATCCGGAGACCGGTGGATCGAATGACCGTCTCTTTTGGACCCTGCCCAACTTCCTGGCCCTGGAGAATGCCCACAATATTCCGCCGCTCACCAGCGGACAGAAGTTCAAGCTGGTGGCGCGGGGCACCTTTGATCCGGTGGAGTTTCCATTTTTTGCTTTTCTCGCCGGGATCAGCCAGGCGGACAACAGTGAATCGGGTTATGGCCAGGGAGCCGCGGGATTCGGAAAAAGGTTCGGATCAAACTTCGCGGATGGAACGTCGGAGAATTTCTTCGTACAAGCGATTTTCCCATCGCTATTTCGGCAAGATCCCCGTTACTATCAGGAAGGCAGAGGCGGCTTTTGGCGCCGCGCAGGTTATGCTGTGACCCGGACCGCGGTGACTCGCAGCGATACAGGCCATATGGTGTTTAATATTTCGGAGGTTGCAGGCGCCGGGATGGCGGCGGCAATTTCCAATACGTATCACCCCGCAAGCGACCGAACCCTTCCCAACACGGTACAGACCTGGGCCTCCATGATGGGCTGGGACACAGTCTCCAATGTAGTGAAAGAATTCTGGCCCGATATTCGCCGCAAGGTTCATCAAAGAAAGGAATAGGGACCCGGCGGCGGTTTTGAGCGGGAAATTTCGAGAACACGGATTCAGTCCGATGAGGAGTAAGGATATGAAGGCGAAATGGATATTGTTTCTGGGCCTCGGGCTATTGGCCATTCCAGCGCGCGCACAAGATTCCTCGGCACCTACGACGCAAAAAGACAAAGTGAGTTATGGCATCGGGGTTCAGGTGGCAAAGACCTTGAAGGGCCAGGGCGTCGATGTGAATCCTGACCTGTTGATCAAAGGCCTGCGGGACGCGCTCTCCGGCCAGAAGTTACTCATGTCCGACGACGAGCTCAATACCACGATGTCTGCTTTGCAGCAGGAAATGAACCAGAAGCAAATGCAGGAGCGGCTCAAGCAAGCGGACGACAACAAGAAGGCCGGCGATTCGTTCCTGGCCGATAATGGCAAGAAACAGGGCGTGGTCACATTACCGAGCGGATTGCAGTACAAGATTCTGAAGCCCGCCGAGGGCAAAAAGCCAACCGATGCCGACACGGTCAGCTGCAATTACCGGGGTACTCTTATCGACGGAACCGAATTCGATAAATCCGAAGCGGGTCAGCCGGCGACCTTTGAGGTTGGCATGGTCATTCCCGGGTTCAAAGAAGCTCTTAAGCTCATGCCGGTCGGCTCCACGTGGCAATTCTTCATTCCACCCAATTTGGCCTATGGCGAACGCGGCGCCGGCAACGTGATTGGGCCGAATACCACGTTGATTTTTGAAGTCGAATTGCTTTCCATCAAAGACAAAACCGCCAATCCTTAATCCGCATTCGCAGGCGTTCAGCACCCGCTGGTGAGGTTCGGTTCGCAAGCAATCCCGCTTGCCAGCCTCGAGCTTTGCTCGATGCCTGACTCTCCTGCATGGTAGAGTGTTGGCCGTATCCGGAGGCTGAAAAGTCTGAGTCCATGCGAACCATCACTCTCGAAGAGCACTTTGCCACCCCTGATTTTTTAAAGGCAACTATGCCCCTCGTGCCGGCGGGCCGGGTTAATTTCGTGCAGGCTGTCGAGAGCAAGTTGCTGGACCTGGGGCAAGGTCGCATCGCAGAGATGGACGCGGCCGGCATCGACGTGCAGGTGCTGTCCCTGACGGGCAACGGGATGGACTTGTTAGATGGCCCGACCGCAACTGCCTTGGCCCGCGACGCCAATGACAAACTGGACGCCGCCGTGCGGGCTCACCCCAAGCGTTTCGCGGCTTTTGCCGCGTTGGCTTTGCAGAATCCAGAAAAGGCCGCGGCTGAATTCGAGCGCTGCGTGCGGAAATTAGGATTCAAGGGCGCGCTTGTGCACGGGACGACGAAAGGCATGTTCCTTGATGATCCGCAATTCACGCCCCTGTTTGAAGCGGCGCAGGCGCTCGATGTGCCCATTTACCTGCACCCCTCGCCGCCGCCAAAACCAGTTCAGGAAGCATATTTTGGCGGACTGCCCGGCCAGGTCGGTTTCTTCCTTGCCACAGCGGCGTGGGGATGGCACGTCGAGACCGGAACGCACTGCCTGCGCCTCATGGCTTCCGGCCTATTCGACCGCTTTCCCAAGCTGCGGATCATCATCGGGCATATGGGTGAGGACCTGCCGTTCTCCATCGCTCGAGCGGAAATGATCCTTTCGCGCGACTCCAAGCATCTCCAACGGCGCGTCGGCGAATACTTCCAGGAGCACTTCTATATCACGACCAGCGGATACTTCACCGTACCGCCCTTCCTGTGCACTTTGCAGGTCATCGGAGCGGATCGCATCCTCTTTTCCGTGGACTACCCTTACAGCCCGAACGCCGCCGGACGCAACTTTTTGAATGCGCTGCCGGTCAGCCCGGAGGACCTGGGCAAAATCAGTCACGGCAATGCCGAACGGCTGCTGAAGCTCTGAATAGAATCTGTATGAGATCGCCGGAGCTGCTCTCAGGTCTTGGGCGATGCCGGATCAGGCGTAAGCGTCACCTGGGGCATCGGCCGCAAGGGCATTTTAGCGTCTGGCGGCGCAGTAAATTCCTCTTTGAATCCGTCCTCATAATACTGGTAGAACTTCCAGAGCATGTTCGGATTGCCTTCTTTGGGATTGATGGCCAGCATGCCGAATTCGACGAATTCGTATGGCTCAATGCGGCCGATCCAGAAGGCGCCGACGATCTTGCCCTTGTCGTCTTTCTTGAAGTCAATCTTCCAGCCAGGCTTGAACTCGAAATCATAGACCTCCAGGCCCGCCGGGAAGTCGCCTTCGATGCGGATGGTAGGGGACTGCCGTTCGTTGGGAACGCGCATGGTGTACTTCTCTCGCGCCCCAAAGGTAGATTGCATGGGATAAATCCTAATGTGGCCGAAAACGACCGGGGCCACGAGCAAGGCTAACAGGCTGCCAAATACCACAAGACGGAGCCGAGACGCGCGAAGGTGCATGGAGCCTCCTCTGCCGCTGACCCGCTCTAGAAAACACCGCAGGCGGGATAAGCTGTGCCTATTAGCTATGCCAATATTCGCGGCGAGTCAAGGGATGAAGGCAATTGACGTCCTTCGGCAGGGCCTCTTTGGTTCGGAATACTGGCTTGCCCGATTTGCGTTTCAGCGAGGCCTGGCACTTATTTACCTGGTTGCCTTCCTGGTGGCCCTCAACCAATTTCGCCCGCTTCTAGGCGAGCGGGGACTTCTGCCGGTTCCGCAATTTCTGCAGTTCGTAAGCTTCAGACGGGCTCCGAGTATTTTTCATTTTTATTATTCTGACAATTTTTTCGCCGCCGTTAGTTGCGCGGGCATTTTGCTCTCGATCATCGGGCTGACATCCTTGTCTGAGCGAGGCCCTTTGTGGGTATCCATTGCCGTGTGGAGCCTGACGTACGCGCTCTACCTTTCCATCATGAATGTGGGACAGACGTTTTACGGATTCGGCTGGGAATCCATGCTCCTGGAAGCAGGCTTTCTGGCCATTCTCTTAGGCCCGAACCGAATGGCTGTTCCGGTGCCGATTATCTTTCTCCTGAG
The DNA here is from genome assembly GCA_003223315.1 of Acidobacteriota bacterium. GTDB lineage: Bacteria > Acidobacteriota > Terriglobia > Acidiferrales > UBA7541 > Palsa-189. Next base: position 2,093 of record QHYR01000110.1, on the reverse strand, counting down.
ATGGATGCTTTTTCGCGTCGAGTTTGGTGCCGGACTCATCAAGCTGAGAGGAGATCCTTGCTGGCGCAATCTGACCTGCCTGCAGTATCATCACGAAACTCAGCCTCTCCCGAATGCGCTCAGTTCGCATTTCCACCACCTGCCGAAGTCATTTCACAAGCTGGAGGTGCTGGGAAATTTTGCCGCGCAGCTCGTGGTTCCCTGGGGTCTTTTCCTTCCGCAGCCAGTGGCGGGCATCTCCGGAGCCCTGATCATCCTGACGCAGATGTGGCTCTTCATCAGCGGAAATTATTCCTGGCTGAACCTGCTGACGATGCTTTTGGCCGTTCCCAGCTTTACGAACGCGCAGCTTCGCCCCATTCTCCGCATGCCAGCACCGGGCGGCCTCTCTGCGCCCGTGGCTTATGAATGGGTGATTGTGGCGTTCAGCGCTGTGGTCATGGTCTTGAGCTACTGGCCCGTGCATAACATGCTTTCACGCCGGCAGATCATGAACACCAGCTTCAATCCCTATCACCTGGCGAACACGTATGGAGCCTTCGGAAGCGTCACCAAGGCTCGTTACGAAATCGCGATTGAAGGCACGGAAGAGGAAGCCGTGCGCGGGCAAACGAAATGGAAGGAATATGAATTCAAAGCCAAGCCGGGCAATCCGCGGCGCAGGCCAACTCAAATTGCTCCCTACCATCTCCGGCTGGATTGGCTGATGTGGTTTGCGGCGATGTCACCCGTCTACGGCTACCGGGAGCATCCCTGGTTCATCATTCTCATACAGAAATTGCTGCAAAATGATCCCTCGACGCTGAAATTGCTGGCCGGAAATCCGTTTCCCCAAGGGCCTAAAGTGATTCGAGCGCGCCTCTATCATTATCGATTTGCGACCGCCAAAGAACGGCGCGAAACAGGTCAATGGTGGGTGCGTACGCCGGCTGGCGAATATCTGCCGCCCGTCTCCATCCGCCCCGGTGCTGATTGATTTGACCGCGTCCATGAATGATCGAAAATCCACTCATGCGCTGAACCGGCCGGGCTATGTTCCCGTCCATTTGGGGGGGCGCTTATTCAGAAATGCGTCCATGCCTTCGCGAAAATCGCGGCTCATGTAACACATCAGAATCAGTTTGTGATCTTCCTCGGGACTCATTTTCTCCTTGATGCGGCGCAGCGCCTCCTTGGTGGCGCGCAAAGTGAGTGGCGCCTGCGACGCAACGGTTTGGGCCAGCTCGCTGGCACGGCTTTGCAAGGTCGCGTAATCGGGTAGCACTTCGCTCAGCAGTCCGATCGCGTGCGCCTCGCCGGCATGGATTAAGCGGGCGGTGTAGATGATGTCCTTCACACGCGCCGCCCCAAGCAGGGATACCAGCCTTGCGTAATTCGACATCGACAGGCAGTTGCCTAAGGTGCGGCCGATGGGCATGCCAAAGCGGGCACTCGAGGCGCCAATGCGCATATCGCAGCAGACTGCAATCGCGGCGCCGCCGCCAGTGCATGCCCCGGCGATAGCGGCGATGGTGGGAACGCGGGAACGCTCCAAAGCATCGAGGATGCGATCCATGCGCGCTTCATAGTTCAGGGCGTCCTCGGCGCGAGTGAAGGATTTGAACTCAGAAATATCGGTTCCTGCCGCGAACGCTTGTTCTCCGGCGCCAGCGAATATCAGCGCCTTGAGCGAGGAATCGCTCTCCGCCTCCTGGAGGATTTCTGCAAGGCGCTCGTACATCCGGAAGGTGAGGGCATTTCGGGCCTCCGGGCGATTGAAGGTGATGCGACCCACGCCATCAGTGACTTCATAGAGAAGCTCTTGGATCACAGTGGTGTGCCTTTCTGAATGGAGTCTGACATCTGGATGACTCCCTCCGCCGCGAGTTGCTCAATCTCAGCATCGGAGAAGCCGGAGTCACGCAGCACCTCGCGTGTGTGCTGACCAAAGATGGGCGCCGCCCGGCGCACGCCGCCCGGTGTGTCTGAGAATTTGATGGGCAGGCCGATTGCCTTCACGTGTCCGGCCGTGGGATGCGCAGTCTCCACGATCATCTCACGTGCCAACGCTTGTGGATCTGCGTGCATTTGGCCGATTTCGAGCACCGGTCCTG
>QHYR01000011.1 GCA_003223315.1 Acidobacteriota bacterium | reverse complement strand
CTTCGATAAGGTTTTGGAAATGGTGCGCGCCGTGGCCTCGCTGAACCTCGAAGTCTGCTGCACGCTGGGAATGTTGACCGAGGATCAGGCGCGCCGCCTGGCCGCCGCGGGTCTCACCGCTTACAACCATAACCTCGACACTTCGCCCGAGTTTTACGGCCGCATCATCAGCACTCGGCGCTACGAAGACCGCCTGCGCACCATTCAAGCCGTCCGGCGCGCCGGGATTACGGTTTGTTGCGGCGGCATTATCGGTATGGGCGAGTCCGAGGAGGATCGCGTCGGCCTGCTCCATCAATTGGCGAATCTGGAGCCTCATCCTGAAAGCGTGCCCATCAACATGCTCGTTCGAGTGCACGGCACCCCTCTCGCCGATGCGGAGCCCCTAGACGCTCTCGTCCTCGCGCGCATGATCGCTACGGCGCGTCTGCTCATGCCGGCAGCCATGGTGCGCTTGAGCGCCGGACGCAATTCTCTGAGCCGCGAGGCCGTGAGCTTATGCTTCCTTGCCGGCGCGAATTCCATCTTCGTGGGCGAAAAGTTGCTCACTACGCCGAATCCCGGGCGCGACGAAGACGACCGCCTTTTGCGGGACCTCGGCCTGCGCGGATCGACTCATGAGCAAAATCCGAGTTAGCGAACTCAGCCGCCGCATCGACGCCGAATTGGCCGCTCTCGCCTCGCGGGAACAATTACGCCGGCTCGGCGCGATTGACGGCGTGAATCTCTGCTCCAACGATTATCTCGGCCTCGCTTCTGACCCGCGACTCCGAGAGGCCCTGGCTTCCGCACTCGCCGACGGGGTTCCGGTCGGTTCCACCGGCTCTCGCCTTCTTTCCGGCAATGCCGCGATTTGGGAGGAGCTCGAGTCACAAATCGCGCAATTCATGGGATCGCAAGCGGCTCTGTATTTCAATTCCGGTTATTCGGCGAACGTCGGCTTGTTGAGCGCCCTCATTCGCCCCGGCGACGTCGTTTTCTCAGACGCCGGCAATCACGCCAGCATCATTGATGGCCTGCGCCTGTCCGGCGCGCGCAAAGTGATTTTTCCGCACCTCGATATGGATTTGCTGGAGCGAGAATTACGCAAGAATTTTTCCGGTGCAGCGCAGAAATTCATCGTCAGCGAGAGCATTTTTAGCATGGATGGCGACCGCGCCCCGCTCGCCGATCTCGTCGCACTCGCGGAACGATATGCAGCCGAGCTCATCATCGATGAAGCCCATGCCATCGGCGTCGCAGGACCGCAAGGAAGAGCTTTGGTCGCGGCGTCTGGTCTCGCCGATCAGATCCTCATCACCGTGCATCCTTGCGGCAAGGCGCTGGCGGGCGTGGGCTGCTTTGTCTGCTGCTCGGAAAAGCTCAAGCAATATCTCGTCAACCGAGCGCGGACTTTTATTTTTAGCACGGCCTTGCCTCCCTACGTTGCCGTGCAGATGCGCGCCGCTATTCGCATCGTGGCCGCGGCCGATCGGGAACGAAACGATCTTGCCGCCCTGGCCGCTTTCCTCCGAAAAAAATTGCGTGAAGCCGGTTTTGATATCGGACGCGGCGATACGCAGATCGTTCCGATTTTTCTGGGCGACAACGAACGGGCGGTTCGGTTTGCCGCGCTCCTTGACGAGGCGGGATTCGGAGCGCGGCCCATCCGGCCGCCCAGCGTCCCCGCCGGCACTTCGCGCCTGCGGATTTCGCTCAATGCCAAACTCTCGACCGATCTGCTGGTCCGCTTCACCGATGCGCTCATCTCCATCCGCGAGCAAGAGCAAGTCCCGGTGCATGCAGTGCGGCCGTGAACGAGTCTCTCTTTGTCACCGGCACGGATACAAACGTCGGCAAAACGCTGCTTTCCGCGCTTCTCGTCGCCGCCCTCGATGCCGCGTACTGGAAGCCCATTCAGACCGGCGCACGTGAAGGCACCGATCGCCGCACGGTGATGCAGTTGGCGGAAATTCCCGAAACACAGACCATTCCGGAGTCTTATTGCTTCGATCCGCCCGTCTCGCCGCATCTCGCAGCGGAAGCGAGCGGAGTCCGGATCGATCTCGCGCGTATTCGGCTGCCAAACAATCTCGCCAGGCCAATCATTGCCGAGGGCGCCGGCGGCATTCTCGTTCCCATCAATGATTCGGAGTTGATGCTCGATCTCGCACGCCATCTTGCATATCCCGTTCTGATTGCAGCGCGAGCGGCGTTGGGAACGATTAACCATACTTTGCTCACGGTGCGGGCCTTGGGCTGTGCAAAAATGCCCGTCAAGGGCGTTGCGATGATCGGCCACCGCAACAAAGATAACGAACGTTCCATCGAGCATTTTGCCGCTGTTCCGGTCCTCGGATCGATACCATGGCTCGACACCATCAATCGCGAAACTCTTTTGAACGTATTTCGCAATAATTTCGAGCAGAAATGTTTTCGAGATGCCCGTTAAGCCGCTCTCCATCTGGCACCCCTTTACGCAGCTAGCGCTCGACCCGCGGCCGGTGCACATCGAGCGCGGCGAGGGCGTCTATCTCTACACGCGCGAGGGCCGCCAACTCATCGACGCGATCTCATCCTGGTGGGTCAATCTCCACGGGCATGCGCATCCGCTGATTGCCGAGGCCATTGCCGAACAAGCTCGGAAACTCGAACATGTGATCTTCGCCGGATTTACGCACGATGCGGCTGAGGAACTCGCCTGGCGCTTGCGGCGCATCCTGCCGCAGCCGCTCGGGCACATCTTTTTTTCGGATGACGGCTCGACTGCCGTCGAAGTGGCGCTGAAGATGGCGCTGCAGTTTTGGCGCAATCTCGGCAAGCTGAGCAAAAATAAATTCGTGGCTCTGGAACACGCCTACCATGGCGATACTGCCGGAGCCATGTCGGTTGGAGCAGATTCCGATTTTGTCGCCGCGTTTCAGGAACTCAGATTTCCCGTGTGGCGTGTGCCCTCCGCGCATTGTTTCCGCTGCCCAGTCGGAAAGCAGCGCGCCACTTGCCGCATTGATTGCACCGATCCGCTCGCGCGCCGGCTTGAACAAAACCACGACGAAATCGCCGCGGTAATCGTCGAGCCGCTGTTGCAAGGCGCCGGCGGCATGATTGTGCATCCGGTCGAATTTTTGCAGCGGATTCGCCAGCTTTGCACGCAATACGGCGTTTTGCTCATCGCCGACGAAGTGCTGACGGGTTTCGGCCGCTGCGGACGGATGTTCGCATGCGATCTCGCCGGCGTTGTGCCGGACGTGATGTGTCTCTCCAAAGGCCTCACCGGCGGGTTCCTGCCGCTCGCGGCCACGGTGTGCACGGCGGCCGTACACGAGGCATTCTGCTCCAATGACCGGAGCCGCACCTTTTTTCACGGGCATTCCTACACCGCGAATCCGCTGGGCTGTGCGGCAGCCGTCGCCAGCCTCAAGATTTTCGACTCCGAGCCGGTTTTCGAGCGCATCGCCGCCATTGAAGAAATTCATCGCCAGAAAGCGCCCGCCCTCGCTAAACACACCGCCGTCGCCGACGTGCGCACGATTGGAACTGTGATAGCCGTGGAACTCCAGGCCGATGATCCCGGTTACTTCTCCGGGTTGCGTCCGGCGCTTTACGATTTCTATCTCAAGAAAGGCGTGCTGCTGAGGCCGCTCGGCAACGTGGTCTACATTCTTCCGCCTTACGTCATTACCGCGGAGCAATTGCAC
>QHYR01000010.1 GCA_003223315.1 Acidobacteriota bacterium | reverse complement strand
TTCCATCCTGCCTCCCGCCTTGGATGAAACCGGACATTTCTACTTTGCACAAACCGGACATTCTCATTTTGCCGCGACAATATTCCAATTTTAGTTGACTCCTGACCGTAAAATCTTGCAGACTGCCCGCATAGAGCTCACAAAGCCGTAGGCTCTAACCCTCTTTTCGCCGATGAAACGAGGGGCTTTGGTTTTTTCGTTCTTCCCGGAATCACCTCGGACACGGGGTCGTGTCCAACTCAACGAGTACATAAGGCTCCACGAAGAGCCGAACTGACTGGTGTGACGGCCGCTTTTGGTGTGTGTCCCGTCGCGTCCCAGGTATCTGCAGCCGTAAGTACGTGTGTCCATAACCGGTGGAATCAGAGGAAGCGGGCAAAGCGCCATGAGCGATTCGCACTACGCCCACATCGGCCGCCATACACTGCATCCGGTGTGGCGACTTAGCTCAGTAGGCCGTTTTATTACCACGCATCTCGGTGCTCCTGTCTCCGTATTGGCGGAGCAAGCGAATCAAGCGGCGAGGGTATTTACTGACTCGTGGAACAAGTTCCTTTTTCGCCGCTTTTGGGGGGAGAGCATCTCCTCGAGAGACGTCCATCTCGTGATCGACAGCTACGAAAACGTCGTGCTGAGAAACCGCTTTCGATGGACAGACTCCGATCACAAGCAGGCTCAGGGTTTCACCGGCGAGGTCATTCCGGGCACTTTCTCACCGCAGGCAACCGCCATGCTGACGGCCTTATTCCTGCGACACACCGGCAAAGGACTTCGCATAGTGACCGATATGGAGGAAGCAAACAAAGAGGATGGCGCCCTGATCTGTTATGGCAGTTCCGATTCCAACTTCAAAACCTTTGAACTTGAGGCCGAGTCCGGCGGAGTCCTCTGTCAATTCACTTTCAATGACAGCGGCGAGCGTGGGTTTCGAGTGGGTGGGAATGTCCACTCCATCGAAAAACGTGACGGCGTTACCTACGACAAGGCCATTGTTCTAAGGCTGCTAACCAGTCAGCGAGACTCAGGTCAGTGTCAGGTAGTTTGTGCCGGGCTTTCCGAGTGGGGCAGCCTCGCGGCTGTGCATTACCTTGTAAGGAACTGGAAAGTTCTTCATAGACGTTTCGATGGCTTTGGACAGCGTAGGGACTTTTGCGTCTTGCTCGAAGTTCCCTTCGGACATTGCCAGGAAGCGCGGGAACTCGCTTCTGCAGTTTGGTGGCATCGAAACGGGCGCGTGAAATGATGACAAACACATCTGTTTTTCAGTCTGCGTAACAACATGCCGCCGGATTCTTCCTTAACAAAAACGCAAGGTTCAGCCCATCCTATCCCCAAGGTAGTCGTGGCCACTACGGCTATGCTGAGCTTTATCTCCTTCTGGCGTGCGGCTGCGATAGTGCTCAACGACATGGGCTCGTCTGCTTTTTACGCAGGTGCAATCGCTGAGGAGGCTTT
>QHYR01000009.1 GCA_003223315.1 Acidobacteriota bacterium | reverse complement strand
GCCATGGGCGGCAGGATGGCAAAACTTTCCGTCTCTGCCCTGATGTTCGACTTCATTCTTACCGGACCCATCAGCGGCGTATCGGCAGGCCATTACTTGGTCGGGTTTGTAAATGACTTGCTCCGGTACGGGCATCTGAACCTTACGATTCCCGGAAATTTCAGCGCCGCGTTATTTGCCATCGGGGTCACTGTGTATTTTTGGTGGGAGAATATTAAAGGAATTCACGAATCGAGCGGAAAGGCGCTGCGGATCATGTACGTGACAACGGCCATGGTCGTCGTGATGCTCGTGTGGTGCGCCTATACGCTTTGGATGCGAGGGGTTCACCTTCCTCCCTGGCCCGAGCCGTCCAATTTGACGTTCTCTAAGACGGCACTCGGCTGGTTGCGGTATACGAACTGGCCCTACACCATCGGAGTGATAGGCATTTTCATCGCGCTAGGCCATTCGGTGTTGGCAATGAGTGGCGAAGAGACGCTGGCTCAGATCTACCGCGACCTCGAGCATCCCAAAATGCGGAACCTGAAAAAGGTGAGCTTGATCATCCTCGCCTATAGTTTGGTTTTCACGGCGGGTGTGTCCTTCTTCGCCGTAATGATCATTCCCGACGCAACCCGGCGCCGATATTTCGGAAATCTGATTAGCGGACTGGCCATGAATTTCGTCGGGCCTTATAGCCTCCGCCTTGTCTTTCAAGCTTTTGTTTTGCTTGTTGGGGTTCTGATGCTCTCGGGGGCCGTGAATACCGCCATTGTAGGTTCGAATGGTGTGCTCAACCGCGTTGCCGAAGACGGGATTCTACCTGATTGGTTCCGCCAGCCCCATCGGCGTTTTGGGACCTCCTATCGCATCGTCAACCTGGTTACCGGGCTTCAGATCGCCACGATTCTCCTGAGCCGCGGAAATATCTTTCTCCTCGGCGAAGCCTATGCGTTCGGCGTCATGTGGAGCTTTGCCATGAACGGCGCGGCCGTGCTGGCTCTGCGCTATAAGGAACCTGGAGCGCGGGAATTTCGCGTGCCTTTTAACTTCAAATTAGGGGATGTGGAGATTCCGGTAGGTTTGATACTGATTACGCTAACTCTGTTGGCCCTTTGTACGATCAATCTCTTCACGAAAGAGATCGCCACGATTTCCGGCATTGTGTTTACAGCCGCGTTTTTTGCCACATTCGCGGTAGCTGAAAGGATCACCAAAAAACGCGGCAATGCGACAGCCGATCTTGATCAGTTCAATGTCGCATCACGCACCGATCTGACGGCCGAGACGGTCGGCGCGCGGCCTGGTAATGTCCTCGTCCCAGTCAGCAATTACCATGCGCTTTATCATCTCGGAGCTGTTCTGGATCGCGTCAAGACGGAGCGGCGCGACATCGTTGTGCTGCACGTGCAAGTCATGCGCCGGACCGGCTCTGGCGAAGTTGAACTCGAAGCGGATCAGCTATTCGGCAGTATCGAACAGTTTTTATTTACGAAAGCTCTTTCCATGGCCGAACAGCGTGGCAAACCGATTCGGCTGGCCGTGGTTGCCGCAAATGAATTAGAGGATGGTATCCTGCGAGCCGCGGCCAACCTGCAGTCGTCAACGATTGTCCTGGGACGCTCGGCCAAAATGGGCTTAGCTGAGCAGGCGCGGCAGTTTGGTCTCGCCTGGGAAGGTTTGCCCGACCCACGACCGCAGTTTAATCTAGAAATCTACACTCCCGGCGGAGACCATGAGTTTTTCTTGCTTGGTCCGCATGCACCCAACCTGACCAGGAACGAAGTGAATCTGGTCCACCAACTCTGGTTGCGCCTCAGCGAACGGCTGAGGCCGGAAGAGCTGCATCACCATGATGTGGTGCACTTTGCCCTAAACGAATTGAAACAAGAGCTTATGGACGGCAAGGAAGAGGAACTCGTTCGGCGCCTCAGGGAGCACATGATTCAAAATAAAGCAGAGCGTCAGCAGCCCCCGTCCTAGGTCGCCGTTCCCTACTGTGAACGCGAGCAGCCATCGACCACGAGAAAACCCGAGCGGCCGATTAGCCTCCCAAGTTTTTTGATCGAGATTATCCAAATTTTGCGTTTGCACTTTTTCGAACGCAGTCCTAATCTGCGCTCCGAGGTTGAGAGAAGTTCGAAGGCTGGCCCGCTCCTTTCCACGACGAAAGGACTCGCGCGGCTCAAGCTTTCGCACCTTTAGTCCACTTGGGCACCAGGTCGTGCCCAACTAATCCAGGACATCAGGCTCCACGAAGGGCCAAGACAGCTAACCGGGCTGAGCCGGTTTGCGCGGCTGTTTCGACTTGCCGTTGGTTCGTGTTTCCGCAAGAAGGTTCAGCGCGTCGGCCAATTCCTTTGGTTCGATTGCGAACGTTCGCACGTGTTGAGGTGTTTGAAATGACTGAGATCACACGGACGATTTTACTGGAGTTGCTACTCGGCGGATTTTTTGCTGTGGCCTGCATTCGCGCCAGCGTGCCTTCGGCGGTGAATGGCAAGCTTCGGTTGGGGGATCTACTCCGATTTCCTGCCCGCCTGGAACGGTTGCGCCGCACGCGCTGGCAATGGTTCTCCATGGTAGCGCTACTTCTCTTTGTTCGTTTGCAAACGGGTTTGCCCACGATTCTGGAAGCCATCGTAGCCCTGCAGTTCGTGATTTTCTTCGCGCTGCCGACGAGGACGGGAACCACGTTGGGAAAAGCAAGGAGCGAGTATGAACCCGTTCTGGGAAGTCGCTGACTTCGTTCGCGGGCTGCGCAGAGAAATGCGCTTTGGCGAAATCTCGCGTGCTCCGTTGCGGCTGCTAAGGCTGGAATTGAGCGGCGAGAGCCTGGCCTGCGATTGGATCGCGCGCCCTCCCGACATTTGGGATGCCAGCCTGCGGCGGCGAGAGCGGGAACGAAATCAGTCAGAACAAGCTTTGCGCGACGCCATCCGCGTGCGCGATCTCGCCTTTGAGGCGCTACCAAAGGTGCAAAGCGCCACGCTGCGGGCTTTTCGTTCTTCAGGGGCCCGCGAGCCGCCCGAGCTCGTGATCATTGGCACCGCCGACCGGGAAGTGCCGCCGATTTTTCGGATCAGTTCACTGGTGATGCGAGCGAAGTTGTGCGGATTTCAATTTGAGATGGAGGACGGGATTTTGCGGGCTCTAGACAGCGAAGAAAAGGGGATTTTCGATCTGAGGAACGAAATCCATTTTCAGGGAGCGACCCCTTAGGGGGAAAGGAGAATTTTATTTATGGCTGCAAGTAAGGCGCAAGGAAGTTACTTGGCTGTGTTTTGGACGGCAATCACGGTGCTTTGTGCCGGGATCGCCTACTTTGCGGAAGGGTTCGGCAAGCTGGTGCTGGTGTTTGGACTGGCAGGCGTAATCATCAGCTTGGTCGGATTCTTAAAGATCAAGCCGCTCGAAGGAAAGACAGCGGGAGTGACGGGAATCGCGGCAATGAAGATCTTAGGAATCGCCGTGGCGTTGGGAGGCTGGTTCGTAACCATAGCCGGCCTGCACCTGACCACCAGCACGGGGGGCCGACTGATCTTCGCTTTGGTGGGCATTGCCGTGAGCCTGGTTGGGGTACTCGGTGTATTGCCCGTTGCGTTCGGCAAGAGCGTGGCAGGGAAAGCGCAATCTTCCAGTTTTATGGCAGCGAAAACCACTATGGAGCATAGCCGATGAAAAAACTTTGTCGTAGAAGTTGTCTCGGTCTTTGGGTCCTGGCGCTTGGCTTGGCGTTTGGTTTAGCCGTTCACGCCCAGGCTCCGGCTCCCGCCGCCCCCGCACCCGCGGCCGCGGCGGCGCCAGCGCCGGCCACCCCGGTCGATGCCGAACTCAAGGATGCAGCAGGAAAGGCGCCCTCACAGGCGGACTTACAGAAGGGCGATCCCAGCGGCGCGATCACGGGAACGATCAGCGATGTTCCTGCGGCCGATTCTAAAGCTGGTGTGACGCTGCCGGACGTAGCCAACCAGGTGGGGCAGAACAAGATCGCCGTCAATTTCGTCTGGACGCTGGTCTGCGGCTTTCTGGTCATGTTCATGCAGGCGGGCTTCGCTATGGTGGAATCTGGCCTGACCCGCGTCAAAAACGCCAACCATACCTACATGATGAACTTCTTCGTGTATACCTGCGGCCTTTTCGCCTACTGGATCATAGGCTTTGCCATACAGATGGGCGGCGCGGCGGGCAATTCCAACCTGGGCGGCCTGCAACCCCTGGCTTCCGAACACGCAATCTCGATCTTCGGAAAGATGTGGGGCTTGTGGGGGCAGTCCGGAATGTTCCTGGTCGGACATACGTATGACGTCGGCGTAATGGTGATTTTCCTATTCGAAATGGTGTTCATGGATACGGCGCTCACCATCGTGACGGGGGCTTGCGCGGAACGATGGAAGTTCCTGGCGTTCACGGTCTCTTCGATCATCATGGGAGCGCTCACCTATCCACTCTATGGCAACTGGGCTTGGGGCGGCGGGTGGCTTTCGCAACTGGGAACCAACGTCGGACTGGGCAAGGGCTACTGCGATTTTGCCGGATCGGGCGTAGTTCACGCGGTCGGAGGAATTACGGCGCTGGCCGTCTGCATGCTTATTGGCCCGCGTATTGGTAAGTACAACCGGGACGGTTCAGCGAATGCCATCCTGGGGCACGACGTTTCAGCGTGCCTGATCGGGTGCTTCATCCTGGCCTTCGGCTGGTTTGGGTTCAATCCGGGCAGCACGCTGGGCGCTTCTGCCAACGGCAACTTGCGGATTGGCACGATCGCCGTGGACACCATGCTGGCGGGTTGCACGGGAACGATTGGAGCCATTCTCTACATGTGGGCGCTTAAAGGTAAGCCAGACTACTCCATGAGCGGCAACGGGCTGCTGGCTGGGCTCGTAGCTATCACTGCTCCGAGTGGATTCGTCAGCCCTGTAAGCTCCTGCATCATCGGCCTCGTCGCCGGCGTGCTGGTTTGCTTGAGCTGTTCATTTTTCGAAAACGTCCTTAAGGTTGACGATCCCGTCGGCGCAATCTCCGTGCACGGCGCGAACGGGTTGTGGGGAGTGTTGTCGGTGGGCCTCTTCGCGGACGGTACGAGCAACTACGGCGGAAGCTGGAACGGCGTGACCGGCTCGGTGACGGGCTTGTTCTACGGCGATGCCAGCCAGCTCGTGGCACAGCTCGTGGGCATCTCCACACTAATCGGCGTCGTTTTTACGATCAGTATGGTCATCAATCTAGCGCTCGAGTTCTTCATCGGGCATCGATGATGGGCCAAGCCTAATAGGAGACCCTCAAACACCAATGGCACGCCGCGAACTCGTTCGGGGCGTGCCATTGGCAAAACTCTGTAAGGAAATTAACTCCAGCCGCAATCAAGGAGAAGAACGGTATGGCGGAAAACGAGATTGTGCTTAGCGAGAGGGCGGCGAGGGTCGAGGAAGGTCTGCTGATTGATGACGCCGCGAATGCTTTGAGTCCGCGCGCGGCTTCTTTCGCGCTCGCTGCGGTTCCGGAGAAGGCGCAAGGGCTGCTTATGAGGATGTTCGCGGACCCGAGCATCTTGGACCAGGCCCAGCGTACTGACTTGGTGGGCCAGTTGCGCGAGTGCGTCAACGCGCACCCGCGGGTGTCGGAATTGCGAGTGCTGTTCGGAATGGCGCTGTGCGTGAATTTTGAGGTGCCCGACGCGATCGAGGAACTTCGTGAAGGTGTGCGGCTGGCGCCCCAAAGTTTTATCGCTCAGTTGAAGATGGGCGAATTGTGGATGCGGCTTCGGGCCATGGATAAGGCCGAAGAGCATACTCGCCGCGCCGCGCTCCTAGCTGGGAATCACGTCCAAGCGGAACTGGCGCGGAGGCAGGGCGCCTCGATTCGAGCGATGAAGCACGCCGGGATCGAGCGGGGCGGGTACAAGAGTCCGTGGCTCGGGGTTACGAGCGCGGTGCGTCGGCTGTGGAAGCGCGACCGCGAGTCGCGCGAAGCGATCGTGGCCGTGGACATCAGTTAGCCCATGCAGCCGGCGCTTCAGCTTGCACTGCTTCTCGCTATTCTTCTTCCGGCGGGGAAGTTTGCAGCGTCATTCTGCACCCGCTTGGGAATACCGGCCATTCTGGGGGAACTGCTAGTCGGCGTTTCGCTTGGCCCGGGGGCTGTTAATCTGTTGCATCTGCATCTGTTTCAAAGCGGCCAAGCTACGGGCGCTTTGTTGCTTCTGGCTCAGATCGGCGGATTTGTGCTGATGTTCCTCGCGGGCGTGGAAACCGACGTCGACCGCATGCACGAAGCCGGCACCACTGCATTCCTCGTGGCATTATTCGGCGTCATCTGGCCATTCCTGCTAGGCGCGGCTGTGGGACACCTCTTTGGCCTTTCCTGGATCACGGCATGCTTCTTGGGCGGCGCGCTGACGGCCACGAGTGTTTCCATCTCCGCTCGAACTCTGATGGATGCAGGACAGATGTCTTCCCCCGAGGGCACCGTGATTTTAGGTGCGGCGGTCATTGATGATGTTATGGGTTTGTTCGTGCTGGCGTTCCTCGCCGCGTCGATTACCACCAAAGGAGAATCCTTCGGCATCGCGCCGATGGCCAGCGGCTGGTTGCAACATCGCATCCCCTCGGCCGCCGGCCATCCCTTGATTGTGCAGATGATGCTGATTTCCATTTGTGTGACTTTATTTTTCGTTATCGGATATGGAGCCGCAAGGCGCTGGCTCGACCCTTTAATTCTTCAATTGCGAAGGCTGACAGCTAACGAAGCGGTCCCGAGTTGCGTTTTGGCGCTGGTCCTGGTGTACGCACTTTCCGCCGAATGGCTGGGTAGCGTGGCGGGAATTACAGGCGCTTACCTACTTGGGTACGTGTTTGCCAGTTCGGAATACAAGGCCGACGTCGAGCGCAGCTTCTACGCCATTGGCCACGGCCTGTTGATTCCCTTATTTTTCGTCTCCATCGGGCTTTCCAGCGATTATCGGGCACTCGGTGGGCATTGGGCTCTGTTATGGGTAACTTTGGCCGTGGCGATCATCGGGAAGCTTATCGGGTGCGGATTTGCGGCGCTGGCCTCTGGCATGGACTGGGTCCGCAGCCTCCGTGTTGGCTGCGGCATGATCTCTCGCGGTGAAGTTGGATTGATCGTGACTGCCATGGGCGCCAGCACCGGGATTTTCGGCCGATCCGAAGTCGCCGTCATGGTTGCAGTCGTGTTACTAACGACGCTGTTGACTCCCGTAGTCTTGCGCGGCGCATTTCATCTGGCATCTCAACAGGACATCGAGGAAGGTCTCGCGGCTGTGGGCCTTGCCCAAACAGCCGACAATAGGCAGGAGATCTTGCCCGGCGAAGCGAGGCCGGAAGAAATTGACGGACCGCCCGATCAACCGGCGTTGAGGGTGTGAACGTCTCGTGGAACAGACACCGTCTCTCTTGGTAACGAGGCCGTCTCGAATCCGGAGTAGCTCGGACAGAATGGGCGGGCAATTCTATCTGAGGAGAAACAGCGAGTAATCATCGGCTGTGATGCTAGACCAACCCATCAATTCTGGCGACAAACTCGATCACTACCGGATCGATGGCGTGGTCGCCCACAGCGCGGTGGCGACAATTTTCCGTGCTATCGATTTGCGCACCGATCAACAGGTAGCTCTCAAGGTTCCCCACTCTGAACTGGAGAGCGACCCCACTTTCGCTGACCGGTTTCGTCGAGAAGAGGAGATCGGCCAGGAATTAAATCACCCTGGACTCATCAAGCTCCTCGCTGACCACGACCGCAGCCGCCCATACATCGTGATGGAGTGGTTTGAAGGAAAACCGCTGCGTCAGGTCATGTCGGAAGAGAAGTTTACCGCCGAGCGTGCGATGCGTATCGTCATATCGATCTGCCGGGCGCTCGAATACATCCACAACCATGGAATCGTCCACCGGGATCTTCGGCCGGAGCACATCCTGGTCGGAGCCGAGGATCACATAAAGCTGATTGACTTTGGTGCCGCGGGACAAGCCGCAGGGCGACGCATCACCTTTACAAGTATTTCGCAGCTCACCGGCGGCTCCGAATACATTTCTCCCGAGGAGCTGAAAGGCAAACGGGGCGATGCACGAAGCGATATCTATGCGGTGGGAATCATATTGTACGAGATGGTCACGGGCAGAAAGCCATTTCCCGAGTCGGAGCCTTTCGACCGAACCCTGAGCCATCCTGTCCCGCCACGCGAAATCAATCCGGCCATCTCTCCTCAGCTACAGGAGGTGATTTATAGGGCTCTCGAACGCGAACCCAGAAACCGTTACGCGAATGCTCACGACTTCGCACGGGATCTCGAACACCTGGACCAAGTCGGCGTTGCTGACCGCGCGGAACTGTGGGATTGGAAGAAGGGGCGTTCATCACAGCCAAGAAAGGTTGCTCTGTACGTGGCTATGGCGCTGATACCGATCGTAATTTTTGCCCTGCTGTTCTATTTCGCAAATCGCTAGTGAAAGGCACTTCAAGAACTGATCGTTCCGAACGAAAGTTTGAGTTTGCGTACGCTGCAAGAGCCGTTTAGCGTGAGAAATGAAATCCACATGGGGAGCTGCACGCGCGTGGAAGCCAGAGCGGAAACAGTACGATGCGCTACGGAGTTCCAACCCGTCATTCAACGAAGCGACGGGAGGCCAGTCGGCTCCGTGATCCGGCGATACGGTTTGGCATCATCTTTTGTGGCCGCAGCATTTCTGGCGAGCCTCGCCCTGCAACCCCTTTTCCCGCATCCGTTTCTTTTCCTGTTTTTCGCCGGCGTGGTGGCCAGCGCGTGGTTCGGGGGCATGCTTCCGGGACTTTTTGCGGTGCTGATCTCCACGCTTGTGGTGGACTACTTTTTTGTTCCGCCGCTCTATTCCTTCGCCATCAAGGCAACGGAAGTTAGCTACTTTGCAGTGTTTGTGATCTGCTCGCTGGTTGCCAGTTGGGTGAGCGCCTTGAAAAAAGAGAGCGAGAAGGAGCTGAAGCAGACGCGCAGCCAGCTGCAGGTTCTGGTCGCCGAACGCACCGCGGCGTTGCAGCAATCGACCAGCGAGCTCCAAGAAAACGAGCGGCACATTCAGCTTCTGACGGAAGTCATTCCCAAACAGGCGCAGAATGTCCCTTTGGAGCGCACCGCGGAAAGTGGCACCCCTGCGCCGCTCCAGCAGGTGCTCGCCGAAGTCGTGGATTTTACGACTTCGGTGATGAGGTGCGATTCCTGTTTTGTCTACGTGCTGGAGAATGATGAACTCGTGCTGCGCGCCTCGAAGAATCCCCATCCGGAAGCCGTCAATCGCCTCAAACTGAAGATGGGGCAAGGGATCACGGGCTGGGTAGCCGAACATGGACGGACGGCCGCCGTGAGCCAGAATGCGTCGCAGGACCCGCGGTTTCAACTCTTCAACGATTTGCCCGAAGATCGCTTT
>QHYR01000008.1 GCA_003223315.1 Acidobacteriota bacterium | reverse complement strand
CGAAGGGACTCCGACCGTGCCATTCGGCAGCCTCTTGGTCGTGATCTCTGGAGAGAACAAGATATAATCCAGGAAATGTGCGCAACCGGACGCGCCAGTCGCGATCATCGCAACCAGGAGCATCAGAGCGATGGGCCTGAGGTTTGAACGGGCTGGGCTGGGAGCATTCACGGGCGGCCTCCTGTTCTAGCGAGACGGTGCATTCCCGAAGCCATTGGTTGCCGGGCCTTCTTGCCAAGACGAATGGCCCTTGAAACGGCTGTTGCTACGGAGGCAGGAACGAGCCGCAAGCCTGTCGCAGCGAAGGGCTTACAAGCAGTTTGCCCTTCAATTACCAAACTCCGCGCGAACAAGTCAATGACCTTGCATCGCGAACGCGCGAAAACCGCGCCGCCTCGCAAGTGTCGCCCTTTTCCGACACTAGACAACTGATTGTGGCAACTGACGGCAGGGACGGGAAGAAACCAATGACATGCAGGCAGTGCTGTTACTTTGCGCCATACTCCTTGGCCGTCAATTCTTTGTGGCCCACGGACTGCGGATGTCCGACAGTCCCGTTTGGAGCTTTACCGTCGTCGGGCAACCAGAGGTGAAAGATGATGCCGTCGGTTTGGGCGGCGGCCTCTGCAATTTTCTTGGCCTCCTCGGGTGATCGATCCAGAACCTGCACTCGGCCAGTGGCAATCTCGACCGTGTGGTCGTGGTAGAACTTATTCCAGGTCTCGAGAGAAACGTTGGATCGCGAGACGTTCTTGGCAACAAAGTATTCCACCTGTTTGAGCAGGGCATTAGGTTCCGTGGATTCGTAGATCAGGCATTCGAGGATGTCACTCGATACGGGTTTGCAGTAGTGATGATAGGGGCCCATCACTTTGCCATCCATCTTGTGGGGAGCCAGCACATGAATATCGTGGCCCTCGGCGGGAGTGCGCGGCTTTTCCTGAGGTGGAGCGCTTCGCGACCCGAGAACGAGCACTCCGGAAATCAAAAGCATGGAAAAGAACGCGCATCTGTAATTCAGAGTTTCGCTCATAGCTTCTCCTCCTGAAGCATGGTTTCGCAATTCATGGGGAACTTCCGAGAAGGAAAGACTGGCCGTGCGAGAGAACCTATGCCCGCGCCTCTCGATTGTCAAGAGTGCATAACGGAGTTGTCGCCGCAAAATGAGAATGTCCGGTTTGTGCAAAGTAGAAATGTCCGCTTTCATGGGTGGCCGAGGGACCCATGGAAACGGAGCGAATGGCCTTGAGCCAACGAGAACGGGACCGACTGCGCGTGTTGCAGGACGTACAGCAAGGGCATTTAACGCAGGTCGCGGCTGCACAGCGGATCAAGATCACCGACCGTCAG
The DNA here is from genome assembly GCA_003223315.1 of Acidobacteriota bacterium. Taxonomy (GTDB): domain Bacteria; phylum Acidobacteriota; class Terriglobia; order Acidiferrales; family UBA7541; genus Palsa-189. The sequence goes on along the minus strand of QHYR01000008.1, from coordinate 2,962 downwards.
GTGCGCCGGTTATTGCTGCGCCTGCGGGAGCAAGGAGACCGGGCGGTGATTCATGGATTACGCGGACGGCCCTCCAATCGCAAGTTCGCTGCACGCTTCGAGCAGAAGATTCTGGCGCGGGTGCGCCAGCGGTATGCTGATTTTGGACCCACGCTGGCTGCCGAACACTTGGCGAAGGAAGGATTGGCGGTGAGCCGCGAGACGCTGCGGAAGTGGATGAGCAAAGCGGCCTTCTGGCGCCCGCGCTCCCAGCGGGTGAAAAAGATCCACGTGTGGCGCGAGCGAAGAGCGAGTTTTGGGGAGCTGGTGATGCAGGATAGCTCCCCTTTTCGCTGGTTAGAGGAGCGTGGCCCGGCATGTCAGTTGATCGCGCTGATCGATGACGCTACCAGCCGGGTGTGGGCACGTTTCACCGAACACGACACCACGGAAGAGAACTTGCGAACCTTGGGGGGATGGTTGCGACGCTACGGGCGTCCGCTGGCCCATTACACCGATAAAAACAGCATCTTTCGCACGGCAGGTTCTGCGGCGGTCTCCGAACAACTCCGGGGAGAAGCCGGGGCGCGCTCCCAGTTCGGACGGGCACTTGGCGAACTGCGGATCGAATGGATCGCGGCACAAAGTCCGCAGGCGAAAGGGCGCATCGAGCGATTGTTCGAGACCCTCCAGGACCGCCTGGTGAAGGAAATGCGTTTGGCGGGAATCGCTAGCCTCGAAGCTGCGAATCACTTTTTGGAAACGCGCTTTCTTCCCGAGTGGGAAGAGCGATTCACGGTGGTACCGCGCCATCCACGCAATGCCCATCGACGGCTGGGGCGAGAACATCGCCTGGAAGAAATCCTGAGTGTGCGCGTGGCCCGCAAGGTGGCAGACGATCACACCGTCAGCTGGGACGGAAACCGCTGGGGCGTGCCACGGGAAGAAGTCTGCGCTGGTTTACGGGGAGCCTCGGTGGAAATCGAACGGCGTCTGGACGGCTCGCACTGGCTGCGCTTCCGCAATCGCTATCTGCGCCTGCGCCCCTGTCCGGAACCGGCGCCGCGCGCGGTAAGTCCTTCCGGCCTACGGCCTCCAGGACTTACCGCACATCCAGTATCAAAGACCCGAAAGAGTGTTCCTCCGCAGCACCCATGGCGGACATTTCAATATGGCAGAAAACCGGACATTTCTACTTTGCGTTGACACGGTCGATGGATCACGGTCGATGGATCACCAGGATCACCAGCCGGGAGTCGGGAGTCACGGGTCACGTATCGCCCTGTCCCAAAGTGGACAGATGCCTACGCCCTCCCTCATGTATATAGTCGCTGTGCTATCCTCGCCTTTCTGCGTTCGGGGGATGGCCCATTCCTCCCGCCTTGGAGGTCGTCATGAAAAAGACTTTGAAGATTGTGCTCATCGTGGTGGGTGTGCTGGTCGTGGTGGTGCTCGTAGTGCCGTTTTTGATTCCCGTGAATCAGTTCCGGCCCACGATTGAGGAAAAAGCTTCGGCGGCGCTGGGGCGCAAAGTCGAACTCGGCAATCTGAGCCTGTCGCTCATTAGCGGCTCGCTCTCGGCCGACAATATCACCATCGGCGACGATCCGAAATTCAGCTCGTCTCCCTTTCTCACCGCGAAGTCGCTGAAGGTGGGCGTGGAAATGATGCCGCTGATTTTCTCGAAGACGCTCCATGTCACTGGCGTCACGATTGACACGCCGCAAGTGACGCTGCTTCACAACGCCGCCGGCGTGTGGAACTATTCCTCGCTGGGTGGTTCCGCCGCAAAAGCGAAGGCCAAGGAGGGGCCGGAAAAACCTTCCCCGGCAGCCGCGGCCGAAGTGTCCGTCAAGAAAGTTACGCTGAGCGACGGCAGCATCATCGTCGGCTCGACGAATTCGCAGAAGCGCAGCACCTACGATCACGTTAACGTCACCGCTTCGGACGTTTCGCTGACTTCGAAATTTCCGGTCACCGTCACGGCGGATTTGCCCTCTGGCGGCAAGTTCAAGCTGGACGGCACTTTTGGGCCCGTGGATCAAGCGGATACTTCGCTCACTCCACTCAATGCCAAGCTCAACGTCACGGGCTTGAATCTTGCCTCCACGGGTTTCCTCGACTCTTCCGCGGGTCTTGGCGGCCTTGTTGATCTCGACGGCAATCTCTCCTCGCAAGGCGGCGAAGCGCAAACCAAGGGCACCGTCAAGTTTTCCGATGCGCTTTTGGTCGCCGGGGGTTCGCCCTCCGGAGTTCCCGTGACCGTGAATTACGATACGAAATACAATCTCCGCAAGAACGCCGGCGTGCTGAATCCTTCGACGCTTAATATCGGCAACGCGGCAGCCCATCTCAACGGTACTTACGAAACGGCGGGGGAGGCTACGGTCATCAACATCAAGCTCGACGCCAAGAACATGCCCGCGAAAGATCTCGAAGCGTTCCTTCCCGCGCTCGGCGTGCATCTCCCGAAGGGCGCTTCGCTTCAGAGCGGGATGCTCAACAGCGATCTCACTCTCACAGGTCCCACCAACAGAGTCGTCACCACCGGCACGGTCGGCCTTTTCAACGGCGTGCTCGCGAACTTCGATCTCGGTTCGAAAATGGCTTCCGTCGCCTCGCTCGCAGGAATCAAATCGGGCCAGGACCTGAATATCGAGAAACTCACCTCGAATGTCCGCATGGCGCCCACCGGCATTCAGGCTGAGAACTTTCTTGCCGTCCTTCCAACCATTGGGAATCTCACCGGTGCGGGCACGGTGGACTCGAAGAACGTCCTCAATTTCAAAATGCTGGCAACGCTCACGAAAGAGGCCAGCAGCGCGGCAGGCTCAGCCGCCGGTGGGGCGAATAGCGCCGCTGGCGCTCTAGGCGGAATTCTGGGCACGGTCACCGGCGGCAGCGTGGGTGGCGGCGGGTGCAGCAGCGGTGGCGGTCTGAAAATTCCATTTCAAATTGAGGGCACTACCTCCGATCCCAAATT
>QHYR01000222.1 GCA_003223315.1 Acidobacteriota bacterium | reverse complement strand
AATCGGCCATGCCTTCGGCAACCCACACCGGCAGGCCAGGAAAATAGGGCACACTAACGGAATGGTAGTATTCGTGATACAGGCTCTCGTAGGGGTTTTCGCCGGGCGCGCTGAGATTGAGGGCCACCTGGAATTGATCATAGGGGCCGCCGATGAAAACGCCGGCAGGATGCGTGTGTCCCTTTTCCGCCCAATATTCCGGCAGTAACTCGCGAAGGGAATTTTCATCCTTGACCGCGAGAATGGTGATGACCGGCGAGGTGCTTTTGTTTGCATAGGCAAGAGACTCGCGAAACAGCGAGCGAACCTGCTCAAACTGCACCGCGGTCTTGCGCGCTTGGCCTTCGCCCGTGTTGCTGACGACGATAAAATTCGGGCTGCGCACCTCGACCCACTTGCCGATGGGGGCTCCGACGATCGGGGCTGCGACTAGGAAGAATGTAATAAGAGCGCATGGCGCGATTTGCCTTCGCATCTACGGTTCTCCTAGGTTGGATTTGCTCTCGCAACCGGGGATGGCGGGATTCTACAGCCGTTTTGCCCTGCGTGCCACGCCCGATTAACGTATAATCTGCGGGCGAAATCGTCAGCCATTAAATCAGCAAGGAGTGCGCCGACTATGTCCTACCGTTTTGGGTCGAGATTGCTCTTTCCTGCTGCTGCCATTGCCGCGGTCCTGCTCTCGGTCCAGCCTCTAGCCGCGGAAGTGATGGATAAAGTCGCGGATATTTCGGGAACCAAACTGCAATACAAAGTCGTCCTGCCGAATGGCTACGATCCGGCCAAGGCGTATCCCGCGATTCTCGCATTTGGCGGCGGGCCGCAGACGATGAGCATGGTGCAAGCCACGCTCGAGCGAAATTGGCGGCAACAGGCGGAAACTCTGGGCTACATCGTGATCCTCCCGGCGGCGCCGAATGGGGACCTTTTCTTTGAAAGCGGGGACCGCGTCTTTCCCGCGTTTATCGTCAAGCTGCTCGGCGATTTCAAGATTCTGCAGAACAAGTTCCATATCGCCGGCGTTTCCAATGGCGGGCTCAGCGCCTTTCATATTGCTTCTCTCTATCCGCAGTATTTCTGGTCGGTGACCGGCCTTCCCGGATTCCTGGACGACGCCTCGCCGGAGCGCGTGCGAGCTCTCGCCAAGATGTGTATCTATATGTATGCCGGAGAACTCGATGAGGATTGGCTCCAAAGCGAAGAGCAGCAGGCCGCGAAGTTCCGGAGCCAGGGATTTACGGTCGAATTCAGCGAGGAAAAGGGCGAAGGCCACGTCATGCGCACGCTCGATGGGCAAGGCGCGGCGCGGCTTTTCAAGCAACTCGAGCAGGCCCGGCAGGGCTGCGGCAAGTAACGAGGATGTCGTTGGCTTCGAAATTGCTGAATCTCGTTAGGGTCCTCGTAATGGTCCTGGTACCGGCGCTGGCCTTTTTGTCGGTGACGCTCGGTTCGCCGGTGGCGCTCGGTCGAAGTAAGCGGCCGCAGCAGCCGCCGGCGCCGGCAGTCAAGGACCAGAAATCAGCAGCGGTTAAAGGCCAGAAAACGGCCCCGGCGCCCGCTCCGCGCCACGACCTTTCCGGAACTTGGGAACCGGCCAATGGTCCGAGCGAAGGCATCCAACCCGATGGCGTAAAGGCCATGCCCAATGACGGCAAGCCGGAACATCAGCTGCCTTACACGCCTTACGGATTGCAAACATACAAGTCCCATCACGCGCTGTTTGGACCCGACGAGAATCTCCCCGAGTTCAATAATGATCCGCGCGACAAATGCGAGCCGCTGGGATTCCCGCGCATGAATTTTTATAACCTGAGGGAAACACAAATCCTGCAAAACGAATACAAGGTCGCCATCTTGTACGAGTATGGAACCGCCTGGCGCATCATCTGGACCGACGGCCGCGAGCTTCCGAAGATGGTGGATGGCGGCGTAGCCGTTGGTGGTGAAACGAAGGAGCCGCGTTATTACGGATACTCAGTGGGCAAGTGGGTGGACGACACCACACTCGTCGTCCAGACGGTTGGAATGATGGGAGAAGAGCGGGTCTGGCTGGATACTGCGGGGCGCCCCATCAGCGACCAGGTGCGCGTGGAAGAAAGGCTGCATCGCGTGGACCACGACCATTTGGACTGGACGGTGACGATCAACGATCCCAAGATGTATACCAAGCCCTGGGTGGCCATGGACAAGTTCCCCATGAAATTGGAGGACCCGCATCGCGACGTAATGGAACAGTACTGCTCACCCTCGGAGATGGAGAACTATAACAAGACGTTCGCGCATCCTGCGAGCGCCCCCGCGGGCCAAGCGCCGCAACGATAGAACGATAGCTTGCGCCGATCTGCCCGCGAGGCCTCGTCCTTCAGAGATGCGTCTCCTGGACACGACATGCTCGATAACCACATGCTCGATGCAATAGACGCTGCCAAGCTTGCGGAAGACGAATTTGTGCGATAATTCCGGTCAGTCTAAAATGTGATCGGCTTACGAGTTTGCGGGAACGCTATTCCCGGCGGAGGCCATCGCAAATGAGAAGTAAAGTTATGGCGGAAGTGGTACTGGCGGTTGGTATGGTGACGCTTACTTTTCCGCTCTTGGCACACCACGGAACGGCGGCATTCGAGAACGACAAGAAAATTACCGTGAAGGGAACCGTCACGGAATGGCTGTGGTCCAATCCGCATTGCCTGCTGCAGTTCGACGTAAAAGGCGATGACGGGAAAGTGGTGCATTGGGTAGGGGAGACGCAAAATCCGGTCAGCATGACCAACGTGGGCTGGAGTAAGGCGGCCATTAAGTCTGGCGATGAAGTGACGGTCACGATCCTCCAGGTCAAGAATGGCCTGCCGCTCGGGCGCGTCGTCTCGGTGGCGCTCCCCAACGGGAAGACGTTACTCTCCGGCGAGGGAGAGTCGAGAGAAGTGCGCGAGAAACTGGAACGCGAAGCGCGGGAGGCGCGCCCTAACTGACTCGCGCCGATTCCCGCCGTCCGGAGACATTGATCACCCGCCATACCACAGCCAAGCTGCCGATTCGTACCCCTCGTTGCGCGGCTTGCATCAAGATAAAAGGAGCCGAGCAGCAGAGGCGCCTCAATACGTATACGTATAGCAATTCCATCTAACCGCCGGCCTGGAACATGGCAACCCAACCCGCCGCAGGGGAAATCAATCCCGAAATCAATCCCTGGATCATCGCCATTTCGGTGATGTTGAGCACCTTCATGGAGGTGCTGGACACCACGGTGGTCAACGTATCGCTGCCGCACATCGCCGGCAACCTCTCCGCGAGCGTTGACGAAGCCACCTGGGCGCTCACTTCCTACCTGGTGGCCAACGCCATCATCCTGCCGATCACCGGCTGGCTGGCCAACCAACTGGGGCGCAAGCGCTTGCTGATGCTGGCGGTTTCCGGATTCACCACCGCATCTTTCCTGTGTGGTCTCGCGCCCACGCTGCCGCTGCTCATTATTTTCCGTGTAGTGCAAGGCGCTTGTGGCGGAGCGCTGCAGCCGATTTCGCAGGCCGTCTTGCTGGAATCCTTTCCGCCCGAAGATCGCGGGAAGGCTATGGCCTTTTGGGGGCTCGGCATCGTGGTTGCGCCGATGCTCGGCCCGGTAATGGGCGGATGGCTCACCGACAGTTACAGTTGGCGCTGGGTCTTCTACATCAACGTGCCGGTGGGTATCGCTTCCCTGGTCATGACCCAGCTGTTCATCTTCGATCCGCCTTATATCCGGCGGAGTTCGCAGCGTATCGATTATTGGGGCATCGGCATGCTGGCGATCGGCGTGGCTTGTCTGCAAGTGGTGCTGGATAAAGGCCAGGAGGCGGATTGGTTCGCGGCGCACTGGATTACGGCGCTCGCGGTGACCTCTTTCGTCGCGCTCACCGCGCTGGTGATTTATGAACTGAAGACGCCGCATCCCGTCCTCGATCTGCGCGTTTTTCTTGTGCGCACCTACAGCACGGGCGTATTCCTGATGGCCGTTCTGGGAGTGGTGCTCTACGGTAGCCTG